>DEOR01000013.1:29421-54501 GCA_002358345.1 Proteobacteria bacterium UBA3413 | reverse complement strand
TTAATGGATGTGTGAGTCAGCTTGGTCATTAATTCATTATATAGCGTCAAAGCCAACGCTGTGGGGGCCGCCTTATGGAAGCTTGGTTTGTTTCCCCTGCTGGTTACTCCTGCAAGAGTAAACTGACTGACTATCATCAACTCTGCATCTATCTCCTTCAAACTAGTAGACATTACGTTGCTATCATCTTCAAAAAAGTAAAAATTTTCTATTTTATTAATAAATTTATCAATGGCCTCATTTGAATCGTCAGATTCAAAGCACACGAATGCTAAAAGACCTCTTTCAATTCTTGCATGGAGCTGATCTTGGATATATATTTCAGCCGATGAGACGCGTTGGACTATAGCTTGCAATGAAAATTAATTGAGTTCCTTGTCTGAGCTCCAAGCTCCTTCTGCTGCAAGTTTATTCATTAAAGCTCTATGAGAAAAAACTGCCTGCGCATCTAGGATGTTTTCTGACTTTCCTAACCAGGTCTTTAATGCTGCTTGTTGAAGTGCGCGCCCATATGAAAAGCTAAGCTTCCAAGGAAAGCCACCAATTTTATTCATCGCATCAAGGTGAGCTGTTGCATTTATCTCTGATTGTCCGCCAGACAAAAAAGTAATACCAGGCAAATCAGCAGGCACATTTTCTTGAAGGCAGCGCACTGTCATTTCTGCGACCTCTTGAACTGAGGCTTGTGATTCACACAAAGAACCTGCGGTGACCATATTAGGCTTTAAGATAGTGCCCTGTATATTGACATCATTTTTAGCCAAAGAAGCAAATAGTGCTTTTAATGCAGCGCTTGAAACTTCATAACATCTCTCGATAGAATGATTGCCGTCCATTAGTACTTCTGGCTCCACCATTGGAACCATATTATTATCTTGAACAATTTTTGCATAATCTGCTAACGCTTGCATATTGCTTTCAATACACGCAGCTGAAGGGAGCTCACCATCAATTTTAATTACGGCTCTCCACTTTGTAAATTTAGCGCCTAATTGAAAATACTCGGCACATCTTTCATTTAAACCATCAAGCCCTTGCGTTAAAGTTTCATCAGGTGAATCACTTAAGGGTTGAAGCCCTTGATCTACTTTAATACCCGGCAATGCGCCTTGACCCATGATTACCTGAACTAGAGATGTCCCATCTTCTGCTGTCTGTCTAATAGTCTCATCAAATAAAATAACTCCGCCAATATTACCTTTCATACCATTAGCTCTAAAAAGCATCTCTCGATAGTCTCTGCGGTTTAACTCTGAGGACTCAACACCAATGGAGTCAAACCTTTTTCCGCACGTTGGGTTGCTTTCGTCAGCTGCAAGAATACCCTTTCCGTCCGCGACGATGAATGTTGCAATCTCTTCTAGTGTGTTTAATGGCATGCTTTTTCCTCTTATTATCTATTTATAGCCTAATGCTGATAGTGATGGTAGCTCTTTTCCTTCCATAAATTCAAGGAAAGCGCCGCCCCCGGTTGAGCAATATGAAATATCGTCTTTATTAATGAACATTTTAATTGCAAGTAAGGTTTCTCCTCCGCCAGCCAAGCTGAAAGCAGAAGATTGGGCAATAGCTTCTGCTAGCTGCTGCGTGCCATGAGCAAAAGCATTGTTCTCAAACACTCCAATGGGGCCATTCCAAATAATTTGTTTTGCCTGAGAGATCAAAGTTAATGCTTGATCATCAACCACCTGATCAAGAATCATTTCATGATCCTGAACACAGGTTACATCGCATTCTCTGGATTCTGTAGAATTAATATTAGAGCCTACCACCACCTTGCTGGGTAAATAAATATTTGCTGTGCTCAATAAATTTTTTGCCTCTAATAGCATAGAGTCTTCAAATAGAGAGTTGCCAATATTAAAACCTTTTGCTTTAAGAAAGGTATTCGTAATACCTCCGCCAGTAATAATATTGTCAGACAGGCGGCTAAGATTTTTAATAACCTCAAGCTTAGAAGAAACTTTTGACCCCCCTACAATTGATAGGACCGGCTTATCAAGAGAGTTAGTAGCTCTCGACAGAGCTGTGGTTTCTGTTTCTAAGAGCAAGCCAGCACATGAAACAGCAGCATGTTGAATTGCCCCATAAGTGGAAGCATGTTCTCTGTGAGATGCACCAAATGCATCGAATACATACACCTCTGCCATTGCCCCAAGACGTTGAGCAAGATCTAAATCATTTTCAAGCTCGCCAGCTAAAAATCTTATATTTTCTAATAATGAGATCGGGCTTTGAAAATTAGCATTCGCGATAGAGGAGATCAAAGGTACCTCTAGATTTAATAACTCGCTTAATTTTTTAGCAATTGGCTGAAGAGAAAATTTTAGGTCAAAACATCCTGCTTTTGGACGACCAAAATGTGAAATTAGTATAATTTTTGCATTCTGCAAAAGAAGATATTTCACGGTGGGAAGAATCGCTGTGATTCTAGCATCATCTAAAATCTGCCCCTCTTGGATCGGGACATTTAAATCAACTCTCAGAGCAACTGTTTTATTCTCAACGGTAAAATTGGTTAATGTTCTCATTGTTTAATAAGTTTTTTTGCCTCAGCTAAAACATTTTCAACCGTAAAGCCGAATTTATTCATTAAATCTGAGGCAGGGGCACTTTCTCCAAAGGTGTCAATGCCAATTACCACATCATCAAGATTGGCAAGGCCGTGCCAAGAAGCAGAATGAAGAGCCTCTACAATCAGCTTGGGAGAGCTAGGTTTAATAATAGAATGTCGGTAAGCCTCTGACTGAGAATAAAATTTATCTAAGCAGGGCATAGACACGACATTGGTCTTGATTCCAGCTGTCGCCAGCTCAGCTGCTGCAGACAATATGAGTTGTAATTCACTGCCCGAAGCAATCAAAGTAAGTTGTGCGCCTTCATCGTGGCTTAATGTGTAACCACCCCTATGGATCGAGCCAATCTGTTCATCCGTTCTTTCTACAAACGGAAGATTTTGTCTAGATAGGATGAGGCTGTGAGGAGTTGATTTAGATGTAATGGATTCATTCCAAGCAACTGCAGTCTCAATAATATCTGCTGGTCTCCAGTTATGTAAATTTGGTGTAGCCCGTAAGGTCACTAAGTGCTCTACAGGTTGATGGGTGGGGCCATCTTCACCCAAGCCAATGGAATCATGGGTGTAAACAAAAATATTCGGTATGCCCATTAGAGCTGCTAGTCGCACAGCATTCCTAGCATAGTCCATAAATACTAAAAAAGTGCCCCCATATGGCTTTAAGCCGCCATGAAGGAGCATGCCATTCATCATTGCTGTCATCCCAAATTCTCGAACACCCCAAAAAATGTGATTGCCTCTCGGATTTGTAGGCAGCAAATCTGTGCTGGCCTTTGAAAAAGTATTATTTGAGCCCTTCAGATCTGCAGATCCTCCTGTAAGCTCTGGAAGTTTTTGGCAAAAGAAGTTTAAGCAAATTTCTGACGCTTTCCTGGTGGCAATATCTTTATTTTCTTCTGTGCGCAACTGGGCTACAAATGCATCAAACGATTGGCTGTAATCTTCTGGTAGGTTTCCAAGAATCAACCTCTCTAGTTCTGCATGCTCTGCTGGGTGAGAGTGAGCGTATTGAATCATGAGTTCATCCCATTGCGCATTCACTTGTTCGCCTTCATTGCACATATTCCACTCAGAGTTAATGCTTTCAGGTATTTCAAAGGGTGAATGGGGCCAACCTAGTTGAGCTCTTGTGCTCTGTATTTCATCATCGCCAAGCGGTGACCCATGAATGCTCGAAGTCCCCCCTTTATTTGGTGAGCCAAAACCGATTATTGTTTTGCAGCATATAAGGGTTGGCTGGGTTAAGTTAGACTTTGCTGCCTTAATCGCCTCAAGTATTTGCTCAACATCATGACCATCTACCTCAATGACTTGCCAGTTGTAACTTTCAAATCTTTGAACCGTATTATCAGTAAACCAATCGGAGATCTCTCCATCAATTGAAATTCCATTTTGATCATAAAAACAAATGAGCTTGCCTAGGCCATGTGTTCCAGCAAATGAGCATACTTCGTGAGAAATCCCTTCCATCAAACAGCCGTCACCCAAAAAAGTATAAGTGTGGTGGTCAATTGGGCTTAAGTCCTCAGATTTATTAAACCTTGCTGCAAGCATTTTTTCTGCAAGCGCCATTCCAACAGCATTTCCAAGTCCTTGGCCAAGCGGGCCTGTTGTTGTCTCAATACCAATATTTAAGTCTAGCTCTGGATGTCCAGGGGTTTTAGAGCCAAGTTGCCTGAAGTTTTTAAGATCATTAATTGAAAGGTTATAACCTGTTAAGTGCAAAAGACTGTACAGCAGCATTGACCCATGCCCATTTGAGAGAACAAATCTATCTCTATTAAACCAAGTAGGATTTTTTGGGTTATGTTTTAAATTATATTTCCAGAGAGCGACGGCAATATCTGCCATACCCATTGGCATTCCAGGATGCCCTGATTTAGCAGCCTGAACGGCATCGATAGAGAGAAATCTTATGGCATTAGCTAGATCTTTATGCATGATGAGCAAGATTATTTAGGAAAAAATAATCATAATATGGCTCTATGATTTTTAACACATATAATTGTGATAAATTGGTAAAAAAGTTAATATCCCAATATATTAGTGATTTGCTCCTTCTTGCATGCTTAAACTGCTAAGTTGGATCCCCTCTTTCAAAAGGTGAAAATGAAAATTTCGTATGAATTCTATCCTCCAAAGGATTTGAATTATCAAAAAATTATCGAAGAATATTCTTTGCTGAGTAACTTTGGGCCAAGATTTATATCTATCACTTATGGAGCTCTTGGAAGCTCGCAAGAAAAAAGTGTGGGGCTCATTAAAGCTTTTAAAGAGAGCGTTGATGTGGAGGTTGTCGCACACTTAACTTTGGTTGGAAAAAGCAAACAAGAATTAAGCTTTATTGTGGATGAATTTAGCTCCATGGGCGTCACAAAAATTGTTGCACTTAGAGGGGATGTGGCTGAAGGTAGCTTTATTGCTCATCAAGATGGTTTTCAAAATACCGCTGAGTTTGTAGATTTTCTTGCAAAGAAAAAGATGGAAGTTTTTGTTTCAGCTTATCCCGAACCTCACCCTGACTCTAAGGGATTTGATTTTGATGTAAGGCTTTTAAAAGACAAAACACTTGCAGGCTCTAGGCAATCTATTTCCCAATTTTGCTTTTCAATGCATGAGTATCAAAGGCTCGTAGATGCAATCAAGGATCAAAATATTCAAAATGATCTCACAGCAGGAATTATGCCTATTTATAACATTGCTAGTCTTTGCAGCATGGCAGAAAGATGTGGCATTAAAATTCCCCCAGAAATCATTGGTCAATTCTCGGAGGATCCACAAAAAAATGAGCAGGCATCCATTAAAATATGCATTCAGCAGCTCGAAGACCTCCAGGCAATGGGCATTAATAATTTTCATTTTTATACCCTAAATCAATCATCGCTTTTAAAAAAAATATTCAATGAAATCGGATTTTAACAATGCATATAGAAAAGTAATGAAAAATATGAGTCCAAACATTGAATCTGAACTAACCATATAAATAAAGGAGAATACTATGAGTTATATATTTACATCTGAGTCGGTATCTGGGGGTCACCCTGATAAAGTGGCTGATCAAATTTCTGATGCGATCCTAGATGCATACCTGGCAGAAGATCCAAATAGTCGAGTGGCCTGCGAGACAATGATAAAAAATAATATGGTCTTTATCGCTGGAGAAATAACCTCTAATGGAAATCCAGACCTTGAGCCTATAGTGAGAAAAACCATTAATGATATCGGCTACAATGATGATGCCTATGGCTTTAACGGTAATACTTGTGAGTTTACGAACCTAGTCTTTCAGCAATCTCCGGATATTGCCCGGGGAGTCAATGAGGGCGAGGGTGAAGATTTGGAGCAAGGCGCTGGGGATCAGGGTTTAATGTTTGGCTACGCTTGCAAAGAAACAGAATCATTAATGCCGCTTCCAATAGACTTATCGCACAAGTTGGTAAAAAGGCAGGCTGATGCAATGAAGAGTGGCGAAATTTCATGGTTAAGACCAGATGCTAAAAGCCAGGTCAGTGTGATTTATGATGATAACGGCAAGACTATCAAAGGTCTTTCGGCAATTGTCTTATCAACACAGCATGATGAAGATGTCTCCCAAGAAGAAATTAAATCTGAAGTCATGGAAAAAATTATCAGGCCTGTTGTTCCTGGAGAATGGATCCTTGATTCCACAAAAATCTATATTAATCCAACAGGAAAATTTGTGATTGGCGGGCCAGTTGGTGACTGCGGTCTCACGGGAAGAAAAATTATTGTTGACACTTACGGTGGAATGGCGCGACATGGTGGGGGCGCTTTCTCTGGGAAAGACCCATCAAAGGTTGACAGGTCTGCTGCCTATGCTGCGCGATATGTTGCAAAAAATATTGTGGCTGCTGGTCTTGCTGATTGGTGTGAGATTCAGGTCTCATATGCGATCGGGGTTGCCAAACCAACCTCTATCAATGTTAATACATTCAACAGTGAAAAAATTTCTAAAGAAGCGATTGAGCAATTAGTTGAGGAACATTTTGATCTTAGACCAAAAAACTTAATTAATATGCTGGATCTAAAAAGGCCAATCTACCTTCCGACCGCTGCATATGGTCACTTTGGAAGATCGGATATTGATTTAACCTGGGAAAAAACAGACAAAGCGGCTGTTATTGCTCAGTAACTTGATCTAACGTTAACTAAAACAATGCGCTTGCACCCATTTTTTGTGTAAAATGCTCACAAAATATCATGGGAATAAATAATGGAAAATGACTATAAAGTAGCAGATATTACTCAAGCTGATTTTGGCAGGAGAGAGATTTCTCTTGCAGAAAATGAGATGCCAGCATTAATGGCATTAAGAGATAAATATAGAGATTCTCAGCCTTTGAAAGGTGCAAAAATTATGGGTTGTATCCATATGACCATACAAACAGCTGTTCTAATGGAAACTCTAAAGGATCTTGGCGCTGAATTACGCTGGTCTGGCTGCAATATCTTTTCAACTCAAGAGCATGCTGCAGCAGCAATGGCAGCAGCGGGTATTCCTATTTTTGCTTGGAAGGGTCAAACAGAGGAAGAGTTTGAGTGGTGTATAGAACAAACTATTCTCGCGGACGGTCAGCCTTGGGATGCAAACATGATTTTAGATGATGGTGGTGACTTAACTCACATGGTTCACACTAAATATCCTGAAATGCTGGAATCTATTCATGGAATCTCAGAAGAAACTACTACTGGGGTTCATAGATTAAAAGCTATGCTTGCAGCTAATACCTTGAAAGTTCCTGCAATCAATGTGAATGATTCTGTCACTAAATCTAAAAATGATAATAAGTATGGCTGCAGACATAGTCTTAGCGATGGAATTAAAAGAGCAACAGATATGTTCCTTGCTTCAAAAAAAGCTTTGGTAATTGGTTATGGTGATGTTGGGAAAGGTTCGGCTCTTGGTCTTGCAAGCGAGGGGATGATCGTAAGAATTGCAGAAACAGATCCAATCTGCGCAATGCAAGCTTGCATGGATGGTTTTGAAGTTGTCTCAACTTATAACAATGGCTTAGTAACTAGAGATATCAAAGATATTAATACTCAACTCCTAGGAGACACCGATCTAATAGTGACCACCACTGGTAATGTTAATGTATGTGATGAGGCTATGCTTAGATCATTAAAAAATACTGCGGTAGTCTGCAATATTGGTCATTTTGATAATGAGATAGACACGGCTTTCATGAGAGATAAATGGTACTGGGAAGAAATTAAGCCTCAAGTACACCGAGTGTTTAGAGACACTGCTCCAAATGAAACTCCAGATCTTCGAAGCAGAAATTATATTCTTTTATTATCTGAAGGCAGGCTTGTTAATCTAGGAAATGCTACAGGCCACCCGAGCAGAATTATGGATGGCTCCTTTGCAAACCAGGTTTTGGCTCAAATGCATCTATATCGTCAAGGCTTTGCAAGCATCAACGATGAGGATAAGAAAAATGAAATGATCTCTGTGACGGTTCTTCCCAAGAAATTAGATGAAGAGGTTGCCCAGCTTATGGTTGAAGGGTTTGGTGGAACAATTACTAAGCTGACCTCAGAGCAAGCTGCTTATATTAATGTGCCAGTAGATGGCCCATTCAAAGAAGAGGAATACAAATACTAATAATTAGTTTTTTTCTCTTTAATTAATCATAATAGGCGAATGAAAATTCGCCTTTTTTTTATTCTAGCAACTATTAGCCTGGTAACCGCAAGCTGCGGAATGAAAGCTCCTATCCCCTCATATATTTTGGCAATGATTCTATAGCTTAAATATGGATTACTTTAATTACAAACAAGATGAGCTCTTTGCAGAAGAGGTATCTCTCAAAGATATTGCTGAACAGCATGGAACCCCAGCATATGTATACTCTCGCGCTACGCTTGAGAGACATGCTAAGGCATACACAGACTCCTTTAGTGCGATGAGTGGATTAGTGTGTTTTTCTGTCAAAGCGCTTTCAAATATCTCAATCTTAAAGGTACTGAAGGACTGCGGTTGTGGCTTTGATATAGTTTCTGGTGGAGAGCTTCATCGAGCTCTATTAGCTGGCGCGGATCCTCAAAAAATTATTTTTTCAGGCGTGGGAAAGTCTGAAGTTGAAATGGCTGCTGGCATTAACAATGGAATCTTATCTTTTAATATTGAATCTAAAAGCGAGCTCATGCGACTTGAAAGCGTTGCATCTAGCATGCAAAAAATTGCACCCATTGCCATTAGATTTAATCCAGGGGTAGATGCTGGGGTCCATGAGTTCACTAAAACAGGTAGGAAATCTGATAAGTTTGGGGTGAGCATTGAGGATGCGCTTGAGCTAGCTAAGCACTGTATTAGAAGCAAAAATCTTCAGATGGTTGGGCTGACTTGTCATATTGGGTCACAAATTACAGAGCTTCAAAAATTTGAAGAGGCTGCTCACCAGTCATTAAAGATGCTTTGTGAGGTAGAAGCATTGGGAGCTACATTAGATTTCATAGATATGGGGGGTGGACTTGGAGTCACCTATGTTAACGAAGAAACTATCGAGCCTCATGAGTTAATTCAATCCTATGAAACAATCTTTAAAGGTAGATCAGAAAGGTTGATTGTGGAGCCTGGTCGATCCATCTCTGCAAACGCAGGGGTGATGCTTGCAAAAGTAGAGTATGAAAAAGATGCATTTCTTATTACTGATGCAGCTATGAATGATTTGCTGCGTCCTGCCTTGTATCAAGCGCATCATGAGGTGTGGCAGGTTCAAAAAAATAGCAACATGCTACAAAACTATAATGTTGTTGGGCCGATATGTGAGACGGGTGATTTTCTAGCAAAAAATGTATCACTCAGTGCGGGTGAAGGTGACTTGCTGGCTATTAGAACTGTTGGAGCATATGGTTTTGTCATGAGCTCAAACTATAATTCACGCACAAGGGCTCCAGAAATCCTAGTAGATAAAGATCAGTTTAGTTTGATCAGAAGAAGGGAGCATTTATCAGATCTAACAGCACTAGAGGAAGGGCTTGATGATTAAGTTTAAAAAGATGCATGGCAATGGCAATGATTTTATTGTAATTGAGAATCTTACAAAGCCTCAACCTCTAACCAAGGCTCAAATAATTAAAATGGGCAATCGGAAAACAGGCATTGGTTTTGATCAGTTGATTACTATTAATCCTCCAAAAAAAGCACATCATGATTTGTATATTAGATTTTTTAATACTGATGGCTCGGAGGCTAGTATGTGCCTAAATGGAGTTCGCTCTGTTGGAGCGTTTGTTTGGGAGGAGCGCTTGCTGCCCAAAAAAGCCATTACCCTTGGAACAAAATCTCGAGACATAGAAATTCTACCCACTAAGTCTAAATTAGTTAAAGCAATCATTGCATTGCCAGCCTTGGAAGAAATTCCAAAAATGGAGAAAAGACATTTAGAAAAATATAGCATCACAAATGCTATGTGCGTCAATGCGGGAAATTACCATCTACTGATTAAGGTGAATAAAAAAGAAAGCTATGATCTTTCGAGCCTATGTGCGCAGCTTAGAAAAAGAATTTTCTTTAAAGATATGAATATATCTTTATTTAAGAAAACGTTAGGCGGCCTATCATTAAGAACAAATGAGGCTGGCGCAGGAGAAACTTTATCCTGCGGATCAGCTTCTGCCGCGGTTGCAAGCCTGCACCTTAAGAAAAATAAAAAACTCACTGTAAATTCTGCAGGGGGTTCTATCTCGTTAAGGATTGTGGGTGATAAGCTTGAAATGACTGGGCCAGCTGAATGTATTTGCGAGGGCATATGGACAAAAAATTAACATCAAAAGAAGTAGAGCTTTATCTGTTAGAAAATACAGATTTCTTTCTTTCCAGAGAGTCCTTGGTCGGTGAGCTAAGCTTCAAACATGATATCGGCGGTGCATCCTCTCTTTTAGAGATGCAGGTACGGCGCTTGAGAGATGAGCAAACAAGATTAATGGACATGCTGACCAGCTTTGTTTCAACAGGCCAAGACAACGAGGATCTCTTTCTTAAATCCAAGACTCTCACCCTATCTCTAATTCAAGCCAAGGACCTACATGCTATCAAAACAACGGTAGAAAGTTTTTTTCAAGACGTAATTGGCGCTGATAAATGTAGCCTAGAGCTAGCCTCAGACAAGGAAATACAGAAATTAGAGGCTGACACCTCGCTTGAAATGAATAAAAACTCTATTCATATGGGCCCATTCTCTCAAGAAAAAATGCAGCACTTGTTTGGGGGGGGAGAAATGCTATCAGGCGTGATCTGTGTCTTTAAACTCAATAATAAATTTGGCCTTCTCAAGGTTGGCTCGAAGGATCAAACAAAGTATTTAGGAGACGGGGATACTACCTTTATTGAGTATATTAGAGATGTCATAGCCAGCGTGATTGAATTAAAAGATGTATGAGTGAAAAGAAGTATTTTCTCATTCAAAATATTTCTAACTACTTAGATTTCTTGGGTAATATCAAAGGCCTGGCAAATAACACCACAAAGTCCTATCAGAGAGATTTGGTTAAATTCTCAAATTTTGCTCAATCTCAGAATGCTAGTAACTTTCAAATGTTAAGTGAGGAAATATGCTTGGGGTGGATTGCCAATCTTTTTGAGCAGAATATTAATGCACGAAGCATACAAAGGCATATCTCATCAGCTAAAGGATTTTTTAATTATGCAATTAAGAATGGTTTGGTTGGAAGCTCTCCTTTTGAGTTGGTGAGCTCCCCAAAATCTCCAAACTATTTACCAAGCGTTCTTTCGCCCGAAGATGTTGAGCAACTTTTAAATTTTAAACCTAAAAATATTCAGGAAATAAGAGACATGGCCATTGTTGAGTTAATTTACTCTAGTGGTCTCAGGGTGTCTGAGGCTGTCAATGTAAATTTAACTGATTTTGAAGAGTCTAAGGATTTTTTAAGGATTCTGGGCAAAGGATCAAAAACTCGACTTGTGCCAGTGGGCCGCTTTGCACAATCAGCAATCAATCAATGGATTGAGAAAAGAAAAACTCTCGCTACTATAGACGAAGCCTTGTTTGTAAATTTAAGAGGAAAAAGAATTTCTACAAGGAGCGTTCAGGAAAGAATTAAAAGCTTAGCCTTGATGCAGGGCTTGCCCCCGGTAAACCCTCACATGCTGAGGCACAGTTTTGCGACCCACCTGCTTGAATCAAGTGGAGATTTAAGAAGTATTCAGGAGCTGCTAGGGCATAGCTCTCTTTCTACCACTCAAATATACACTCGATTAGATTATCAGCATCTTATTAAGATTTATGAAAAGTCGCATCCAAGAGCAACAAAGACTAATGCCTAGAATTAAACTTATTACCTTTGATCTAGACGATACTTTTTGGGATATAAAAAGTGTCATTATGAATGCTGAAAAAAATTCTAGGAAATGGATTGGAAGCAGAATAAATCATGCGATTGACTGGGGAACCTTTGAGGACTTTATGAGCATTAGGCGAGAGCTTATCAAGCATGATCCTAGGCTAAGATATGACTTAGGCTTATTAAGAAAACAAACCATCCATCACCACCTCAAAAACCACATTAGCAATAAAAATGAATTAACTCAGCTTGTTGAGGAAGCATATAAATTCTTTCTTAGAGAGCGTCATAAGGTTACTTTTTTTGACGAGGTTTTGGAAACACTAGAAGCTCTTTCAAAAAATTATGCCCTGGGTGTTCTCACCAATGGTAATGCAGATATTCATAAATTAGGCATTGGGCATTTATTTGATTTTTCCCTTTCATCGGTTGATGTTCAGAATAACAAGCCTGATCCAGCTCATTTTAAAGCAGCCAAACAAATCTCAGGAATAGATTTTTCTGAGACTTTACATGTGGGAGATGACCCCGTGTGTGATATCCAGGGAGCAAAGAATCTTGGGATTAACACCATGTGGTTTAATTCTAAAGGTCTAGCCTGGGAATTAGATGAGAGCCCTCCACTTGAGTTTAACCATTGGTCTCAATTTACCAACTTGCTATCATTACACCATGATTAATAAAGATACATTGGAGGCATTTATGAGCATTGTGCAAGACAAGATTATTAATTTTGCTGATACAACTGGGAAACCAGGGTTCGCTGTGCTGAAAGGTGAGATGCAAGAAAAATTTGATGCGCTGGTGAAGTCTCAAGGATATGTAACGGCTCAAGATTACCAAATACTCGAAACCTTAGCCACGAAGCTTGAGGCAAGAATAGATAATTTAGAGAAAGAGCTAGCTGAGCGTGAGGTTAAATAGCATCCAACATGTACTGCACAGCCATGCCAATCTCTTCCTTGGTGCAGTCTGCACATAATCCCTTCGCAGGCATTCCATTAATTCCGTTCCATGCATTGTCCACAAGCATCTCATAGCCCTTGGTTTGCCTATTCTCCCATTGACCTTGATTGCCTAAAACGGGTGATCCAGCTACTCCAGAATTATGACAAGCCGCACATCCGGTCGAGTAGATCTCATCGGCAGAACGCGATGCGCCACCGGCAACTAGAGTTATCGCTGTAGCTTGACCGCATGACTTTCCTTCAAGACACACTGCAACAGGACTGCTTAGCCTTGCCTCCATCATCTCGTCATATTTTTTTCCGTTAAAAAATAAAACTAGTGCGAGGGCAATAACAAAGAGTGGTGCAATTTTTTTCATAATATTTGGTTGTTAAGAAACTGGTTTTTGTAACTCAATCACGTGGTCTGCTACTTTAAGCATTTCTGAATGTGAGCGCTTGCCTTCTATTTTATACTGACCATCTACAAAAATCATTGGAACCGCAGAAACTTTCAATTGTCTTGAGAGTTCTATTGCTCGTTTTACTTTTTGTTTTACAGAAAAAGAGTTCATCTGTTTCAGAATTTGGCCCCTATCAAAGTTAAATGTTTCAAGGAATGTAATGATTGCTTCTTCGCTTGAAAGATAATTGGATTCTTTGTGGATAGATGTAAAAACAGCCGTATGCGCCTCATTTCCTATTCCAAGGGCTTCAATAGTATAAAATAATTTTGCGTGTAGCTGATGGGCTGGGCCCCAAGTTACAGGCATCTTGGTAAGCTTAACGCTGCTGTCTTTTTTGCTTGACCAATTTTCAATAACTGGCTCTAGGTTATAACAATGCCCGCAGCCATACCAAAAAACCTCTAAAACTTCGACCACGCCATCCTCTTTAACTGGAAGGGGGTTGGAAATGGTGCCGTAGTCTCTTCCTAGTTTGTACTCAGCATGCGCGCCCAGCGCGGCAAACAATAATAAGAAAGTTAAGGCGTATTTATGATATTTCATTTTTGATATAGTCCATGCATATAGTTTACCAAGGCTTCGATATCTTTATCCTTTAAATTTTGAGATGCAGACTGCATCACCAGTGAGTAATCTCCCGCATTCCTCTCTAGGCTTCTGTAGGCTTTAAGGGTAGAGGTTAAGTAAGACTTTTGCTGACCGGCAATGCGTGGAAATCCTGCTTGATCATTGCCCGCTCCGTTCATAGAGTGGCATGCTGTGCAAGCTGGAATGCCGCGAGACAAGTCGCCAGCCATGTATAAACTTTTACCCAACGCTAAGAGCTCAGCATCATCTTGAGCCTGACCTACGGCTGGCACTTGTGCACTGTAAAAAGCTGCAATATCAAGTAACTGCAAATCTGAGAGAGTTTTAAGGTAAGGAACAACTGCTAGCATCAGAGCATTTTCCCTATCTCCTTGTTGAAAATATTTAAGCTGCTCTGCAATATAGCGTTGGTTTTGACCCGCCAAGTTCGGCCAATCAGAGTTTACACTTTGTCCTTTTCCGCCATGACAGGCTGAACAAGTTGCAACTAAATCAGCTCCAGCTTTTGAATTGCCTACATCTAATAAATGAGGAATATCTAGCTCAGAGGCTATAGAAGCAAAGGATAAAAAGCTAAGTGCGGTCAGTAAATAAGTTTTCAATATATATTATGCGTTATGCTATAGAAAGCATATTATACGTCCTGCATCGCTTGAGATAAATGATCTAATGAAAAATCCTTTTAAAAATACCACTTTTTTATTTGGTATCACAAAGTACCAAAAGCTCCCAGAAGACGTTGGGACAGAGATTTTATTGTCTGGTCGCTCAAATGCTGGAAAATCTAGCGCATTAAATGCTTTAACTAAAAATAAAAAATTAGCTAGGATTAGTAAAACGCCTGGGCGGACAACAGAAATTAATTTTTTTGAAGTGGAAGAAGGTTTTAAGTTTCTTGACTTGCCTGGGTATGGGTTTGCGAAATCTGGTCATTCTAGGAGAAAAGATTGGGGTCCTTTGTTAGGTGAATACTTTGAAAAAAGAACATCGCTTAAAGCAGTGGTAATATTTATGGATATTCGCCATCCCCTCAAGGAAATGGACCTGGAGATGATCGAACTTTGTGAAAACTTTGACGTGCCTTTTATTCCAGTCCTTACAAAATCTGACAAGGTCTCAAATAATGTATGTGTGAGCACTCAACAAATGGTTTTGAAACAGACCAATGCCCCTGATGTGATGGCAATTTCTGCTCTCAAAGGAACAGGCTGTGAAAAGCTAGGGAAACTTTTGCTAAGATATGTAGATGTCTAAATTATCTTTTCAAGAGCAAGGTTGCTCTTTAACCCTAGAGCAGGGCCTGGAGGAGTACAGAGGTTATCTCCAAGCAAACGGTAAAAAACAACTCAGTGATCCTCCGGGCTCAACAATTATCAGGGATCATGATGTAACTCACGTTATCTTTGGACTTGATACCTCTCTTGAACAAGAATCTCTATTAGATTCATGGGTTTTAATGGGCACGCAATGGAAACTCAAGGATTTTCTGGCCTATAACAAATTACCAGAATTTAAAGAGCTATATAAATACTTAATCAAAGAAGTGAGTTACTTCAGGCTTTTTTTAATGTTTATCAATCTCATTCCACTAAAGTTAAAAGTTAGAAAGAAAGCAAAACAGATGAATAAAAAATGGCCTTTTGTATCTCCTGATGATCTGCTCGCTCGAAGGGTTTGTGATTTGAGAGATGAATATGGAATCAAGATACTCTTACCAGAAGAAAGGGTGATTGAAAAACCTCTTATGTGGTCAGGATCAATACATGCCTAGTGAGCTTCATTCCAATTAGCCCCTTGATTTGCATCAACAATCAGGGGAATATCTAACTTAACCGCACTTTCCATCAAGCTGGTTACCTGCTCTAAAGCCTCCGTTGCAAAACTTTTTTTAACCTCAAAAATAAGCTCATCATGAACCTGCATAATCATCTTAATATCCGGATTATCGTCTCCAATCCAATGATCTACATCTATCATTGCTTTCTTAATAATGTCCGCAGCTGAACCCTGCAAAGGAGCGTTGATCGCAGCTCTTTCAGCAGCCTGACGCCTTAACCCATTGGATGCATTGATTTCTGCTACGTGTAGTTTTCTGCCTAGGATTGTTTCAACATAAAGATTTTTCTTTGCCAGCTCTTTTGTAGAATCCATATATTCCCTCACACCTGTATACCTTTCAAAATAGGTATCAAGGTATGCTTGGGCTTCATGCCGAGCAATGCCAAGCTGTCGAGTTAATCCAAAAGCTGACATGCCATAAATTAACCCAAAATTAATAGCCTTAGCGCTTCTTCGGTGCTCAGAGGTAACTGCTTCTAAAGGCACATTAAATATTTCAGCAGCAGTAGCAGAATGAACATCAATGTTGTTATTAAAGGCATATGTCAGATTTTTATCGCCCGACAAATGAGCCATGATCCTCAGTTCAATTTGAGAATAATCGGCAGAAATTAAAATATTGCCCTCTTCTGCAATAAAGGCTTCACGTATCTTTCTGCCTTCAGCAGTCTTAATGGGTATATTTTGTAAATTAGGCTCAGTGGATGATAGTCGCCCTGTTGAAGTGACCGCTTGTTGGTAAGAGGTATGAATTCTGTTGGTATTAGGGTGTTGGATATTTATCAAGCTATCTGTGTATGTGGATTTTAGTTTTGCCAAGCCTCTGTATTTAATAATAACTTTTGGCAACTCGTATTCTTCAGCAAGTCGTTGCAAGGTATCTTCGTTAGTTGAGGGTTGGCCTTTAGGGGTTTTCTTTAAGACGGGTAATTCTAATTTGTTATAAAGGATTTCAACTAATTGCTTAGGAGAATCCATATTAAACTCTTCACCTGCCATTTTAAATGCAGTCTTGGATAGCTGATCTATTTTGATCCCTAGCTCTGATGAGTAATCTGCTAGCATTTTTGCATTAATCTTTGCTCCATTCGTCTCAACCTTAATCAGAGATTTAAGCATTGGGTACTCAAGGGTATGGAGTAAATTAATAAGTTTTGGTTCCTTTTGAAGCCTTTGATCCAGAAGATTAAAGAGTCTAAATGTTATGTCGGCATCCTCAGCTGCATAAAAAGTTGCAGTAGGTATTTCTACTTGAGCAAAATTAATTTGCTTAGAAGCGGAACCAGCAACCTCCTCATATTTCATTGGTTGGTATTGCAAATAATGCATAGCCATCTTATCCAATCCATGCCGTGTACCAGTACTATTGAGGACATAGGACATCAGCATAGTGTCTCCAAGAAATTCTTTAACCTCAATGCCGTGCCTATTGAGAATTGGTAAATCAAACTTAAGATTTTGGCCAACGAGCTTTGTCTGGTTTGTAGATATTGCCGCGCCTAAAATTTTAACTATTACTACTAATGATAGTTGCTCAGGCATGCCTTCGTATGAGTGCTGAATTGGTATATAACAACCTTCACCTTCCTCGCATGAAAGAGAGATACCCAGTAAATCTGCAGTCATGGTATCTAGAGACGATGTCTCTGTATCAATTGCGAATGCTGAACATTTATTAAGTTTTTCTACCCACACTTTTAAAGCCTTTTCAGATAAAACTGTTTCGTATTCCTTGGAAGGCTGTGACGCAATTGGGGGTTCTGCTTCTCCAGTGTTTTGATCGTAGAATCTAACCCAGTTCTTAAATTCAAGAGAGGTAAAAAGTTTATTAAGTTCTTCTTGATTTTCAGTCGCTGCAAGCAACCCATCCAACGAAATGGGCAGTTCAACATCTTTTTTAAGAGTCACAAGCTCAACATTCCTATCAAGATCTTGAATCGAATCTCTAAGATTTTGACCAACAACGCCTAAAAAATTTTCTGCATTTTGGATAATCCCCTCTAGGTCTTTAAATTCACTTAACCACTTTACTGCTGTCTTGGGGCCAACTTTGGGAACGCCTGGGATGTTGTCTGAAGAATCTCCAACCAAGGCAAGATAATCAATGATTTGGTTAGGATGAACTCCAAACTTTTCTTCAACACCAGCCACATCATAAATCTTGTTGTTTATGGTGTTCACCATTTTTATCAAGGGGTCCTCAACTAGTTGCATCAAGTCCTTATCAAGAGAAGAAATAACCATCGGAAACCCTCTTTTAGCGCCCATCACTGCGAGGGTTGCAATAACGTCATCGGCCTCAACATCTGGAATTTCAACCACAGGCATCCCCATGGCATTGCAAATAGATTTTAATGGGGCTAGTTGTTCGCGTAACTCTGGAGGCATTGGAGGTCTGTTTGCTTTGTAATCTTTGTAAATAGTGTGTCTAAAGTTTTTTCCCTTGGCATCAAATATTGCTAAATAGTGAGCGTTTGGATTTTCATTTCTTAGATTGCGTAACATGTTGGCTACACCCTTAACAGCTCCAGTCGGCAGTCCACTGGATGTTGTTAAGGGTGGCATGGCATGAAATGCCCTATAAAGATAAGAAGAGCCGTCAATTAAAAAAATTGTTTTGTTGGGGTTTGTCATAAAAATTTATTATGTCATTTGGTTTTTATATAAGCCATGGATAATATAAGATCGGTAGTGTTTTAGTTGTAATATTATATTTATGAGCATGTTAAAAAGAGTTTTTTTAAATCCCGCTGCGGTAAATTGCCTTACAGGTATGGGCTTAATCATTGGGGCTTATCTATTTGAGCGCATCGGTTACTACGACCCCTGTCCGCTTTGCATACTTCAACGTTGGTCATTTGCCTTGATTGCTTTTTGTGGGATTATTTTGCTTATCCCTTATCTACATACTGTGATTTCTAAACTCATGTTATTTTTGGCTGCCTTCTTTGCTTTAGGAGGAGGTGTCATTGCGGGAAGGCAAATTTATCTCCAGCATCTCCCAGCAGACCAGGTACCAACTTGCGCTCCGCCAATGGAGTTTTTAATCGATACTCTGCCATTTTTAGAGTTAATTCAAACTATTCTTCTTGGAGATGGCAATTGCGCTGAATATCAATGGAGATTTATTTTTAATTTTGCTGAATGGGCTTTATTGTTTTTTATTGGTTTATTGCTCTATAACTTATATTTCTTTTTTGCACGACGTAATGGCTAGGGTGTAGTTAAGCTACACCAAGTTAGCCCTGTAAAACGTATCAAATAAAGCAATTGATGCTTGATTGACAATTCATTGCAAATAATCTCAAATCCACTACAAAAATAATGTGTGGTTTTGAGATACATCAGAATGTAAAATAAGCCCCATACTAGGAAAAAACAATATTTATGGAAGATAATACTTTGGCTCAAATACTTGAGCTTGGAACAGAAGAGTTAATTCAAGTCGCTGTTTCAAACAATGAGGGTGTCATTGCTAGCAATGGAGCTCTCTCGCTTGAGACGGGGGAAAGGACTGGCAGAAGTCCCAATGACCGCTTTATTGTCGAAGAAGACAGCACTTCTCATTTAATTGACTGGGGAAATATTAATAAGCCATTTGATGCGAATAAATTTTCACTGCTTTGGGATAAGGTTGACGCTTATCTAGCTGAGAAGGATAGATATTTATCCAAAGTCCATGTCGGCGCTCACGAGGATCATTACATTCCAGTGAATGTTATTTCAGAAAGCGCTTCTCACAGCCTTTTTTCTAAACTAATTTTTATTAACCCTTCTGAATTTAATCATCAAGGCAAGCAAGAGTGGCAAATTCTAAGCGCCCTCAACTATCAATGTGCCCCAGAAGAAGATGGCACTAACTCTGAAGGGTGTGTGATTATTAACTTTGCTGCGAGAAAGGTTTTATTAGCAGGTATGAAGTACGCAGGAGAGATGAAAAAATCTATGTTCTCTGTTCAAAACTTTTTAATGCCTGAGAAAGATGTTTTACCAATGCACTGTTCCTCCAATGTAAATAAAGATGGAAAGGTATCTTTATTCTTCGGTTTGTCTGGTACAGGCAAAACTACATTATCAGCAGACCCTACTTGTTCATTGATTGGTGATGATGAGCATGGTTGGGGCGAGGGGACTGTTTTTAATTTTGAGGGTGGTTGCTATGCAAAAACCATAAACTTATCAGAGAAAAATGAGCCTGTTATCTGGAAAGCCATCAAGCATGGCAGCATTATTGAGAATGTTACATTGGATGAATCAGGAACACCTGATTACTCAGATACATCTCTTTCAGAGAATGGTCGATGTTGCTATCCAAGATCACATATTGATGATGCAATTGAGTCTAATGCAGCCGGAGAGCCGGAAACAGTTATATTTTTAACATGTGATCTAACTGGGTTAATTCCTCCTGTGTCCATTCTTTCAAAAGAAGCTGCTGCTTATCATTTTCTAAGTGGCTATACCGCTAAGGTTGGTTCTACTGAGGTTGGCTCGACTGAATCAATCGGCTCAACTTTCTCCACATGTTTTGGTGCTCCATTTTTTCCAAGGCCTGCTGGGGTTTATGCGGACCTTTTAATCAAAAGAGTAGAGGCTTTTAATTCAAAAGTATTTTTAGTAAACACAGGTTGGACTGGTGGCCCTCATGGGGTTGGCTCACGATTTGATATTCCAACCACTCGAAGAGTTATTAACGCAATCCAAAATGGCGAGCTCAATGGTGTCCCCACTCAACACATAGCAGGTTTGAATCTGGAAGTCCCTCTTTCGATTGATGGTGTAGATCCTAAAGTTTTAACTCCTCAAGCTACATGGGAAGACCAAGATTTATATAATACTTATCTAAAGAATTTAGTGCAGCAATTTCAGAAAAATTTTAAAAAGTTCTCTGTGCGACAAGACATCATAGAGGCTGGGCCATCCATTTAGCGCCTTATTAATGGCCTCCTTAATATTTCAGGATTCTCTTAAGCAATTTCAAGCCAGTGGTTTCTTTCAAAGCCTAGAGATTAAAAGAGGCATAGAAAGAGAATCTCTAAGGATTGATCGTGCTGGCGCTATCTCACAAGCCACTCACCCGGAAAAACTGGGGTCGCCATTAACCAATAAAGATATTACAACCGACTTTGCAGAGGCTCTGGTAGAGCTTGTAACCCCTACATTTGATTCTGCGGAGGGATTGTTTAATCATTTGTCTGATCTACATCATTTTTTATATGCCTCTATGGGGGATGAGTTGCTGTGGAATTTTTCAATGCCTTGTGCTTTTGGCTCAGAGTCTGATATTCGACTTGCTGAGTATGGAAATTCTAATACCGGAATGCTCAAACATATATATCGTAAAGGCCTAAGACTGAGGTATGGATCTATCATGCAGTGTGTCTCTGGCATACATTTTAATTTCTCTCTCTCTCCAGAGTCATGGCGCGCTATTAGCTCGAGCCCCTCTCAGGCTTTCATAGATGCTAAATACTTAGGGCTCATTAGGAATGTTAAAAGAAATTTTTGGTTCCTTTTAGAGCATTTTGGCGCCTCTCCTATCGCAAACAAATCTTATTTGCTCGATAGAAGTCATGCCCTTGAGCAATACGGAGAGACTGACTTATTTCTTCCTTCTGCCACATCCTTGCGGATGAGTGAGGTGGGCTACCAAAGCGCCATTCAGAATACTTTAGGGATTCGTTACAATGATTTAGGTGAGTTTATCAATGCAGTAGTGCGAGGCATTAATACCCCATACGATAAATTTAAAGCCTTGGGTTTGCTGGACGAGCAAGGAATGCCTCAGCAAATTTCAGCGGGTATTTTACAAATCGAAAATGAACTGTATGACATTATACGCCCCAAAAGAACCGGTGCTAGCACCTCTCGACCCTCCAATCTACTTCGGCGCCATGGGATTGAATACATTGAACTAAGGGGTTTAGATGTTAATCCATTTATTCCCGAGGGAATTTCAGCAACTAATATCAAGCTCCTCGATCTTTTTTTAATGCATGCTCTCATATCCGATAGCCCTTATATTTCTGAGCAAGAAATCATAGAAATTCGTACAAATCATTCCACAATGGTAGAGCGGGGACGCTCCAAGGATGTTCAACTAATCAAAGCAGGCTCTCTCTCCAATATAGCCGATCTAAGAAATATTTTTCATGCTGAGTTGGGCATGCTTGCAGAAGCCATGGACGCTTATTCACCAGGCTACTCAAGGGCTTTAAGTGAAGAGTTAAGCAGGGAAGAATCTTTAAGCCAAAGAATTATGGATGAAATAGAAGAGCGCAATATGTCATTTCAAGAATATGGTTTATGGCAGAGCAAGGAAATGGCTGGTACCTATGATAAAAAATTGGGCCAAGACTTTTTAAAATTTACCAAATCTGCCGACCAGTCTATAAAAGACTTGAAGAAACTTGAGGAAAGCACGAGCGTAGATATTAATAAATATGTAGAATTGTATAATTCAAAACTAAAGGAAAAAGAATGAAAGCATTACAGTGTGTTGAATTAGCAGGGCCAGAAAAACTAATTTTTGGGGAGGTGGATGATCTTGTTCCTGGTCCGGGCGAAGTTTTAGTTCATGTGAAGGCGGCCAGCGTAAATTTTCCTGATGTCTTGATGATTCAAGGGTTATATCAATTTCAGCCTCCAATGCCATTTATTCCAGGAGCAGAATGCTCTGGGGTGATTGCAGAAGTTGGGGACGGCGTTACAGCCTGTAAGGCTGGGGATCATGTATTTGTTATGGCGGGCCATGGCTGCTTTGCGGAGCAATTGGTGGTAGAAGAATCGCGTGTGAATTTAGTGCCGAATGAAATGGATTTTCCAGTTGCCGCAGCTCTTGCTATGACATATGGAACATCCCTGTATGCATTAAAACAAAGAGCTCAAATTCAACCCGGTGAAACATTATTGGTTCTTGGGGCAGCGGGCGGTGTCGGTCTAGCAGCTGTAGAACTAGGCAAAGCCATGGGCGCAAGAGTTATAGCAGCCGCATCATCTGAAGAAAAAATTCAAACATGCTTAGAGCATGGTGCTGATGAAGCCTTTATTTATCCTTCGGGAAATTTAGATAGGGATCAACAAAAAGAGCTTTCAAATAAAATTAAAGAATTAACAGGTGGGCTTGGAGCCAATGTTGTCTATGATCCAGTCGGCGGCTCTTTTAGTGAGCCTGTGCTAAGGGCAATGGCATGGGAAGGTCGATTTTTAGTTATTGGATTTGCAGCTGGTGATATTCCAAAACCACCTCTTAACTTAGCACTCTTAAAAGGATGCCAAATTGTCGGGGTATTTTGGGGCGCTTGGACCATGATGTTTCCAGATGAAAATCAGAAAAACTTTCAAGAGCTTTTTGATCTATATGCCTCAGGTAAAATTAATCCAGAGATTGCTGATAGATTTTCTTTAGAAAATGCTGGGCAGGCTATCGCCCACCTAAAAAATAGAAAAGCTAGGGGCAAAGTAATTATTGATGTATAAAAAAGCAGTTTTTTTAACGCTCTGCTTCTTTTTAGCTCAATGTTCAAATAATAATAATTTAATGGACAGGCCGATTCACAAAATCAATCAAACTTCTCAAACAGAAGACCATCGCTTACTTCCAATGGATGGTTCTTACAATACAAGAGAGCTTGGGGGATATAAAACAAAAGATGGTAAGTTTGTAAAATGGGGTGTGTTGTATAGATCGGATAAATTGAGCGATCTTTCATCAACCGATGAACAATATCTTCAGAACCTTGGTATTAAAAGAATTGTTGATTTCAGATCAGCAACAGAAAAAACTGAAGATCCTGACATTATCCCTGAAGGGATCGATTATGTAGAAATGCCAATTGCTGTTGATGGTGCCATGCGCTCTCAAATTGAAGCCATTCTAAAAGGAGAAACGAACAAAGATATTAAAAGCTTTCTCGTGGACGCAAACAAAGAATTTATTACTGACTATGCAGATGTCTACAGTAAGTTTTTAAAAGACTTGATTGCTAATAAAGGGCCAACTCTATTTCACTGCACAGCAGGGAAAGATAGGGCTGGTTTTGCGGCAGCAATCACGTTAATAGCTCTAGGCGTGTCTAAAGATGATGTGATCAGTGATTATATGAAGACCAATGCCTTTACCGCTGACAGAATAGACCAAATGATTAGACAAATTAAACTAATGAGTCTTTATCAGGTAGATGCAGAGATCATGAGACCATTGCTTGGAGTTGAGCAAGAATACATCGAAACAGCATTCCAAACTGCTGAAGAGAGGTATGGATCTCTTGAGAACTATATTAAGGTCGGATTGAGTATATCTGATTCTGAGATTCAAAAGCTGCGCTCGCTGCTCTTAGAAAGCTAACGAGGCGTAACGACTGACTGATAGGTTAAAAGAAACTTTTCCTCATCAAATGGCGCCCTGAAAAACCCAAAGTATTTTCCTTGTGGGTCGATAAGTAAAATATTATTTGAATGGTTTTCCAGGTGATCGATGGAATGATGGCTATCATTTTTAGGCGGCTCAACAACCATGACATTTAATTGGGTGGCTAGGCTAAGAAGCATTGGTCTCTCGCCGCGAGCGCCAATAAAGCCAGTATTAAATGCTTTTGCATAATCATCTACCATCTTTGGGGAGTCATTCTCTGGATCAATCGTAATCAATAAAGTCTGCTTATCTGATAAGTTAAAGTTTTTGTTCTCTAGCGTGCTGTAAAGATTTTTAATCAGAGACATTGCAACCGGGCATTCATTTGGGCAGCGTGTAAATCCAAAATAGACCAAGGTCCACCTGCCCATTAAATCATCCTGGGTAATAGAGCGATTTTCCGAGGTTAGCAAAGTAAACTCTGAGAAAAGTTTAGGCTCAGGAAAGACATACAAGCCATTCACCAAAAGCTCTGGTGCTGATAAGTATCTGGGTGTTGTTAATTTATTAACGAATAAAGATAACACTGATGTCATGAATAAAATAATCAATAACAGAGAAATTTTTATATTCTTTGGCATATTAGATAAGGTAATGATCCACTAGAAGCGCTGCAAATATTAAAAATATGTAATAAATTGAATACACGAAGGTCGGAAATGCATTTTCATTATTTTGATCTCGATAAAGCTTAATAGAATAGTACAAAAATATGGCGCCCAATATGGAGGCTGAAAATAGGTAGAAAATACCTGACATCAGCACAATAAAGGGCAAGAGACTTACTAAAATAAGAATGATGGTATAAAGAATAATTTGTAACTTTGTAAATGCCACTCCATGAGTGACTGGCAGCATTGGAATATTTTCTTTCGCGTAATCGTCTTTTCTATGAATAGCTAAAGCCCAAAAATGGGG
>DEOR01000013.1:809-29161 GCA_002358345.1 Proteobacteria bacterium UBA3413 | reverse complement strand
GCACGCTTTAAATACACCGTATAAATAAATGCATACCCGATCAAAGAAGCAAGAGTTAGAGTAGTTGTTAATACATTGACGTAAACAACCAATATTATTGCGCCAGATACCCCGAGCACAAAAGCAAAAATCGAAGCATTAACAGGTGAAATCTCTCCTTGTGGTATAGGCCTATTTTCAGTTCTTCCCATATTTGCATCTACTTTTCTATCTATAATTTGGTTAATGGCAGCTGCAGAT
Organism: Proteobacteria bacterium UBA3413; assembly: GCA_002358345.1. Lineage (GTDB taxonomy): Bacteria > Pseudomonadota > Gammaproteobacteria > Magnimaribacterales > D2472 > D2472. The sequence continues at coordinate 28,921 of DEOR01000013.1, read as the reverse complement.
GATGCGCATAAACCTATGCCCAGCATTGCAAAGGCGATCAAAGACAATGGAGCCAATGTTTTGCTGGCAAGCAATGACCCCACGAGAGCTGTGATTAACATCATCAGCACTACATTAGGTTTGCAGAGTTCGTAGTAGTTTTTAAGGGTATTCATTTTTTCCAAACAATAAAATTAACCATAAGAGTTGTTAAGAGTAATGCAGCAGCAACTAAATTATGGGCGATAGCAATATACAAAGGGAGAACATATACGACATTCATAATGCCCAATGATATTTGGGTTACTAATACAACGCCCAAGGTGGATGCTAATGGGGCTGCATTAGAGAACCATAAGCGAGAAATAAGAACTGCAAAGATACAAGATACAAGCAGCGCACTCACCCTATGAGAGTAATGAATGGCAACTCTTGCTTCATTATCAAGTAAGCCAAAAAGGTAATTAGGGCCAACCTCCTGAAATAAATTAAATCCGTTAGAAAAATCCATCTCTGGAAGGAAAGATCCATGACAAGTAGGGAAGTCCAAGCAAGCTAACGATGCATAGTTTGTGCTAGTCCAGACTCCAAGAAAAATTTGAACAATTAACGCAATTAACGCAATGGCTGCTAATGGTTTTAAATGACCAATCTGGTAACTAATAATTTTTTTTGTCGAGCTTAAGTATAGATAAAAGAATAGGCTTAGGGTGATAAAGCCACCAAACAGATGGCCGGTCACTATAAGAGGTAGCAACTTTAAGCTTACTGTTAGATAACCAAAGAGACCTTGGCAGCATATAAAAAATAGCAAGAATGAGGTGAACTTTTTGAGCCTAAGGGGTAATTTATATTTAAATGCTGACACAACAAGCGAAATGGCAATCAAGCCTAAAAAGGCAGCAAAATATCTATGAACAACCTCAGGAATCGCTTTGTTAATCTCATACGGAAATTGAGGATATCGTTGCTCGGCTAGCAAGACATCTGCTTCAGAGGTTGGAAACACTACAAATCCATAGCACCCTGGCCAATCTGGACAGCCTAATCCTGCGTCCACTAATCTTGTCCACGCCCCAAGCGCAATCACAACAAAGGCAAGGCATAACCCAAAAAATGATAGCCCTTTTAGCATGCTCATATTAGTACCTTTAAATCTTTTAAAATTAGCTTTGGATCCATGGAGACTGGAAAAAACATCACTGCTCTACCATAAGGATCAATAATAAAAATCTTTTGCTCCTCAAAAAAACTCTTTCCCTCTAGGCTATTAATTTTTTTATACAGTGCTTCTTGTGTGTCTGTGACAATTTCTGTTCTTGGGTACTCTATTAAAGCGCTATTCATATTAAAGTTTGATTGAGTAAACACCACGCGTTTTAGTTTATAGATGTCTCGGTTTAGCGCTACGTTTAATTGCCTCATTAAATATAAGGCTTGTCCGAGATCTTCTGCTTTCAGTCCGTAGGTTCCAAAAATCCATTTAGCATCTTCAAAAACCAACGTACCTGTCTCTGTTTTGAGGTCTAAATTAGTAACGTCAAAATACTCTTGAAAAAAGGTCCCGTTATTTTTTGTTTCGTTTGGAGAAAAGCCAGATTGAAAAGACAGCGTCGAAAATAGTAATACTGCCAAGGGTGTGATTAATAATGCTGCTAGGAATAATTTATTTTTCATTTATTGCTCTCGTTTTAATGCAAATAAGAACATCCCTAAGAGGACGATGCTCATGGTAAACCATTGCAAGGCATAGCCATAATGTTTTACCGGGGTTATAGCGAATGGTTTAATTTGAATATACTCTTTAGCGTAATTAGACCCTGGATCTAAAACCAAAACCATATCTAGGATTGATTCTGTGTAAGCTGAGTTTAAAACTGCAACCGCTTTTGTTTGGGACACCTTGGGCCAAGAATCAGTAAGTAGCTCACTTCCGGCTACGATTCCTTGTTCTGGGCGCGTAACAGTTGCAATAATTCTGGATGCTGAGGCTATGAAGTTAATGTTAGGCAAATCTGTTCGAGAGCTACCCTGAGGAATCCAGCCTCTATCTACCAGAACAGTCCTCTCTTGGTCAAAAATGAAGGGGGTAAAGATTTTATACCCCACCTTTCCATTATGTATTTGATTATCAATTAATATTTGTTTAGATGCATCAAAAATACCATCAACATAAACCCTACTCCAATCAGGTGATTTAATCGAAAGCATGCTTGGGATGGCTGCCTGCTCTTCATCAAATTTATACATTAAATTAGCTTTGTGTGCGGCCCTTTCTATTTGCCAGCTGCCCAGATAAATAAACATCAGTACAAAAAAAGTAGAAAAAATTGTTAATAATTTATTCTCTTTAATGCGCTGTGTTAGTTTAAATTTTATCATTTTAAAGGTGATACAATCTTGCTTATGTGGCTCAAACCTCTCATTACAGTTGTTATTATCTTAATCCTTTTAAGCTTAGCTAGTAGCTTGTTCTTCCTTTTTAAAGACCAAGGCAAAGGTAAGCGATCGGTATATAGCTTAGGGGCAAGGGTTAGCCTCGCCGTCGTTCTTTTAATGCTTGTGGCTTACGGCTTATATACAGGCGAGCTTGGTAACTCCATTCCTTGGAATCAGTAACTTACAAGATATAAACAAACAGAAACAGCATTACCCAGACCACATCAACAAAATGCCAATACCAAGAGGCTGCTTCAAAACCAAAATGACTCTCTGAGTCAAAGTGATTATAAAATACTGACCTGCAAAGCATTACTGCAAGCATAAAACCGCCCATCATTACATGGAAGCCGTGGAATCCAGTGAGCATAAAAAATGTGGACCCATAAATGCCTGAGTTCAAGGTCAACCCATAATGTGCATAAGCTTCATAGTATTCGGCAATCTGCAAGGCAACAAAAGTAAGCGCAAGAGCTACAGTCACTGCTAGCCATTTATTAAACACTTTCTTGTTGTTGTTCTTAAGCGCTAGGTGGGCAAAATGAACGGTAACACTAGAGCTTAAAAGTACAATTGTATTCCACATAGGCAGCCACTTAAGGGCATGATCCCAGCCAGGCCAGCTCATGTTTTTATCTGCCAAGACAAATGCTGAGCCAGCATCAGGGGTAGACATTACAGGCCAGGAAGCTTCGAAACCTTCCCAAAGCATGTTGGCTAGACCTTTTTCACCTTCGCCACCAAGCCAAGGCACAGAAAAATTTCTAACATAAAATAATGCCCCAAAAAATGCTGCAAAAAACATCACTTCGGAAAAAATAAACCATGCCATTCCAAAGACAAATGATTGTTGTAATTGAGCGCTATTCAAACCTGCAATATGTTCTGCAATAACAGTTTTAAACCAAAAGAATAAATTAATTCCAAATACTGTAAATCCTAAATAAAGTATATAGACAGCATTACTATCAGGGTTATCAAGGCTATTAATAGTACTTGAAGCGCCCATCACCAATAAAAAAAGAGAGATTGCAGCAAATATTGGAAATTTGCTTTGATCAGGAACGTAGTATTTTTGGTAACTCATAGCGTGGACTCCATATCATGGCCATCATGGTGGTCATGCTCATTATCATGTTCTGTTAATTTAATATCGTTATAATCTGTAATATCAAAAATTGTATAAGACAAAACCACACTTTTAATAGACTCCGGCAGCTCGTCATCAAATATCAGCTTAACTGGAAGTAAGGCTTCCTCCCCAGGGGCTAGCTCTTGTTGCTCAAAACAAAAACACTCCAATTTTTTTAAATGTATTGCTGCGTTAGACGGGGCAACACTTGGTATTGCTTGGGCTGTCATTGTTCTGTCCGTGGTATTTTTTACGTAAAAAGTAGCCGTATGAAATTTGCCTGTTTGAATTTTGATGGAATCCTCTGAAGGTCTAAAGATCCAGGGCATTTGCTCATTATTATGAGAGACAAACTGAATGGCCAGGTCCCTTCCCTCTTCTGTTTCAAGATTCTGATTGGTAGTTGCAGAGAGCTCAACCTTTCCATTGAGACCAGTGATCTCACAAAAAACATCATACAAGGGAACCAATGCAAAGGAGAATGTAAACATGCCCACCACTGCAAAGCACAATAGTTTTATTGTTCTTTTGCCACCTTCGTTCATTAAGTAACCTTCGGTGGAGTGGTAAACGTGTGGTATGGGGCTGGTGAGTCTACTGTCCACTCAAGACCTCGCGACCCCTCCCATACTTCAGGAGTAGCTTTTTTTCCACCCATCACAGTTTTAATAACGATGAATAGAAATAGAATCTGAGAGGCTCCGAATAAAAACGCTCCCACAGATGACACCATATTCCAATCTGCAAATTGAAGTGCGTAGTCTGGCACTCTTCTTGGCATGCCAGCCAATCCAATCCAATGTTGCGGGAAGAAAGTTACATTAACGCCAATGAATGAAAGCCAGAAATGCAATCTACCCAATCTTTCGTCATACATGTTGCCGGTCCACTTAGGAATCCAGTAATAGACTGCTGCCATGATAGAAAATATAGCCCCAGGCACTAGCACGTAATGAAAATGTGCCACAACAAAATAAGTGTCATGATATTGAAAATCTGCTGGGGTAATCGCAAGCATTAGCCCGGAAAAGCCACCAATGGTAAATAAGACGACAAAGGCTATGGCAAACAACATTGGGGTTTCGTATGTAATAGATCCCCTGAACATAGTTGTAACCCAGTTAAATACTTTAACGCCAGTTGGAACAGCTATCAGCATAGTTGCCCACATAAAGAATAGCTCCGCTGCAAGGGGCAGCCCTACAGTAAACATGTGATGGGCCCATACTACAAAAGATAAAATTGCGATTGAGGTCATAGCCCAAACCATTGAAGTGTGCCCGAAAAGCTGCTTTCTTGAAAAAGTCTCGATGATGTGTGAGGTGATACCAAAGGCTGGCAAAATCATGATGTAAACTTCTGGGTGACCAAAGAACCAGAAAATATGCTGGAACAATACAGGATCGCCACCACCCGCAGCATTAAAAAAGCTAGTTCCAAAATGGATATCCATCAACATCATAGTAACTGCGCCAGCTAAAACCGGCATAACAGCAATCAAAAGGTATGCTGTAATTAGCCAAGACCATACAAATAGGGGCATTTTCATCAACGTCATGCCTGGCGCACGCATATTCATAATAGTCACAACCACATTAATAGCTCCCATTATTGAGGATGCGCCCAAAATATGAACTGAGAAAATAAAAAAGGTTACACTTGGAGGAGCATAGGTAGTGGATAGAGGGGCATAAAAGGTCCAACCAAAGTTTGGAGCGCCGCCCTCCATGAATAAAGATGATAGTAGGATGAAAAACGCAAAGGGAAGTATCCAGAAGCTAAGATTATTCATTCTTGGCAAAGCCATATCAGGAGCCCCAACCATCATGGGTATTAACCAGTTAGCAAGCCCAACAAATGCGGGCATGACTGCTCCAAATACCATGATTAACCCATGGAGTGTGAGCATTTGGTTATAAAATTCTGGCTCGACGATTTGCATGCCTGGCTGAAAGAGCTCTGCTCTAATAACCATAGCCATTGCTCCACCAATCAAGAACATAGCAAAACTAAACCATAAATAGAGCGTTCCTATATCTTTATGATTGGTAGTATACAACCAACGTGTTAGCCCTTCAGCTGGGCCGTGGTGATGTTCGTGATCGTGAGATTCTATTACTGCGCTCATATTATTTCCTTTTAAACTTTAGGTTTTTTATATTCAACAATGTCTTTTGGAGTGACAATTTCGCCATCTCCTTTTTCCGCATTGCCCCAAGATCTTCTTGTGTAAGTAATGACAGCCGCCATATCAACTTCTGAAAGTTGGTTTGCAAATGATTGCATCGCCGCGCCTTGAACGCCTTCCATTAAGATTTCTATATGTTTTGCTTTGTTGTTTAATACAATATCACTGCCAGCTAAAGCTGGAAAAATTGGTGGAATACCTTGACCATTAACTTGGTGACACGCAACACAATTCTTTTGGTACACGCCCTCTCCCCTTTCAATTAACTCCTCTGCGGACCACTCTTTCTGAGTCAGCTCAGCCATTTTAAAAGCTTCTTCTTTTTTGCTGATCACCCATAAATCATATTCTTCCTGAGGAACAACTTTAACAACCACCGGCATAAAGCCATGATTTTTACCGCAAAGTTCTGTGCACTTACCTCTGTAGGTACCAGGCTTGTCAACAATTGTCCAAGCCGTGTTAATAAATCCTGGAATTGCATCTTGCTTAATTGCAAAGTCAGGCATCCACCAAGAGTGGATTACATCATTGGCTGTAATCAAAAAGCGGATTTTTTTTCCCACTGGAATAACAACAGGCTCGTCCACCTCTTCTAGGTAAAACTCTCCCTTCGGCGTTTTATTATAAATTTCATCCCAATCAGTTGTGAGGTTTGAAAAAAACCCAATTTTATCATCTAAATATTTGTACTCCCACTTCCACTGATAACCAATAACCTGAATGTTAATGTCACCTTCGGTGTCATCATAAATTTTTGTCAGTGTATTGGAGGCGGGAACAGCCATAAGCACTAATATTAAAAAAGGCACAATCGTCCATACTAGCTCTACTTTTGTATTCTCGTGAAACTTAGAGGGCGTAGGGTTTTTCTTTTTTGTAAATGCAAACATGGAGTAAAACATAACTCCAAATACTAAAATGCCAATAACAACACAGATCCAGTAAATCAGCATATGTAAATCAAATACTTCCTTGCTGATAGCTGTGACGCCTTCAGTCATATTAAGATCATCCCAAGCAGCAAAAGATTTGCTAGAAAAAATGAGGAGCAGTACTGCTGAGAGTTTATTATTAATGCTGTTGATAATTTTTTTAAACATTAGGTTTCCTAGCTTCATAAATGAAGTTTTTTAAAATAAATAATTGATATATCTTATTATAATTAAAAATTATGTTTATGAGAAGTCTATTTTATAATTATTAAGATTTCTATGTAACAGTTTTTGTGCGGCTATAATAACTGCAAAATGCTTTAAATTCTACGAATTTTAGTCTCTGAAATCTTTTAAATTAAAGACCTTTGGGGCGTTAGTATTTGCACTGCCATTTTTAATGGAGCTAGGGCGCAATTCTTTGAAATCGCAACTTAAACAATAAATCATCTGATCATCTGCGCTAATAGCAATTTTATCAATTTCTTTACAGCTTGGGCAAACAGCGCCAGCAATAAAGCGAATAAAATTTTTAGTCATTATTTTTAAAAAGAATTTCTTTAATATGGTTTGTGGGTGGCGGTATATCAAACCAAAGCTCAAAAGAATATGCGGCTTGGAAAATAAGCATCCCTATTCCATCAAATTTATGAGTAGAGTATGAAGAAGCCCATTGTAAAAATGGTGTTTCTGACGGCCCGTAGCTCAGATCATAGAATATAGTTTCTTTGTCCAGTCCGTGAATAATATCCCAGTCAAATGAACCCGCCAATCCAGCTGATGTCGCGTTAATTACCATGTCAATTGGGCCGTTAAAGTTATCAAGATCTAAAAGGGGGATTTCGGGAAACTGATTAAATAGCGAGTTAGTTTTGTTTTTGGTTCTATTATCAACAAGGAGCTTTGCTGGTCCCAACTTAGCTATAGAAGGGATGATGCTCTGTGATGCCCCTCCTGCTCCCAAAATTATAATATTTTTATTAAGAATCTGAATATTCTTATCCTCACAATCCCTTATAAAACCAGCGCCATCTGTGGAGTCTGCAACAATTTTTTTGCCGCCTTCTTTTCCTGTGAGAGTATTAGCTGCAGATAGTAGCTCTACATCCTTAGATAAAACATGTGCCGAAGCAATACAGGCTTTTTTATGAGGCAATGTAATATTTAAACCGTGGCCACCATCTTTAAAGAAATTCGTAATAAAGCCATCTAGGGCTTCTGGCGGCACTTCATATGCGTCATATTGCAGCTGAATTCCAGTCCTTATAGAAAATTCTTGATGAATAATTGGTGACAAAGAGTGTTTAATGGGCTGCCCAACAACTCCCAACTTAAAAATAGTCATAATTTAAATATGTTGATCCCAATTATTATTTAAAAATCTTAATAGCTTCTTTTCTTGTGCCTTAATGCTGGGTGAAAGCTTAAAAGGCCAATTAACCGAGGGCGGGAGTGAGGCCAGGATAGATTCAACACGCCCATTTGACTCAATACCAAATTTTGTACCACGATCAAATAAAAGGTTAAATTCAACATATCTCCCCCTTCTATAAAGCTGAAAATCTCTATCATCCTGAGAAAATTTGTCTTTTTTATGATTATTGATAATGGCTTGGTAGGTATCTATGTAAGTTTTTGAAATCTCCTCAAGAAGATCAAGGCTGTGTTCAATGCTTTTGTGTTGTAGTTGATCAAAAAATATGCCGCCAATGCCTCTTTTTTCTTTTCTGTGAGGAAGATAAAAGTAATTATCGCATTGTGAAGCAAATTTTTTATGAAAGGTTTTGCTAAATTTATCGCAGATATCCTTGGCAGCATTGTGCCAGGTTGAGGCATCAATTGTGGAGGGGTGGTAAGGCGTTAGGTCAAAGCCTCCTCCGATCCACCAGTTTTTTATCACTTTGTTCTTCCCAACCTCTAAAAAAATTCTTACGTTCATGTGGCTGGTTGGGCAAAATGGATTATGTGGATGAGATATAACTGAAACCCCAACTGCATGAAACCCAGATGATGTATTAATTTCGCTAGAGGAAGCTATTGAAGAGCTGGGAAGTTTTTTTCCAGAAATAGAGGAAAAATTAACCGCGGCTTTTTCTATAATTTTTCCCTCAAGGGAGATTGATTTGCCGCCGCCGCCTTGCTCTCTTTTCCATTTATCAACTACTAAATTGCACTGAGAATTATTAACTACTTTCAGCTTACCTAGAATATTTTTTTGAATGCCCTCAAAGCAAAATTCTATAGCATTTAAATTATCAGGATTAAGTCTATTCACGTATAAATTCCATGGTTCTAATATCTATTATTGTGGAAGGTTTTATTGCTTCGCCGTTCTCATGAGCATACACCGCCACATCATTGTCTGAGAAAATTTTCATAATTTCCTCTATGTCTATTGGGGTCTGTCTGTTGCTAATATTGGCAGACGTAGAGACCATTGGCCCTCCAAAAAAATCTAGCAAACTCATAATATGTAAGTGATCACTAACTCTCACTGCAATTGTTTTATCTAAAGCTTTTAAGTGATTAGGAATGCTATCCTTAGCAATCATTACAGCTGTTAAATGTCCAGGCCAAACCTTGTTTAAGTAGTCTGCTTGTTGTGATGATATGCCATCAAAATAATTAATTGCTTGGTCTGCTGATCGAGCCAATAATATAAAAGATTTAGAGTGAGATCTTTTCTTCAACTTAACAATTTTACTCACTGCGGTCTTGTTAAATGCATCGCACCCTATACCCCAAATACCCTCGGTTGGATGGATTAAAATTTTGCCATCTTTAAGCCAATTTGATGCGTCCTCTGGGGCAATAAATTTTTTCAAATTGAATGTTACTGAATGGACTCATTTGCACTCAAGACGTCGTCATGCATTTTAGTTTTATAAGCAGATAATTGATTCCCTATATCTTCATCATGGGTCCCTAGGATTTGAGCTGCGAAAATGGCAGCATTAATGGCTCCAGATTTACCAATTGCAAAAGTTGCAACTGGAACGCCTTTAGGCATTTGGACGGTAGCAAGCAAAGCATCCATTCCACCAAGATCTCCTCCAGCTAATGGAATGCCCAGAACTGGCTTTGAGGTTTGAGCAGCAATTGCTCCAGCTAAATGAGCAGCCATGCCAGCCGCTGCTATAAATACTTTTACTCCATTACTTTCTGATTCTTTAATTTTTTTTACAACCTCTTCAGGTGTTCGGTGCGCTGAGAGAATATACATATTAAAAGAAATATTAAATTCTTTAAGGGTGTCTGCTGCGGCTTGTACGATTGGTAGGTCAGACTTAGAGCCCATAAAGATTGAAACGGAAGCTTGGGTAGACATATTGTGTTACTCCTTAAAAATATAAAAAATTAATCACTAACAGGTGATGATTATAGATAATGTAATTATACTGTGTATATGGCCAAGCTAAATATTTTAACATTCCCAGATCCTCGGCTAAGAAAGGTAGCTGCTAGAGTAACAGTATTCGACAAAAGTCTCGAAAATCTTACTTCTAACATGCTTGAGACCATGTATGCAGAAAATGGAATTGGTTTAGCAGCAACACAGGTAGATTATCACGAAAGAATTATAGTTATTGATGTATCAGAAGATAGAAATGAGCCGTTAATTTTTATTAACCCTGAGTTTAAAATTTTAAACGACAAAAGTCTGCTTTCGTTTAGCGAAGGGTGTTTGTCTGTTCCTGGGGTAACAGAAGAAATTACTAGGCCAGATAACATCTTCTTAACTTGGCAAGATATCACAGGTCAGCGCCACGAAGAAGAGCCTACAGGGCTTCTCACTGTGTGCATACAGCATGAAATTGATCACTTGGAAGGAAAGTTAATGGTTGATTACCTCTCACCTCTTAAAAGGGATAGGATTCGGAAGAAAGCCACAAAATAAAAGAATTTAACCGAATTTAACCGAATTTAATAAATATGAGAATTTTATTTGCAGGCTCGCCAGGCTCGGCTGCTCAAATACTAAAAAATTTAGCAACACATGAGTGTGAAATAGTTGGCGTTATTAGCCAGCCTGACAAGCGCTCAAAAAGGGGTGGGAAAAACGAGCCGTCCGCAGTATCAGCTGAGGCTATAAAACTAGGAATTCCTTTATATAACCCTAAAAGCATAGATGAAGATTTTAAAGAAACCATCTTACAGATTAACTATGATTTCTTGGTTGTATCAGCATATGGAAAAATTTTACCTAGCTGGTTGCTTGAGCACCCATTAGTCGCGCCCATTAATATTCATTTTTCTCTCCTCCCAAAATATAGAGGCGCCTCTCCCATCCAATCTTGTTTGCTTAACGGTGATAAAAAAACAGGTATTTCAATCATGAAAATGACAAGAGGTCTTGATGAGGGTCCTGTTTACTCCCTCCATGATCATGAAATTTCATCCCTATCTAATAAAATTGATTTAGAGAATGAGCTCGTTGCCCTGACCAATAAAATATTATTTAAATCATTGTTAGCTATTTTTAATTCTAGCCAGAAACCATTAGAGCAAGATAATGACTCTGCAACATACTGCAATAAAATTACTAAAGCCTCAGGCATGGTTTCTTTCTTAGAAGAAGAGGCTGAACATATCTTTAGAAAATTTAAAGCCCTAAATGGCTGGCCAGGATTATTTTTTCACAGGAATGGTATAGACATAAAAATACATGGAATGGCTGTCCAAGCCCCGCAGAATGGAATAAATATAAGTGATAATTTTACTTTTTCTAAAGATGGGATAATTATTAAAACAAAAGATTCATCAATAGTAATTACTCACTTACAATTTCCTGGCAAGAAAATCATTACTGCGTCAGATGCGGCAAATTCTTATGCTGATTTTTTTGCAAATTAAATAAGTCAGGCGAATTCTTCCAATTATTAAAAAAGAGGTTTAATTTATAGTTATGAAAATCTTAATACTTGGGGCTGGCAGGGTTGGCAGCAGCCTTGCAAAAACTTTATCAAAAGAAAGCTATGACGTTAGTATTGTTGATTTAAATAAAGACAGGCTTTTAAAGCTTCAGGAAGACTTTGACCTAGCAACGATCATTGGTTATGCATCCCATCCTCATACGCTAGAAAGGGCGGGCGCTGATAAAGATACAATTGTTCTTGCGGTAACCAATAGCGATGAGTGCAATATTACGGCTTGTCAAATTGCAAAATCTAAATTTAAAGTTAAGAAAACAATTTGCAGGTTATCTGATGCATCCTATTTAGATTCTCTCGATGCCTTCGGTAAAGATAGTATTGATAAAGCCATTGGCCCTGAAAATGAGGTTACGGATCACTTGGTTGATTTGATAAAACATCCAGGCGCAGAGCAGATTGAAACTTTTGCAAATGGTGCTTTGAAAGTTGTTTCGGTAAAGGTGAAAAGAGACGGCATGTTAGTTAACAGAGCTCTGAAAAGTATTAAAAGCGATATGCCGGAAATTGAAACCTACGTTCCAGCTATCTTTAGAAAAGGGAAGCCCTTTATTCCTGAGGGCAAAACAATTATTAAAGAGAATGATGAGCTGTATTTTGTTGCAGCTGAAAAGGATATTGATGCTGTGGTTCAAGAAATGCGCTTACAAGATGCTTCTTCTTCTAGGATTATGATCATTGGGGGCGGTAAAATTGGTTTTGTTTTAGCGAAAACCTTGGAAGATGACTATAAAATTAAAATCATTGATCCGGATAGGGACAGGTGTGAGATGCTATCTAGGGAGCTAAATCGGACAATTGTCTTAAATGGTGGTGGTTCAGATGAAGAGTTATTAAAAAGCGAGAATATTGAAAATATAGATGTTTTTTGTGCTTTAACCAATGATGATGAAACAAATATTATGTCTGCTTTTCTCGCAAAGAAGCTTGGGGCTAAAAAAACAATTATTCTTGTAAATAACTACACTTATATCAATATATTACCGAAAAATTTTGTAGATATTGCTCTTTCTCCTCAGCGCGTTACTGTCTCTATGGTGTTGCAGCACTTGGCAGAGGGGGATGTGCCGCAGGAAGTAATATTTAAAATGGCAAGTGGCGCAGAGGCAGTGGAGGGGATAGTCCACAAAAATAAATTTACCAATGCGTATTTAGGCAAGCCTATTTCTGACGTACCCCTTCCAGAAAACTGTGTAGTTGCTGCGGTCACAAGAGGAAATAAAACATTTATGGGTTCGGAAGAGTTGTTATTGAGTGAAGGAGATAGAATGATTGTATTTATCTTGGGGAAAACAAACAAAGAACAAATACAAAATCTATTTCTAAAAGATTAATGAACTTTAGATCTATTTTTAACCTGCTTGGGATTTTGCTGGCCATCTTTAGCATTTCTTTTCTGCCTCCACTGGCAATGACAATAATCTATCAAGAGTCTGGTGGTATGGTTTTTTTATATTCATTTTTATTTTTATTTCTGTTAGGTTGTCTGATGTGGCTGTCCTCACGGAAAGAGAATCTTCCTCTCAATATTTCTGATGGCTTCATTATTACAACAATGTTTTGGGTGGTCCTTGCAATTGTAGGCTCCATTCCATTTTATTTTTTTGGATTAGATTTAACGGCAGCGCTTTTTGAGTCAGTGTCAGGCATTACCACAACTGGCGCAACAATCATGGTTGGTTTAGATGATATGCCAAAATCTCTTTTGCTTTATAGGCAGCTTTTGCAGTGGATAGGAGGAATGGGTCTAATTGTTTTGGCTGTAGCTGTTATGCCCGCTCTTGGTATTGGGGGAGGTCAGCTTTATAAGATGGAGCTTCCTGGAAGCCACGGAAATCACAAGCTAACACCACGGATTGCAGATAGCGCCCAGGCATTATGGAAAATTTACGTAGGGCTAACTTTGGTTTGCGCTCTTTTATATGGGCTGTCAGGAATGACAGCATTTGATGCTATTGCGCACAGCTTGAGCACTGTAGCAGGCGGCGGCTTCTCTACTCATGATGGAAGTATTGGGTTTTTTAATAGTCGTTTTGTTGAAAGCATCTGTATTATTTTTATGTTGCTGTCTGCCGCTTCTTTTACTGTTCATTATGCTGCTATTTTCGGAGGCAAGCCGCTTAAGTATTTTTATGATTCAGAGTTTAAATTCTTTCTCTCGGTGGTTGCGCTGGTAATTACCGTATCTTTTATTGTTTTATTTTTTAGCGACTCTTATAAGGGCTTTTATTCTACAGCCAGCACAGCTATTTTTCATACGGTTTCTATAATCACAACATCAGGGTTTACGACTGAGGATTTTTCATTATGGCCGGGTTTCTTACCCTACTTACTTCTTGTGGGAGCCTTTATGGGGGCGTGCTCGCAATCAGTTGGCGGCGGAATTAAAGCATGGCGAGTGCTTATCATGATCAATCAAGCATACAAAGAGATAATTAAAACCATCCACCCAAACGCCATTCTTACCTCAAAAATTGGTGCCAAAGTCATAGACTCAAAAATTGCTGAAAAAGTTTGGGGTTTCTTCTCTATATATGTATTTATCTTTATGTTTTTGCTGATGGCAATGCTGGGTACTGGAATGGATTTTGAATCAGCTTTTTCTGCGGTGGGTGCGTGTTTAAATAATCTTGGCCCTGGGCTTGGAGAGGTTTCGAATAACTATTCGGCAGTTACAGGTATAGGTAAATTAATTCTTTGTTTTGCAATGATTTTAGGCAGGTTAGAAATCTTTACTTTGTTGGTGCTTTTTACTCCAGCTTTTTGGAGGCGCTAGGCCTTATATATATTCAGAGATTTATTGGTTAACTTTCTAAATTTTTTATATTCCCAAGAGTACTCCTTAGGGCATTTTCTTATCTCTAGCTCCATCTCTTTATTCATAATATCTACACCATCTTCGCCGTAAATCTTTTGGTCGGGTTTTTTAAAACTCATGATGTGGCCAAGTGCTGAGTCATAACTTAAAGATGTCATTAAAATTGGTTTGTTTGTTTTTCTAGCTAAGGACGGGGCCAGGGAGAAGGAATAGCACTCATGTCCAAAAAAAATTGAGTATTTTCCTAGGCCGTCAGCAGGCACCTGATCAGATGCCATGCATGTCATTTGATTATTGTTTAAGGCGTTAATAATAGTCTTCACGCCACCTATGCCAGTGGGCGCAAGAGTATTTCCGCCCTCTTCTCTAAATGCTTTAACAAACTGATTAACTTGTTTTAATTTAATGGTTTTATATAGGGAAGTGTGGGTTCGCTGAGTTGAAATCCATCTGAGCATAAAATCAATACTTCTATTGTGGAGTGCGAAAATAATTAACCCTTGATAATTTTCTTGAGCAGAAAATAAAAATCTATTATTAATTTTTTTTGTATGCTGAATAATTTTGTTCGGTGACCTAGACCAAGCATATAAGGTCTCATAAAAACTTTTAAGTGTTTCGCGAATACTATCAATTGAAAGTGAGATTAACTCGCTTTCCGAAAGCTCAGGAAATGCAATGGAAAGATTTGTTTTGGTTACGTTAAATGATGGATGGGCCGTTATTAAAAGCTTAGGTAATAAGTTAAAGGTTGCAAAGGCTGCTTTTAGAGGAAAGATTGTAAAAATATAAAAAATTAACTTCATTGTTTCGTTTAGACTATTTTTATTGTTGGTGTTTATTATATTTTACACGCTTATAAAATCAGACATAAATAAAAGCTCTATAGATTGAATTAAAAAAACTGCATAATGTATTTTTCTATCCACAAAAACCAAGGGTGTTTATTTTGACAGCGAAAACCATGGAAGAACTTGTAGCATTATGTAAGAGACGGGGCTTTATATTCCAATCAAATGAAATTTATGGCGGTTTACAGGGGCTCTATGACTATGGTCCTCTCGGTGTTGAGTTAAAAAATAACCTCAAACAATCTTGGTGGAGATCCATGGTCTTTGATAGAGATGATGTAGAGGGCCTCGACGCTGCGATATTAACAAAACCCAGCGTACTGAATTATTCAGGTCATGAGGATACCTTCACGGACCCCTTGGTTGACTGTAAAGGGTGCAAGTCTAGGTGGAGAGCAGATCAATTAAAGTCGACTAATTGCCCAGCCTGTGGCTCAAAAGATTTAACAGACCCACGCCCCTTCAACCTTATGTTTAAGACAGCTGTTGGTCCAGTTGAAGATGGCGAATCATTTGCATACCTTAGGCCAGAAACAGCGCAGCATATCTTCACAAACTTTAAAAATGTTGTGGACTCAACATCTAAACATCTGCCATTTGGAATTGCTCAGATAGGCAAAGCCTTTAGAAATGAGATTACACCAAGAAATTTTATTTTTAGAGTGCGTGAGTTTGAGCAAATGGAATTAGAGTTTTTTGTAAAACCTGGCACAGATGAAGATTGGCATAAGTTATGGGTTGAGGCTCGGCTTGATTGGTGGTCAGAACAAGGGGTCGAAAGAGATAGTTTAGAGCTTTATCATGTTCCCAGTGATGAGCTTGCGCATTACTCTAAAGCAACGGTTGATATAATGTATAAATTTCCTCATGGTCTTGAGGAGCTTGAGGGCATAGCCAATAGAACTGATTTTGATCTGGGGTCTCATAGCAAGAACCAGGAAGAATTAGATATTCAATCCATTGTGAAAGAAAACAATGAATCAAATGCAAGGCTGGCTATCCAAGACCAAGAAACAAAAAAATGGACTGTTCCATATGTAATTGAGCCATCTGCAGGTGTTGACAGGGGTGTTCTGGCTATTTTAAATGAAGCATATAAAGTTGAAGACCTAGGCGAGGGTAAGAGCAGGACTGTATTAGCCCTTAAACCACACCTGTCACCAATTAAAGCCGCGGTAATACCTTTGAAAAAAAATCATGAGGGTTTGGTTGGAATTGCCTCAGATATAAAAAAAGAGCTACAAAAATTGAGGTTAGGTAGAATCCTATTTGAAAATTCTGGAAATATAGGAAAAAGCTACAGGCGACACGATGAAATTGGGACCCCATTATGCATTACAGTAGACTTTGAGACATTAGATGACGATTCTGTGACTATCCGTGATAGGGACACAATGGAGCAAAGTAGAATAAAAATTTCAGAGCTTGGCGGCTACCTTGAGGGCTTAATTATAAACTAGACATTTGTCCTTTTATTTTTAGATAATTATTGTTTAAAACCCTATTATTCTATTTTATTTTTTTTATAAGCCTAGTCGCCACATCAATTGCTATTATCATAAGTTCGTTCTTTATCTCTGTGCAAGATTTGCAAAAAATCAGTAGGTTTTGGGTATTAAATATACTGAGATTATTAAAAACCTTATGTGATATAAGTTGGACTGTGGAAGGGCTTCATCACCTTCAAGATAAACCCTTTGTCATGATGTCTAATCACCAAGGGCCGTGGGAGTCACTTTTTCTTCAAACCCTGATCCTTCCTACTAGCAGTGTTATAAAAAAGGAAATCCTGTATATCCCTTTTTTTGGGTGGGCCATTTCAAGATTAGGCCCTATCTCGATTAACAGAAAGAAAAAAAATACTAGCCTTAAAAGAGTAGTTGCTGTTGGAGCAGAAAGAATTAGAGAGGGTTATGTTGTATTGCTTTTTCCAGAGGGAACTAGAAGGGCGCCAGAAAAAGGGATTGGAAGGTTTATGAATAGCGGGGGTGTATTAGCAGCCAATGAAAACGTTCCTGTGATACCTATTTGCCATAACTCAGGGAAGTATTGGCGAAACCACTCTTTGGCAAAAAAATCTGGAAATATATCGATTATCATTGGGCCGCCAATTCAGGGATCAGACTCAAAAGCAATCACTCAGCAAGCGCAAAAATGGGTTGCCGAAACCTATAACAAGATAAATTAGATATCTAAACTTGCTACTGAGAGAGGGTTTTGCTCTATAAACTCTCGTCTAGGTTCAACATCATCTCCCATGAGTGTTTCAAACATGTCTGTGGCATCTTGGGCATCAGCAATATCTACACGCATCATTGTTCTTTGCTCTGGATCCATGGTAGTTTCCCATAGCTGCTCTGGGTTCATCTCCCCAAGACCTTTATACCTTTGAACATCTATCCCTTTAGAGCCAGTCTTTGAGAACTCCTTTACAGCCTTCTCTTTCTCAGCCTCATCAAAAGCATAAACAGAAGATTTACCTTTGGTTATTTTATATAGAGGGGGCATGGCAATGTAAATATGCCCGTTCTCTATAATATCAAAGTACTGTTGATAGAAAAAAGTTAATATCAGAGTTC
The DNA here is from genome assembly GCA_002358345.1 of Proteobacteria bacterium UBA3413. GTDB lineage: Bacteria > Pseudomonadota > Gammaproteobacteria > Magnimaribacterales > D2472 > D2472. The sequence continues at coordinate 11,069 of DEOR01000013.1, read as the reverse complement.
GAATGTGAGATCCATCAACATCAGCATCCGTCATGATAATAATTCTGTGATATCTTAGCTTTTCAATATTAAAGTCTTCGGTGCCGATGCCGCAACCAAAAGCTTTGACCATGTTACCAATTTCAGCAGATGAAAGAACTTTGTCTATTCTTGCTTTTTGCACATTTAATATTTTTCCTTTAAGAGGAAGAATTGCTTGATACTTTCTGTTCCTGCCTTGTTTGGCCGAGCCACCAGCAGAGTCTCCCTCAACAAGATAAATTTCTGAAAGCGCTGGATCTTTTTCTTGGCAATCTGAAAGCTTGCCTGGGAGACCAGCTAACTCTAACACCCCTTTCCTTCTGGTCATTTCTCTAGCCTTTCTTGCTGCTTCTCTTGCCATCGCTGCCTCAGAAACTTTTGCAAGCAGTGCCATAGCTTCTTTTGGATTTTCTATTAAAAACTCATTCAGGCCTTTGCTTAGAACCGAGCTAACAACACCCTCAACTTCTGAGGATACAAGTTTTTCTTTTGTTTGTGATGAAAATTTAGGATCTGGAACCTTTACAGAAATTACAGCAATTAATCCTTCGCGAACATCCTCTCCCAATAATTCAACAGGGGAGTTCTTGCTTAACTCTTCTTTTTTAACATAGGCTTTTAAAACTCTTGTTAAACTTGCTCTAAAGCCAGATAGATGAGTCCCACCATCTTTTTGTGGGATATTGTTTGTATAACACAAGACGCTTTCATTGTACGAATCGTTCCATTGCATTGCTACTTCAACCGTAATGCCGTCTTGACCCCCTTCACATAGAATGGTTTGGCATAAAGCGGTCTTTCGACCACGAAGAAAATCAACATAGCTTGATACGCCGCCTGAGTTTTGAAATGTCTTAGACTTACCCGTTCTCGCATCTGTAACCTCGATACTGACACCAGCATTAAGAAATGAAAGCTCTTGAATCCTTTTATTTACTCTTTCTACTTCAAAGTTGATGGATGTAAATATTTTATCAGAGGCTTTAAATGTGATTTCAGTCCCCGTCTCTGTTGAGGCTTTTATTTTTTTTAATTTAGTAGTGGCCGTGCCCTCGCTATACTTTTGTTGGTACATTCCTCCATCTCGACATATTGTCAGGGTAAGCTCTTTAGATAGTGCATTTACTACTGATATCCCAACCCCATGCAAGCCTCCAGAAACTTTATAGGAGTTGTCGTCAAACTTTCCACCTGAATGCAGCGTTGTCATGATTAACTCAGCAGCTGGTACTCCTTCGCCTTTATGCACGTCTACTGGAATTCCCCTGCCATTGTCTTTTACGGTAATGGAGTCATCTTTATTAATAATAATATCAATCTTTGAGCAATGGCCAGCCATTGCCTCATCTATACAATTATCTACTACTTCAAAAATCATATGGTGAAGGCCTGAACCGTCATCTGTATCGCCGATATACATTCCTGGTCTTTTTTTAACAGCCTCTAAGCCCTTAAGAACCTGAATATTTGATGAATCATATGTTGTTTCGTCGGATTTCTTTTTTGGCATATTTATTATGGTCTTTGTTCCACGTGGAACTTTTTCAATTGTTCATTGCTTTCATCTATTTTACTACCAAAAAGATCAACAATGTTTGAAAAAATAAAACGATTTTCAATATGTTTTAAGGCTGGTAAGAAACACTCTAACATTTCTGAATCTAGTTCTGAGGAGAGATCATCTAGCAACAGAATTGGTTGTAGATTATAAACGCGCCCCAGCATTATATTTTGTGAAATAGACCAAAGAATTGATAGTAATTTCTGCTCGCCTCGAGAGAAAATATCTTTTATAAGTGAACCCTTACTATCAAATATAATGTCTGCTTTATGGGGTCCTTTGGTTGTAGATTTTCTTCTAAGATCATATGTATTGGTTTTTAATAGTTCACTTTGCAGTCCCTCATTATCATCAAATCCCGGGAATAGATTTACTGAAACCTCAGAAAAAATCTTCGCTCTTGCGCTTTCAGTTAACAGGCTTTTGATTAATTCTAAAAAGACAGTATTGGTATCCTGAATTAAAGATTGTCTCAGGTCATTTAACCGCTCTCCATGGGTTACGAGTTGGTAGTCATATGCTCTTGCCTGGGATATAGATCCCTGTTTTAGGGCTGAATTACGCTGTTTGAGCGCTCGGAAATAACCAAACCAGTTTTTTGCATATTCTGGCGACGCAACAAATAAACCTCTATCTATATGCTTTCTTCTGTACTCTGGAGCATTATCATTATAAAAAAAGGTTTTACTATCTATAGAAAAAGATGGAAAGGCTCTCACTAGCTCACTAGCCGTTACCTTTGAGTCATTAATTTTAATATTAATAGAGTGTTTTCTTTGTTTTTTGATTTCTAATATAGAGCCATGTAAATCATCATAAGCCCTAATAGAAAAGCCTTCTGCGCCCTCTTTGATAAGAGACTCTAAATTAGACGTGCGAAATGATCGGCCAGAACTTGCAACAAATATTGACTCTAGGATTGAGGTTTTACCACAACCATTTTTGCCGTATAAAAAGGTAGATTTTGGAGATAAGTCTAATGAAAGTTTTTCAAAGCAGCGAAAGTTTCTTAGCTCTATATTTGAAAAGGCCACTAACCTAAATAAGGAGTGGCATTACAACATATTTTGGGCTATCGCTATTAGGGGGAGTTAATAGACAGCTTTTATCAGAACCATAGAAATTGATATGACAGGTTTCTGTTTTCAAGTGAGACATAATCTCTTGAAGGTAGGTTGCATTGAATGCTATATCTAATTCTTCTCCTGAGTAAGGTGATGGAAAAAATTCTTCTGCTTCTTCTTGCTCTGGATTATTGGCAGAAATTCTTACGCCGTCTGGTGATGTAATTAACCTAATACCTTTATATTTTTCACTCGACAAAACTGAAACTCGACTTAAAGTATCTGAAAAGTCTTTTACATTAATTTCAAGAACTGAGCTTTCTCCAGATGGAATAACCTGTTGGTAATCAGGAAATTTTCCATCAATTAACTTGCTCTTAAAAACTAAATTACCAACAACTAATTCTAACGAAGCATCATTGATTTTTAATTCAGCATCTCCATCTTGGTCGGATAAAAATTTTGCAATTTCGTTGATAGATTTTCGTGGAATAATGCCAGAAAAAGTATGCTCAGAATTAATTGTAAGGTTGGCAACAGCAAGCCTATGAGCATCTGTTGTTACTGCTGTAATTTGGCCGCCCTCAATCGAAAGAAAAAGGCCGTTGAGATAGTGCCTCCAATCTTGATTGCCCATCGCAAATGAGGTGTTTGTAATAAGCTCTCTAAGCTCTTTAGCTGGAATAATCAAAGGTGAGTCCCCAGAGTCAATATCAAAAATAGGAAAGTCTGCACTGGGCAAGGTTGATAGTGAGTACTTACCATTCTTTGTTTTAAGGCTCAACTTATCGCCTATTAAAGATAAATTAATATCCTCACCATCAGGAATTAATCTACATAATTCATTAAGCTTTTTTGCAGATGTTGTAGTTTTTCCAGCTGATCGAATGCTGGATAATGGCCCGCTAGTTGTGACCTCGGACTCCAAATCTGTCGCGGTTAATTTAAAAGAATTTTCATCCACTTCAAATAAAATATTAGCCAAAATGGGTAGTGTTTGTCTTTTTTCAACTACACCCAATGTTGTAGAAAGAGCTGACACAATATCTTCTTTTTTTACTGAGATTTCCATTTAATTTGTTAGGGCCCTGTTTAAGTTTCTATAGTCTTCTTCAAGTGAAGGAATTTCCTTTCTTAGCTCCTTTATTTTTCCACAAGCATGAAGAACGGTTGTGTGATCTCGGCCATTAAATGCCTCGCCAATTTCTGGCAAGCTGTGGTTTGTTAGTTCTTTTGTTAGAGCCATTGCAAGCTGTCTTGGTCGAGTAATAGATCTGCTTCTTCTTTTGGATAAGATGTCTGAAAGTTTAATGTTGTAATACTCAGCAACCGTTTTTTGAATGTTGTCGATGCTGACCATTTTGGCTGAGATTACAAAAAGGTCTTTTAAAGATTCTTTTACAAAAGGTATGTCTATTTCCTGGTTTGAAAAACGAGAGTTTGCAACCACTCTTTTTAAGGCACCCTCAAGCTCTCTGATGTTGGAGCGAATTCTTTGAGCAATATAAATAGCACAATCATTTGGAAGGGTTACTCCCATGGAGTTAGCTTTGCTTAAAAGAACAGCTGCGCGGGTTTCTAGCTCTGGTGGCTCAATAGTAACAGGTAGCCCCCACCCCAATCTTGATTTTAAGCGCTCCTCAAGGCCATCTATCTCTTTTGGGTACTTATCACAAGTTAAAATCATTTGATGATTTCTATCTAAAAGCGCGTTAAATGTGTGAAAAAACTCCTCTTGGGACTGCTCTTTACCAGCGAAAAACTGGATATCATCAATTAAAAGAGCGTCTGCATTACGATAAAACTCTTTAAACTCGCTCATAGCACCCAACTGAAGGGCTTTAACCATATCAGTAACAAATTTTTCCGAATGCACATAAACAATGCGTTTTGGTTTATTGGAATTGAGGATATGATTGCCCACAGCATGCATTAAGTGAGTTTTACCCAGGCCAACACCCCCGTATATAAAAAGAGGGTTATAATCACCTGTTGGGTTTCCAGCCACCTGTTTAGCTGCAGCCAAGGCCATGTGGTTAGATTTGCCTTCTACAAAAGTATCAAAAGTAAAGGTTTTAACTAGTCCAGGGGTATATTTCTCTGTAACATTTAATTTATCGACAAAAGTTGACTTATCAAGCGTTTTAAATTTTACGTTTAGGGACTCATCTGTGGTATTTACTAAGTTTTCAATAATTTGGCCTAAATTATCTCGCACATAGGTCAATACAAAATCATTCGGGGCGCTAATTTCTAGATTATTGTTATTAATGTCTGCTGTTAGGGGTTTAATCCATGTGTTAAACTCTTCTTGAGACAACTTAGCTTCAAGTTTTTGAGTGCATTCAGACCAAAATTTCAATTCACAGACCTCCAATAGAAATGTTAGTCTAACAAAAACTAACAAGATATCTACAGGATAAGCATATGTATTTTCTGTGGATAACTTGTGTGTATATGTTAATTTATTTTTTGGCTTTTTTTCTTCCAATTGACTCCATATGCTTCTATAATTCACACCTAAATTTTCGAGTTACTATGAAAAGAACATTTCAACCCAGCACGCTAAAAAGAAAAAGAACCCATGGGTTTAGATCTAGAATGGCAACCAAGGCCGGTAGAGCTGTTTTAGCTAGCAGAAGAAAAAAAGGTCGTAAGGTTTTATCAGCATAGTAGTTTAGGCCTCGCTATTTCTAAAAAAATTTTTCACTCCCAAGAGGTATCAATTTACTTTGATTCCACTGCTCTTGAACAAAAAATAAAAATTATTATCAGGAAAAAAGATTATCCTTTGGCAGTAACGCGGAATAAAACAAAGCGATGGCTGAGAGAAGTTTTTAGAGAGTTTGGTTTGGGCCCTGGTTTTGTTGTTGTTGTTAGGAAGGGGTTGTTTGAGCTTGGCTTTAAAGATATTAAGGATATTAGTCGCCCACACCTAGTGGGTTTTAAAAAGCCGCCTGAGTGTTTGTGATTAACTAACATGAAAAAGTGTTTGCTATATATAATTAGTTTTTATCAGAAATATTTAAGTTTTTTGTTGGGACAAAATTGTAGGTTTGAGCCTACGTGTTCAACATATGCCAAAGAAAGTATTGAGATACATGGGTCTTTGGTTGGTGGGTTTTATGCGGTGGTTAGAATTTTAAAATGTGGTCCCTGGTCCAGTGGTGGGGTCGACGAGGTAAAAAAATGAATTTTAGATACTTATATATTGCGCTTGTCATGGCTTTTGCATATATGTTGTTTTTATCATGGGGCCAAGACTCTGAAAGAAAAAAAGAGCTTGTAGAAGCTGCTTTTATAGAACGTATAGATGTTGCTACTGATAATCCGCCGGATGAAAGCGCGGGTTTTATAGAAATCCAAAATGAGAAAATACTTGTTAAAATAAGCCCTTCTACTGGAAAAGTTTGGGAGGCCCGTTTAAAAGAACACACTTATTTAAATAACAAGGGCTCTTTGGGTGTTCGTTTATTTGGGTTTGATGATGCTGGTTTTAAGTTTTATTTAAACAGTGGTTTTGCTGGAAATGATCCTAGTTTTACTGTTGTGGTGGCTGGTGTTGATTATGTTGAGTTGTTATCTTTAGATGGGTTGATCTCCAAAACCATCACGTTAAAAGAGGGTGATTATGAGCTCTTAATTGAAGACCGTTTTGTGGGGGATGCAACAGGGGTAAGCTTTACACCATATGTTGCTATGTATAGAACCGACGGCAAGCCATTGGATGCAAGGAGTGGTTTTTTTGAAAACAGCTCGTATACCGGGGTGGCCTTTAATACTCCTGATGATCCCTATGTTAATTTTAGATTGCGAAGCATAGATGAAAGAAAGGAGTTTTTGCAGCGGGGTGGGTGGCTGGCATTTATTCAGAAGTACTTTATGGCTGCCATTTTAACCCCTGGTGATCGAGAGCAAACTTTAACCGTCATACCACCAAAAGAAAGTGGTGGGGTTTTTGTTATGGCTGCTATGTCTAATGAGGTTCAGGACTTTGGTCTTCGGTCTGGTGTTGAGCATAGGGTTTTTCTTGGACCAAAACTTCGTACTGATTTGATGACCCGGGCTGCAGATTTAGAGTTAACAATTGATATGGGTTGGTTTTGGTTCCTTGCACAACCCTTAATGATGTTATTAACCATGATTAATGGTTTTGTTGGAAATTGGGGTATTTCAATTATCTTGTTAACTGTGTTGATTAAATTGTTGTTTTGGCCAATCTCAGCCAAAGGTTTTTCTAGTATGGCTAAAATGCGAACTGCTGGACCTAAATTAAAAGAAATTCAAGAGCGCTACAAAGATGATCGCGCAAAACTTGGAACTGAAATGATGGCTTTGTATAAAAAAGAGGGTATTAATCCAGCGGGTGGTTGTTTTCCAATGTTGCTTCAACTGCCAGTGTTTATTTCTTTCTTTTTTTGTTTAAGGGAAAGTGTAGAGCTTCGCCATGAATCATTTTTCTTTTGGATACAAGATCTATCTGCACCGGATCCTTTGTTTATCTTACCGGTGCTGTTTGCGGGTTTGATGTATCTAACACAAAAGTTAAACCCTCAGCCCCCGGGGATGGATCCAACTCAGGCGCAGGTGATGAAATTTATGCCGATAATGATTGCTGGTATTTTTGTGATCATGCCATCTGGGTTGGTTTTGTATTCGGTTGCAAATAGTGGGATATCTTTGGTCCAACAAAGAGCTATGTATAAAAAATATGGCGCTCCCTCGTCTGAGGTCTAACTTTGATTTTTGCCCTTGCAACACCTGTTGCCCAGTCAGCTTTAGCAATCTTTAGGGCAACTGGTGCTGGTTGCTTAAATTCGTTTAACCAAGTGTTGAATCAACCTATTAACGCTTTTGGAAGAATGTTTTTGCGGGATATTGTTTGGGAGGGCGAGATTGTTGATCGCTGCTCTGTTGTTTTTTATCAGAACCCAAAAAGTTTTACAGGGGAAGATTCTGTAGAAATTTTTTGCCATGGTGGGCTGCCTGTTATTCGTCAAATAGCGACTCTTTTCTTGCACCTTGGTTTTGAGGAGGCGGCACCCGGTGAGTTCTCAAAGAGGGCTTATGAGAATGGAAAACTTTCTCTAAATGAGGCTGAGGCAATTGCAGACTTAATTCACTCAGAAGATGGGGAAAGGGCTAGGCTGTCTTCTGCGGCGCTGTCCGGCCGTTTAAGTGAAATGATTTCTTTGTTGGGTGATGATGTTGATTCACTTCGTGTTTTTGTTGAGGGAAGTATTGATTTCTCTGATGAGGACTATGATTTTATTAAAGAGGGTGGTGTAGAGCAAAGATTGGGAGACTTAAGTTTTCGGCTGCAGGAAATTATTGATTCCTCTCTTGTCTCGTCTGATCGGTTGAATAAAAACAGGGTGTTGTTTTTTGGCCCGCCCAACACCGGCAAGTCATCGTTGTTTAATAGATTGCTTGGTTTTGACAGGGCTCTTGTTTCCAGTGTCCCAGGGACAACCAGGGATTTAATTGACTCTGAAATGTTTTATAACAGTGTTAACTTAGAGTTGGTTGACTCAGCTGGGGTCAGGGAAACTGATGATTTTATTGAGGCTCAGGGGATAGCTCTTTCGAATTCTGAGTTAAAGGCAACGGATGTGGTGTTAATTGTGTTGGATGAGGCCACTGAGCATCTTGCGCCAAAGTTTTTGGTCGCCGTAGGTGAGAAAAAACACTTGTTGGTGTTTAATAAGGTTGATCAATCGACGGCTTTGACGGGGGTTGATTGTTCGGTCTCTGCAAAGACAGGTGACGGTGTCCAAAATCTCAAGGACTTAATTCTTGCTTTGGTAAAACAAGGATCTCAGGAATCCAAAAAAACCCACCTAATTAGAGATCGGCACCTGATATTATTTCAATCTGCCCTTGCTCTTCTTGAGGATTGTGGAAAAAAGATTGGTGGAGAAAAAGATATTGATGTTGCCGCGGAGGATTTGAGGTTGGTAAGGTCTTGTTTTGATGAGTTCCTTGGTGTTAAGTACCCAGATGCTTTGCTTGGTGATATTTTTAAAGATTTTTGTATTGGTAAATAGGAAAAGGTGTGGATATTGTGTGTTTAAAGTTTGTGGTTTGTTTGTCCACAAGTTATGCCTGATTGGTATACAAGATACTGGGTGGTATCTACATAGGTTGTCATCTTGGTTTTTTGTTGGTGTTGTTGGTTTGCAGGTGGTTATAAACAGAAAGTAGCCCCCTTAATAATAACAACAATAGTATATTGTTGTTATAACATTCTTATATATATGTTTGATGTAATTGTAATAGGTGGGGGTCACGCAGGCGTTGAAGCAGCGCATGCTGTCTATCGGCAAGGCTTGAAATGTTGTTTGGTAACTTTTTCCAAAAACACCGTAGGCCAGATGTCGTGTAACCCAGCAATAGGCGGGCTGGGTAAATCTCACTTAGTTAGAGAGGTTGATGCTTTGGGGGGGATTATGGCCCAGGCAACAGACGCATCTGGGATTCAATACAGAACCCTAAATACCAGAAAAGGTTTTGCCGTCCAAGCACTGCGAGTTCAATGCGACAGAGATAAATACAAAAAAGCAATCCAAGACATCTTACATACCTCCACCATTCAAATTGTAGAGGACGAGGTTATAGATCTTGTGGTGGAGAACAACAAAGCCACGGGGGTTGTTTTAAAGCACAACAAAATACTCACAGCAAAGAAAATTATTTTAACCACGGGAACTTTTTTAAATGGTGTCATGTACACAGGCGAGGAAAACACCCAAGGGGGACGCGTTGGTGATAAGAGCGCTATACCTCTTTCCAAAAGATTGTATGAGCTTAAACTACCCATGGGGCGATTAAAAACAGGGACACCAGCAAGAATTAAACTTTCAAGCATTGACCTGCGCGTTATGGAGGAGCAGCCCGGCGAAACACCCACACCCCACATGTCTTTACTTCAACCGCCCACCAAACAACTACCCCAAATTTCTTGCTACATCACAAGAACAAACCCACACACACACCAAATTATAAAAAATAACACACACCTATCTGCCATGTACTCTGGTCAAATCTCAGGGATAGGCCCAAGGTACTGCCCATCCATTGAAGATAAAATTAATAAATTTGCAGACAAAGACAGTCATCAAATATTTGTTGAGCCCGAAGGGCTTACAAAGGACCTGGTTTACCCCAATGGAATCTCAACCAGTCTACCAAAACACATTCAAAAAGAATTTATATACTCCATCAAAGGTTTTGAAAGCTGTGTAATCGAGGAGTACGGCTACGCGGTTGAGTACGACTTTATAGACCCCAGGGCCCTTCATCAAACCTTGGAAACAAAGTTTATTGAAAACCTTTACTTGGCCGGCCAGATTAACGGAACCACCGGTTACGAAGAGGCATCCGCCCAGGGGTTGGTCGCAGGTATAAACGCAGCTCAAAAAATCCTCCAAAAACCCGAGGTGGTGTTTTTAAGAAACGAAGGCTATATCGGGGTTCTTATAGACGACCTAACCCTTCATGGTGTGACCGAGCCATACAGAATGTTTACCAGCAGAGCAGAGTTTAGGTTGATGTTGTCTCAAGACACCGCTCGCCAAAGATTAACTCAAAAAGGCTTTGAATTAGGGTTGGTGG
>DEOR01000013.1:0-498 GCA_002358345.1 Proteobacteria bacterium UBA3413 | reverse complement strand
CAACGAGAGGTTGAAAGCGCCCGCAAACACGAAGAGACCAAAATACCCAACAACATAAACTTTAAAATGATCACAGGCCTATCCAACGAGGTTGTAGAGAGGCTCACCAAATCACAACCCTCAACACTTGGACAGGCGGGGCGATTAGAAGGCGTAACCCCAGCCGCAATTAACCTCATCTCTATCACTATCAAAAAAAACCAAACACCAATCAAGGCAACCTCCCATTAACACCAACCTAGAAATAAACGAACTAACCACCAAATATGTTGAAGAAATATTAGCGTTCAGCGCTGCGCATAACATTGTTGGCAGAAACTCTTCTGCTGATATCCATAGGCTTGATGTGCAGGACTCAGAAACCATCCTTGAGCACACAAGAGACAAGGCGTATATATTGGATATTGGGAGTGGGGCAGGGCTTCCAGGGATAATTATAGCAATCAACCAACCCTGGACAAAGGTACTGATGTCTGAAAAAAACAAAAAAAAAGCCTA
>DEOR01000049.1:2340-4523 GCA_002358345.1 Proteobacteria bacterium UBA3413 | reverse complement strand
ATAAGAATCGCCAAAATAAAAATAATTTTTCTCATGCGTTTACCTAATTTTATTTAATATCCAAAAACCCAGCCAAGTACTGACAGCAGCTTTAACTGTTTGAGCTATAACCACAGGCAATGAAAAAATAAAATCTAGGTAAGGGTTCCAAAGCCAGGTGTATAACCAGTCGACGATAGGAAGAAAAAGAGTGAGGTAGTTTTTAAAAAACTCTATGTGAGATAAGGAGAGTATTCCAAAATCAGTTGTCACCACAACCCAAAGTCCCCATATAGCTATACCAATCTGCAGTGGAGTTGTGCCTATGCAAAAATATGCAATAATTCTAAGAAACCCGTTCATGAAAGTTACCCCCCGGTGACTTAATCATAGAACCTTTTAAGGAGAAATAAAAATGCATACAAAATTAAAAATATTTTCATTGGCTGCAATATTGCTGTCATTTAACCTTTCAGCTGGCGAGCCATATGGTTCACATACCTCTGATAAATGGCAAATTTGGGCGTATTCCAGTGCTGCACCTGCATTTATTGGTGACAATGCAGCAATCATAGGTGCCGGCGGAAAAGTTCTTAGAGAGGGCAGCAACGGCTGGACCTGTCAATCCGGAAATCCAAGACCTTATCCAGCAAAAGGCTGGAAGAGCCCTCATGAAGCGATGGCAGCTTGCCATGATGATGAAGGAATGAAATGGATGATGGCATACATGCAAGGTGTAAAACCAATGTTGGAAAGAGATACTTATATGTGGATGCTCAATGGAGATATGGGTGAAGATAACACCAAGGCTGGAGTCTTTAATAAAGAGGATTCAACTCCAGGCGAGTGGATTGAATCTGGGCCACATTTAATGTTGATGCCAAAAGATCCAGCTACCATCGAGAAATTTTCTACTGATTTTATGAGCGGAGCACCCTATGTAATGTTTGCAGGGACTGATTATGCTCACTTGATGATTCCAGTCGAAGGCTATTACAAGTACACCAAGTAATTATCTTTTAATGCTCTGGCCTCAGGCTAGAGCATTTTTTACCTCTCCCTACCTCGCCATGCCCAAATGGAAAAAGGGATACTGAGAATATAAGCCGCAGCTATTAAATTAAGCGTAACCCATAAGAAGTTAATTAAGGACAAGACAATGAGTGAGAATAGAATCAAAAATAGGATTCTTGATTTAACTTGTGGGCGTCCTCTTTTCACCGAAAAAGTTGGGATCTGACTGACCAAAAGACCGCTGATGAGTATGGTGTAGCCGGCAATAAAGTTTAAATGATTGTAGGCCCAGTCATAGCCCAGAAAAGTATGGGTTAGGGGCAATAGAATTAATAAGGCGCCCATGGGAGTTGGAATGCCAGTAAAAAAGTAAGGCTTATCATCCGGAATCTTGGCTTCTTCTTGCTTCACGTTGTAAAGCGCGAGCCTGAGGCATGAAAATACTATAAAAGCTAAAGCAGCAAAGGCGCCGAGGCTGCTATTTTGATTGAAGATTGTCATGTAGAGCAATAACCCAGGCGCAATGCCAAAGCTTAAAAAATCTGATAGAGAGTCTAGCTGCGCGCCTAGCTCCGATTCACTTTTTAGTTGTCTTGCTAACATGCCATCAAGCACGTCACAAATTCCGGCCAGCAAAATGCATATCACCGATAAATTGAAGTTAAACTCTAGCGCATATCTAATAGAGCTTAAACCAAAGCATAGGCCTGTTAAAGTCACTAAGTTTGGAATCAATACTCGCAAATCTAACCTGTTCATTGAGAGCCTCCTGATAATGGCAGAGATGCTAAAACTGTTTCCCCTGCAGTCACTATATCGCCTAGCTTGCATGCTGTGATGGCATCAAGGGGCATGTAAATATCTACTCGGGAGCCAAAACGAATTAAGCCAAAACGCTCGCCTTGATCAAGCCGCTCGCCTGTCTTCACGAATCCTAAAATTCGCCTAGCAATTAAGCCGGCTATTTGAACCACAATAATTTTTACATCATTGTCTGTTTTAAGAACCAAGCTGCTTCTTTCATTTTTATCGCTGGCTTTATCAAGGCTGGCATTTAAAAACTGTCCTTTTTTATAAACAATATTTTCTATCTCTGCTGCAATGGGGCTTCTGTTTACATGCACATTAAATACGTTCATAAAGACACAGATGCGTTTCATCTTCTCTGGGGCCATGGAAAGCTCTGAAGG
>DEOR01000049.1:1855-2135 GCA_002358345.1 Proteobacteria bacterium UBA3413 | reverse complement strand
AGCTGCTGGGACCCAAAGAAAATACAAACCAGTTGAGCCAGCAAAAAAGATTAATGCAAATTTCCACCCCTCTGGATGAATATAGAACTGGCGTTTTTTATTTGTTGGTGTCATTGAAATTACTATTTTAAATAGAGCATTCTATTCCAAAAAGAATCCATATTGTTTGTTATGGCGCTTTTACCTGTGTGTATATGATTAATGCCGCCATTCCTAGTTGAAGGATTAGTGTTAACCATAAGATGAGCTTGGTTGCTGGCTTTGGTTGCAATGCTGGATC
>DEOR01000049.1:0-1646 GCA_002358345.1 Proteobacteria bacterium UBA3413 | reverse complement strand
AGCAGCATAATGGGGTTGGGTAACAAAAAATATGCAATGCAAGAAAAGAGTGGAATGGTGAAGCCGACGATTTGTATTAAGGTCTTCCTTGTTGTTACTTTTTCTAAAACTAGGCCCATAGAGATTAAATAGTCAGATATGGTGCGAGTAAATGCTGCTGTTCCTGAGAGCAGCGTAGAAAATAGAACAAAGAAAGCCAGCGGAATAAAAAACCATTTGGCCCAACTCCCTAGGATTGTTGTGAATATATTTAACAAGGTTTGGATAATGTCTCCTCCGGGCGGTGGGTACAATCCAAGAGTGTGAAGGACGGCAGCGCCTAGTAGAAAAAATGGCAACGTACCCACGGTCACAAAAAATACTGTTGCCCATACATCTGTTTGCATTACTTTAATCCAAGCTTTTTGTTCCTCGGCCTCATTACCATGCTTGGCATATCCTTTCTCGAGGCACCAGTAGGTATAGGCCATAATTTCTCCATAGCTAATGCCAGTGAAACCAAATACCGCTAAGGCCAGCGCCGCATGCTCAAAAGGAAAGGAGAAAGATAGACCTGCAATTATTTGCTCGCTAGAAATTGCATAGGGCGTTGATTGCATAGCTATTGCAATGATTAATGTAACCACTGAGAAAAAGGACACCATCGCCAGTAAGATTTTCTCTAAGGATTGGTAAGAGCCGAGATACAAGATAAACCAAGTAATAGCACAAGAAGCGGCAACCCAGACTTCGACACTTAATAGTGGGATCATCAGGTGCCCTGCTTCTGCTACTGCCCCAGCCAGTCCGCCCATGCCAGCAATCGACGGGACCACTCCGATAAACATAAACCACACCAACCACGAGGCTTTTTTACCCTTGAGATTTGTCTTGGGTCCAGGCATATCAGAGAATGCCTCTAAAAATGTTTGATTGGTTGCAATAACATATCTACTAATTTCAGCTTGGATTAAAGGCTTGCTCCAAAGGCTTAATAGCAGCCACCACAACAAAGTAAAACCAGTCGCAGCCCCTAATAATGGAGCCAAGGCTATCGAGCCACTGCCCACAACGCTGCCTGTCACAATAATGCTTGGGCCGATAAACTTTAGTCTCTGTAAAAGAGAGGTGGGCGCTTTATTCATGGGGTTTGTGTAGCAAAACTATGTCCTTTGAGGTGATTTCATACTGCCAATTTCTTTGTGCGGCTATAACTTCAAAAGTTTTTTCAGCATAAAACGTTACGTGTGTTGAGTCTCTCCTATAGTACCAAGTTTCAAACTCTTGGTCAGGGGTTAAAAAACAGGTCATTAATCCAAGCCAGCCTCCGGGCTTCAATAAATTATCAAGGGTATTAAATTCTTGATAGGGATAGTGAAAATGCTCTGCTGTTTCTGTACAAGTAATAAAATTATATTGATTTAAAAATATTTTTTTATCTGGGAAGAAAAAAGGATCGTAGAGATCTACTGCAAAGCCATCACCTTCGAGCATATCGGCCAATGCTGGCCCATGTCCGCAGCCGAAATCAAGGCCCTGGTCACCAGCGGACAGCTTCTCTTTTAATGGCGCAGTCAGCCTAGATAAAAATGCGCGGTATGTCTCGTCATCAATGCTATTGTTGTGCGCTAAGTAGCGCTCTTTCTCAACGCTGGATTCAAGATAGA
>DEOR01000058.1:992-2962 GCA_002358345.1 Proteobacteria bacterium UBA3413 | reverse complement strand
CTTCTTACCAAAGCATTAAAAATTTATACCTACAAGATCCAGAGCAACACAAGAGATCTTACCAAGCCTACTTAAGATCTATTGATGGCAAGGAGCTTCTTGCAACCTATAAAGAAATTGCGGACGATACTTATGACCGGATTCCACTGGTTACAAGAGACGGTGTAGTTATTCCTTTGAGCGGCATTCAAGCTGCCTTGAAAGACCCCGCGAATAAAAAAAATATTCCTGTCATGGCTGGCTCAAATAAAGACGAGCTATCTTTATGGCTAGGTACTAATCGATATTTTGTTAAGGCATCCTATCCGCTCACAAAACTGGTTCCAATTCCAAAGGTGGAATTTAAAAGACCAGACTTATACAAGCTTTGGGTTGAAACTCGATCTCAGGGCTGGAAACTTAGAGGCGTGGATGAGCCTTTAATGGCGCTGGAGAATGCGGGGTATCAATCGTTATATTCATACAGGTTTGATTGGGACGACCAAAAGCAATCTTACTTTGCTGACTTTCCTTCCCTATTGGGCGCTGCGCATGGTTATGAGATCTCATTTATTACCGGGGATTTTAAATTTGGTCCTATTGGAAGCTTTGTATATCCCAAGGGAGATTTAAGAGATGAAATGCAATCGACCATGATGAATGCATGGGCATCATTTGCGAGGTCTGGAGCCCCAGATACTGGAAAGAATATCCCATGGAAAAAATTTACCAGTGAAAAAAGATACTTTATGAAATTAGACAATGACGATTCTTTGAGTGTGCACCAGGACATGCTGTCAATGGACTATATTTTGGACAGCATTCAAACAGCAGCTGCTGGCACATTGCTTGAAAAGTGCCTCTTGGCTCGAGAGACTATAGAGAATATCGGAGACCCTCTTGAGGATATATACGCTCAATGGAATCAAGGAGCCTGCGCTCAGTTTGATATTAATGTTGAAAGAAAAAAAATCGAGGATCAGTTAATTGCTCAATATGGGTCAGTGTCAGCTTATGGGGATTGATCGCAGAGTTTTAAGTTTATTTTTTTCTTTAGCATTTTTTGCTGGCTGTGGTTCTGACGTACCGCCAGGAGCCATAGAAGGCGCCCCACGATCCAGTGATTCTGTCTATCAACAGGACTTAAGGTTTTTTCAAACCAAAGATAATTTAATGCAGGGCTCTCTGGGTGATACATCCCAAATCCTCTTTGGCGATTTGCATGTTCACACCACATATTCCATAGATGCGTTCACATTAGAATTACCTATGATGGGCCTCCAAGGAATTCATGACAGCGCCATGGCTTGTGACTTTGCAAGGTATTGCGCCAATTTAGATTTCTTTAGCTTTAATGATCACGCTGAGAGCTTGACCCCAGATCACTGGCGCGAGCAAAAAGAGATTGTTCAGCAATGCAATATATCCAATGATGATCCGCTGACCAATGACTTGGTTGTTTTTCCGGGATGGGAGTGGACGCAGATCGGCACAACGCCAGAAAATCACTGGGGGCATCGAAATGTTATTTTCAAGGATATTCAAGATCTTCCCGCAAGACCTATTGGCTCGAGAACTCCTAGCTCTGGGCTTGGAGTGTTTGATACCACTCAGCAAGCAGTCAACGCTCGCTGGATTGATCCGTTAAATTTTAAAAGATATTCAGATTTAAATTGGTTGCTTAAGACTGTAAGGAGCCTGCCTTTTTGTGAAGATGGGGTTCACTCTACCTTGCTGCCATTAGATTGCTATGAATATGCAGAAAACCCCAATCAGCTATTTTCAAAACTAGATGAATGGGGCTCAGACCCTATTGTGATTCCGCATGGCCAATCCTGGGGTTTTCATGTGCCAAATGGCACCTCATGGGATAATCGTCTTAATGATCAAGGGCATGATGCTAGCAAGCAAATTCTTCTTGAGATTATGTCTGGTCATGGCAACAGCGAGGAATTTAGGGACATCGCCTCTGCTAATTTTTTACAAGATGG
>DEOR01000058.1:0-752 GCA_002358345.1 Proteobacteria bacterium UBA3413 | reverse complement strand
GAGCTGCAAAAAAAACGTTGCGATGGTTTGTCTGATGCTGAATGTTCGGCAAGAGTAGAGCTGGCTAAAAAATACGCTCTCGCTGGCGGACCCTATACCAATATGGTCTTCCCAGAAGCGCAACCAGAAGAATGGTTGAATTGCGATCAATGCACTGATTGTTTCAAGCCTGCCTTTAATTATCGCCCCAAGCAGTCCGCTCAATATGCTTTAGCAATTTCTAACTTTGATGCTGATGACGACAGTCCCCAGCGATATAATTTTGGATTTATTGCCTCAACTGACGATCACACAGCCAGACCAGGTACTGGGTACAAGCAATACGAAAGAAGAAAGATGACCTTTGCAACTGGTGTTAAATCTAAGATGTGGGAGTATAAGCATGAGGCAAAGGATATAAATTTCCCTGAGCTTCCAAAAATTATTCCAGGAGAGGCTTCGCCAGACAGCGAGAGAGTGTCTAGTTTTGTTTATCCGGGTGGAATTTTAGCAGTTCATTCAGAGGGCAGGAGCAATGATCAGATTTGGGCTGCTTTAAAAAATAAAAATGTCTATGGAACCAGTGGTCCTAGGATTCTTCTCTGGTTTGATATTACGAATGCTCCAGGCGGCAAGCAACCCATGGGCTCAGAGATCACCATGAGCCAAAATCCAAAGTTTGTAGTGAGAGCTGCCGGAAGTTTTAAGCAAAAAGAGGGCTGCCCAGTAGAATCAATAGATTCTCTGTCACCAGAGCGATTGGAGTATTTATG
>DEOR01000045.1:7913-8410 GCA_002358345.1 Proteobacteria bacterium UBA3413 | reverse complement strand
TTTTTTGTCCATTCAACTGATTCTAGAAACGCAGACTCAGTCGCCTGCTCTAAATTTAAAACTATTTTATTTTTGAGATCTACGCCGCTAATGACTGCATAGTCTTTAAGAGATCTTTGGGATCCCAGGCCCATTGAGCCCTCAATCTTCCCAGCAAACAAATCATCCAATCGATCTAGACTTTTTTGTTCTAGCTCATGCCATTTAATCGCTCTGTTTGCATCATCCTCTGGATCCCAATGCAACTTCCTAGGGATGTTGCTGACATCAGTGTAAAGATGAAAAAGCGGCACGTCCGGGATATGAAAGAATGAAAAGCCATGCGTAAAGGCTCGCAATGCCATAGATAATTCTTCGCCATAGAAATAATAATTTGGATCATAGGGAATGTCTTTCACAAATTTCCCCCGAGTAAATATACAGCCTGCAGCCATGAGATAGGCATGAGTTATTTCTGTGTGTTTAGTCGGGATGCCTATTTGCCGAGAAAATGAACC
>DEOR01000045.1:3244-7672 GCA_002358345.1 Proteobacteria bacterium UBA3413 | reverse complement strand
GGGTAAGAGGTGATAATCGGTTTAGCAAAATAACCATCGGTTAATCCCGCTGCTTCAATTTTAAGTAAAGCCTCTTTGAATAACTCATCCCAGTTCGGGAGGAACTGAGTGTGTGAGTCAATTTGTAAGAAATAGTCCTCTTCTTGATAGAAAGTTTGTGCTCTGTGTCTTGCCCAACAAGGGCCTTTCGAAAAGACTGGGTTGACGTGTTCATACCTAACTTGATCTGCAAAGTCTAAATCATCGATATTAATAGGATCGTCTGATTGATCGCAAATACTAAAAATTAATTCATCTTTATTCCTAGCATTGTTATAGGCGCCAAAGATAGTCGAAACCAACAACGGGTCCTGATAGGATGCAATTGAAATAAATATGCTCATTTTGTATACGATCGATTCCTTGTTAGCATACAATTATTTCACGTTATGAATACCGAATACCCAAAAAAAATTGCTGACAATGTCACCATGTATTCTGGGAATCCAATCCTATATGTTGTGACTGACTTTATTAGTGATATGGAATGCGATGCATTTATAGAAGCATCTCAGGGCAAGCTCGAGCCATCGACCGTCATTAGCCCCGATCAACACATCCAACATGAGAGCAGAACCAGTGAAAATTGTTGGATTGAGCATGATGCCAACGATATTGTGCACGAAGTCAGCAAGCGACTTTCAATTTTGACGCAAATACCCATACGCAACGCGGAACAGTATCAATTGGTCTACTACAAAACAGGAGCTCAATATAAACCGCATTTTGACTCCTTTGACTTCCAGACCCTGGATGGGAAGAGAAATTGGGAGCCCGGTGGGCAGAGAATGATCACAGTATTGATTTACCTCAACGACGTTGAGGAGGGCGGCGGCACAGATTTTCCTGAGCTTGGCGTAACCGTAACAGCAAAAAAAGGAGATGTGGTGGTCTTTCATAACACTCTAGATGAGGTTCCCATTGCTTCACATCCAAAAATTCATCCCAAATCACTGCATGCAGGCATGCCAGTTATCAAGGGAGAAAAGTGGATGGTCAATCTTTGGTTCAGAGAGAACCTTCGGTATTAACTATTTAATCTTTAAAGAATTCTGACTGGTGACAATATTAAACAGGTGATCTTGTGCCTCGGGCTTTAGCTGGGCCACGCCCACTGCCAACACATCTATGATCGCCATGTAAGCAAGCCTGGAGGTCATTGGTCGAGTTAACCGAGCATTTTCTCCCACATCAATGTCGAGCGCTATGTCGCAGATTCTTGAAAGCGGGGTTCCTGAGGGCATAAGTCCAATCACAATCGCGCCAAAACTTTTAACCGTTTTAATGCTCTCTACCAAGGCAGCAGTACTACCCGACTGTGAGATAGCCACCACCACATCCTTTTCATTAAGAGAATTGGCAGACATGAATTGAATGTGTGGGTCTGAAATACAAGATGATGGGATCTTCAGCCTGAAAAATTTATGCTGCGCATCCATGGCCACAGGCACAGACCCCCCAAAGGCATAAAACTCAACGCGTTTAGCATTAGCCAACGTCTCAATGGCTTCTTCTACCACCGCTTGATTGAGTTGCGAGCGAACATTTAAAATCTCACTAATCGTGCTATCAAAGACTTTTTCAGTGACTTCTTGAATGCTGTCACTTGGATCAATCTCATAGGAATGAAAATAATTATCCGCGGCCAATTGTTGCGCCAGAGTGAGCTTAAACTTTTGAAAGCCATTAAATCCTAACGCTTGGCAAAATCTGATTAGGGTTGGCTCACTGACCCCAACCGCACCCGATGCTTGAGCTGTTGTCAGCTCAATAATATCCCCAGGCTTATTTAAAACAAATTCTGCAACCTTGATTTCAGATTTTCTAAGATTAGGTAATGCATTTTTGATTTCTCTTAATAATTTAGTTTGCATAGAGGTTAGAATAGGCTTCTTAGATTAAAAAATGAACCCCCCATGGATGTTTCTCACATACTCGAAAATTTAAACGATCCCCAGCGTGAGGCTGTAACTTCGGAAGATAAGAGTTTGCTTGTCCTAGCTGGAGCCGGTTCAGGGAAGACCAGGGTATTGGTGCATCGCATTGCCTGGAAAGTTGAGGCCATGGGCATTAATCCTTCATCAATTATTGCAGTCACCTTTACTAATAAAGCAGCCAGAGAGATGCAATCAAGAATTCAGGAATTATTGCAGTCTCCAGGCGGGGATATGTGGTGTGGAACCTTTCATGGCTTGGCACACAGAACTTTAAAAAGATTCTACAAAGAAGCGGGATTAATCTCTGGCTTTACGATTTTAGATAGTGACGATCAGCTTAGAATTGTGAAACGCTTGACCAAAGAAGCTGGCTTAGATGATTCGGCCTGGCCCCCCAAACAAATTCAATGGCAGATCAACGGCTGGAAAGATGAAGGCATTCGGGCCGATGATGTCTCGGACAATGGAGATTTTTATGCTCAGACCGTCAAGGGCATATACAAGCACTACGAAGATGCTTGCGCCAATGACAGCCTGGTAGATTTTGCTGAGCTGCTGCTGCGAGCCTACGAACTAGTCAAGTCAGATAAAACTGTCAAAGAGTTTTTTCACAATAGATTTAAAGCCGTGTTGGTGGATGAGTTTCAGGACACCAACACCATTCAGTATAACTGGCTCAAAGAGATCGCATCAGATGCAGCAACCATCACCGCGGTTGGCGATGACGATCAATCTATTTATGGGTGGAGGGGCGCCAAGGTCGAAAATATCTCATCTTTTGAATCGAGTTTTGAAGGATCCAAGGTCATCCGCCTTGAGCAGAATTATCGCTCAACCAGTGTGATCTTAGGCGCTGCCAACGCACTCATAGACAACAATCAAACGCGTTTAGGCAAAAACCTATGGACGGATTCTCTTGAGGGTGAGCGCATCACCCTGTATCAAGCTTACAACGAACAAGACGAGGCAAGATTTATTGCGGGAGTTCTCCAAAGCTGGATGGAAGACGGGGAGCTTTATAGCGATGCTGGAATAGTCTATCGATCCAATGCTCAGTCCAGAGCGCTTGAAGAAGCCTTGCTCAGAGCGAGCATCCCTTATCGTATCTATGGGGGTCTACGTTTTTATGAGCGCATGGAAATTAAAAACGCCATGAGCTACCTCAAAGTGATTTTTAACCCCCATGACAACCCCGCGTTTGAGCGATCCATTGCCAATCCAACCAGGGGCATTGGCGTGAAGTCGCAGGTAAAAATTAGAGAGACGGCCAAGACCTATAATCTTTCGTACATCAAAGCCGCTGCAAAACTTCATGACGAAGGCAGCATGGGCGGCAAAGCGGGCCAAGGCTTAAATGCATACCTGGCCTTAATCAGTGAGTGCATTGGGTTGCTGGATACCATGCCGCTGTCTGAGTTGATGGAGATGATTATTCAAAAATCTGGGCTCTATCAATACCATAAAAAAGAAGCCGGTGAAAAAGGCAAAACCCGAATAGAAAATTTAGAAGAGCTGGTGACCTCTGCTAAAAACTTTGAGCAATCCTTTGAGAAAGAAATGTCTCACAAGGAAATTGCTGAAATTTTTCTTGATACCGTCTCTCTTGATTCCGGAGACACCCAAGCCGACGAATTCCAAGACGCGGTTCAACTGATGACCCTGCATTCAGCCAAAGGCTTAGAGTTTCCCCTGGTCTTTATTTCAGGCCTGGAAGAAAGTTTGTTCCCGCATGGTCGATCCATTGAGTCTCCAGCGCAATTAGAGGAAGAGAGAAGGCTGTGCTATGTGGGCATTACTCGCGCCATGAAAAAGCTCTACTTAACTCATGCAGAATCTAGGCGACTGCATGGTTCAGATGTCTTTAATCCACCTTCACGATTTTTAAAAGAAATTCCCGCAGTCTTTATTGAAGAGATCAGGCCCAGAGCTTCTGTGAGCACGCCTTATGTGCGCACAGCAAGGAAATCTAAGATGGATTTCAAGGACGAGGTTGGCATAGGGTTGGGACAAAAAGTGGTACACCCTACCTTTGGACTGGGCATCGTTTTAAACTATGAAGGATCGGGTGAATCGGCAAGGGTTCAAATTAATTTTGAAAAAGCTGGCAGCAAATGGCTGGTACTAGCGTTCGCAAAACTGGAGTCATTAGGATGAGACATTTTTTAATTACCGGACTAGCAATCTCTTTATTGAGTAGTTGTGGTGCTCCAGAGCAATTAGCTGAGGGTGCCGTCCCAGCTAAAAAGTATGCTTGGTCGCTGGTGACCACTTGGCCAAAGAATTACCCGGGCTTGGGCATGGCGCCCGAGCGATTCAGTCAGCTGGTTGAAGACATGTCTCAAGGCCAGTTAAAAGTAACAGTTTATGGAGCCGGTGAACTGGTTCCGGCCATGGGTGTGTTTGATGCAGTGTCGGGCGGCTCAGTAGAGATGGGTCACGGCGGGGCTTATTA
>DEOR01000045.1:819-3051 GCA_002358345.1 Proteobacteria bacterium UBA3413 | reverse complement strand
GCTTGGGTTAATCGTGGAGGCGGCCTGGAGCTCTGGGAAGACCTCTATCGCCCTTTTAATTTGAAGCCTTTACCCGGTGGCAATACCGGCACTCAAATGTTTGGTTGGTTCAACAAAGAAATTAATTCACTCGAAGACATCAAAGGCTTAAAAATGCGCTTTCCAGGGTTTGGCGGCGAAGTCTTTAAGCGAGCCGGCGGCATCCCAGTAAACATTCCTGGTGGCGAGTTATATACAGCCATGCAAACCGGAACCATTGACGCAGTGGAGTGGGTTGGGCCCTACAACGATTTAGCCTTTGGTTTTCAGCAGGTGGCAAAATACTACTATTATCCTGGCTGGCATGAGCCAGGCTCCATGCTTGAATTCACGATTAACATCGATGCCTGGAATACGCTGCCCCCTCACTTACAGGCCATTGTGACTACAGCAGCGAAAGCCGTGAATCAAGATTTGCTGGATGAATACACAGCCTCTAATAACAGAGCCTTGCAAGATCTGATTCAAAATCATGACGTCCAGCTCAGAGAGCTGCCCAAAGATGTTATCAATGAATTTAGAATTATCTCAGAGGAGATTCTAGAGACCTCGGCGGCCAATGACCCGGATGTTAAAAAAGTGTACGAGTCTTTTAAAACCTTCTTAGCGGAAGTCAAAAGCTTTCACGCCATTGCCGAAGATGCCTTTGTGGAAGCCCGAACCAACAGTGACAGCGACTCCTGAGCTCATTCATTTAGGCATTAAAGCCTATACAGAGACCTATGAGCAGATGCGCTCATTGGTCAAAGCAGATACTTTTAAAGATCAAATATGGTTGCTTGAACATGACCCAGTCTTCACCCTGGGCACGGCTGCAGATCCCTTGCATGTTTTGAACCCAGGAGAAATTCCTGTCATTCAAACCGATAGAGGTGGAGAGGTGACTTTTCATGGTCCAGGCCAGCTAGTTATTTATTTTTTGTTGGATATTAAAAGCAGAAAGACGGGCCCCAAATCCTTGGTGGCTGATTTACAAACCCTGATTCAAACTATCCTGAGCCACTTCGCCATCCAGAGCAATTGTGTTGAAGGGGCACCAGGCGTTTATGTGAAAGAGAAAAAAATAGCCTCCATTGGTTTGCGAATCTCCAAAGGCCGAACCTATCATGGCATTAGTTTAAACGTGGACATGGACCTAGAGCCTTTTAGCAGGATTAACCCGTGCGGGTATGAGGGCTTAGAGGTGACCCAAATCAGTGATTTTGATTCAAATGTCACCATGGAAGGAGTAGAATCAATCGCAAGAGAAGAGCTACAAAAACTATTTAAGTAATGGAAATTATCCCCACTCAAAAAATTGTGAATCGCGATGGCATCAAGGCTGTAAAAAATGGCCAGAAAGCCAATCAGTATTCTTCTATCCCCAACCAAAAAAAACCTGAGTGGATCAGAGTCAAAGCGACCTTTGATAAAAATTTTAAAGCGGTCAAAAAGCAAGTTCAAGACAAACGCCTCAACACAGTCTGCGAAGAGGCCATGTGCCCAAACATCTCTGAGTGTTGGAGTGCTGGTACTGCTACATTTATGCTCATGGGCTCGGTCTGCACCAGGGCCTGCAAGTTTTGCTCGGTCGACACAGGCAACCCAAAAGGCTGGCTAGATTTGGATGAGCCTATGCACACAGCCCAAGCCGTTAAAACCATGGGACTTAAATACGTTGTCTTAACTTCCGTTAACCGAGATGATTTAGAGGACGGCGGGGCAGAACATTACGCGCAAACCGTTAAAGCCATTAAAGAGCTCAACCCAGAAACTGCGGTTGAAGCTTTAACTCCAGACTTTAAAGGGCTGGCATCTTCCATCGAAACTTTGGTCAATTGCGGCCTAGAAGTATTTGCCCAAAATGTTGAAACAGTTAGAAGGCTGACTCACCCAGTCAGAGACATTAGAGCAGGGTACGAACAAACCCTTGAGGTTTTGGCAGAATCAAAAAGAATTAACCCAAAAGTCTTAACGAAAACAAGTTTGATTTTAGGTTTAGGCGAAACAGATGCAGAAATAGAAGAAACCATGGATGACCTTATTGCCAATCAAGTGGATATCTTAACGTTGGGCCAATACCTTCGACCTACTTTAAATCATTTGCCAGTAGAGCGATGGGTGACCCCAAAAGAATTTGAAGCATATCGCGAGATAGGTTTGGCTAAAGGGTTCTTGGAAGTAGTTTCAGGACCCATGGTCAGATCAAGCTAC
>DEOR01000045.1:452-705 GCA_002358345.1 Proteobacteria bacterium UBA3413 | reverse complement strand
ATTAATTTAGAAGTAAGGCCTAAGAAATTCAATTCATTGAGCTTCATTTCTTCAAATAACTTAATTCCATCCAAAGCTTTTGGAGTTGGAAGTAAAAACTTTATTCTTTTATCTGCCGAGGAAACTTGCCTTGTTAAATATCCTTTTTTTACAAGACCCTCAATAGTGCTGTATACCTTTGGGAAGCTTAGCTTTAAGGTTTGCTCAACCCATTTGATGGTGATAGGTTGATGCTTGTGAAGCTGCCGATGGA
>DEOR01000045.1:0-225 GCA_002358345.1 Proteobacteria bacterium UBA3413 | reverse complement strand
TGGAGGCTACTTAGTGAGCTAGATTAAACACTATCACGAATAAAATACCTGTTCCAAGTACCCCCAGAATACAAACTAACCAATCAACTAGAAAAACCTTTAACAGCTTCGACCAAACGCCAGTGCCATCTTCATTGGCAGCAAGCTCTTTTTTGAAGACTTCCATGGCTGCATATTTAAACCAAGAAAAAGAAACTAAAAAAGTGATGGCGCCAAAAGCAAATA
>DEOR01000029.1:45644-46140 GCA_002358345.1 Proteobacteria bacterium UBA3413 | reverse complement strand
TTTATTGCATTAAACCAATCCATCTAACCTGAACAGGAGTGCGACATGAAAGCGAAATTGATCAAAATTGTAGGCGGTATAGCCCTCGGAGTCGCCTTATTAGTGCTGGCGCTGCCAACGATCGTGCACAAGGCGGGTTTACACCCCGAATATAACGGCGAAGCTGTGCAACTACCCGCCGGTAAACGCGCGCTGATTATTGCGACCAACCAGGCCGTTTTGTCTGCTCCCGGCGAGACCACTGGGGATGCCACAGGTGTGATGGCCTCAGAGATGACCCATCCTTACTACAGATTCCTCGATGCCGGTATGCAGGTTGATCTGGCCAGCATCAAAGGAGGAAAAATCCCTGTTGACCCCCAGACCATAAACTGGCTGTTAAAAACACCGGAAGACGACCGCTTCCTGGCCGATCCTGCATTTCTGGCTAAGGTCGAAAATTCAATGCGCATTGATGACGTTGATTTTACCCAGTACGACATCATCTTTATGGCCG
>DEOR01000029.1:34003-45456 GCA_002358345.1 Proteobacteria bacterium UBA3413 | reverse complement strand
AGGAGCTGGGCATAATAGAAATTACTCCCCAGCACCCAGAGACAGAGTTGCGAAAAGCCGGTGTTATTTTTGAAAGCAACACCAGGTTCATGGACTTCCTTGCGACCCTCGTTGTGGTTGACGATGAAGAACGTTTTGTCACGGGGCAGAATCAGAATTCCGGCCGAGAAACCGCGCATAGAATGCTGGAGTTGGTGGCCAGCAAGTCCACGAAATACGCTGCATTACTATCAATCGCGTCCCAATCTGCTAGCAAGCAAAGCGATCAATAACAGCCTGGCCATGATCGGTCTTACCGCCTGATTACAAGAAGGAGTTCAAAATGATGTCTGAAACCATGCCCTACGATAAAAAGTTTTTAGACGTTAACGGCAGAAAAATCGCTTACGTCGATGAAGGCAGCGGCAATCCTATTGTCTTACTCCACGGCAACCCTATGTCTTCATTTCTGTGGCGCAACGTTGCCCCAGAGCTACTTGCCTCTGGCCGTGTGATCATCCCCGATCTGATTGGCCATGGTGACTCAGACAAACTACCAGCATCTATGGGTCCAGAACGCTACACGCTTGAGGTGGCATACGACTACCTGAGCGGGCTATTGCATGGCTTAGATATCAACGCCAATGTCACCTTGGTGATCCACGACTGGGGTAGTGCTCTGGGCTTTATGTGGGCAATGCGCAACAGCACAGCGGTTAAAGGCGTGGCCTATATGGAGGGAATTGTCGCCCCGGTGAGCTGGGACGATTGGCCCGAAGGTGCCAGAGGTATCTTCAAAGGTTTCCGCTCAGAAAAGGGCGAAGACCTTATCCTCAACCGCAATATGTTTATCGAAGCCGTTGTACCCACCTCTATTATCAGGGATCTGACTGACACAGAAATGGAAGCCTATCGTGCACCCTTTGCTTCTCCGGATGATCGTCAGCCGACACTC
The DNA here is from genome assembly GCA_002358345.1 of Proteobacteria bacterium UBA3413. Classification (GTDB taxonomy): domain Bacteria; phylum Pseudomonadota; class Gammaproteobacteria; order Magnimaribacterales; family D2472; genus D2472. Next base: position 44,522 of record DEOR01000029.1, on the reverse strand, counting down.
AACTGGCCCCGCCAGATTCCTATTGAGGGAGAGCCTCCTGAGGTGGTTGCCCTGGTGGAACAATATGGGGCGTTTATGGCCGCTTCAGAGTTACCCAAGTTATTTGTCAACGCTGAGCCGGGTTCTATTTTGGTCGGTAGGCAGCGGGAGTTTTGCCGTAGTTGGCCGAACCAGCAGGAAGTCACAGTTAAAGGCCTGCACTTTATTCAGGAAGATTCACCGGTTGAGATTGGTCAGGCTGTTGCCGGCTGGCTCGAGACCATCTAAGTCTTAATCTGAGTACTCAAACTCATTGTTCAACCTTATTATTTAAAGCAAGAGAGAAACCTAAAATGTCAGATATCCCTGTTTATATGATTGCCAATTTCCATATCCAAGATGCAGATACTTACAAACTTTACGAGAAGGGTTTTTTCCCTCTTTTGAAAAAGCATGGCGGTTCTTTTCTAAGTTATGACGACAGCACTGTGACCTTGGAGGGTGCTTATCCTAGGGAAGGTCGTATTGTGCTCTTTCAGCTTCCCTCTGAAACTGCCGCTCAGGCTTGGTTTGGCGATCCAGAGTATCAAGCGATTGCAAAGCACCGTCGTGCAGGTACAGACACGCAGTTCCTAACGATGGTCCACGGATTGCCTGCAAGATAGTTAATCAGGCCCGTTAGTGTAATTGTTATTCCGTAAAAGGTTGATCTTGTCAAAGAAAGATTTGGCTGCCCCGGCATTGCTGATTTGATCTCTTTTGGGAAATCCTATCTCCTAGGTTTACTATCCAATTGCCCTCGACGCCTCAAGGTCTGTTCGGCAAACCCCGGCTCCCACTCATGGGTTGAGGTGAAAATCGCCTGTCTAGGTGCTATTGCCGTACATACTGCAGCCAGTCTCGGGGCTTTCTTGAAATACTTAAAAAATCTATAAACCCTATTTAAATCAATGCTTTATGGTGCTTTAAAGCCCCTTGTGGGGCTATTATTTGGTGGAGGCGGCGGGAATTGAACCCGCGTCCGTTAGTCCTTCAACCTGACTTCTACATGCTTAGCTCACTCTTTGTGTTTCGCCTTAATGACCCGAAGAGCAGGGTACTAGAGACTAGACTAGTTAGATTTCACGTTACTGCGTTTAGTCAACACAGCAAAGCTAGACTATGTATTTTGCCAATGCTTCAAACCATAGACAATTCTTGCATTGGTTAGCCTTAAGCGGCTAAAGCGTAGTTGTCGTTTTCTGCAACTAATTTTTTTGTAGTATGTTTTACAAGAGTTACCACAATCTTGGCATGCGCTTTGGAATCCAATAAAAACGTCGAACCCAATTCGCCCCCATGGGGTGGAAGATTATATAGGAATTACTTAACGATTAGAATTTTTTAAAATTCTTTGTTTCTCCCTGTTCCAATCTCTCTGCTTTACATCTTCCCTTTGATCATAGGTTTTCTTGCCTTTGCCGATTGCAATGTCGCACTTAATTTTATTTTCCTTCCAGTAAACCATTGTTAGAACACAGGTAAGACCTTGCAGGCTGACAGACTCAAGAATTTTATTTATTTCTTTTTTGTTAAGTAGAAGCTTTCTAGAGCGAGTTGGGTCAATGCTTTCATGCATCAGAGAAGCCGGGGGATCAATTTTTAAACCAATGACCCAGGCTTCATTATTCTTCAGGGTGACGTAGGAGTCTTTAACATCTACTTTTCCATCTCTTAGACCCTTTACTTCCCAGCCTTCCAGGACTATTCCTGCCTGATATTTATCGGTTAAATGATAGTTTCTTGCAGCATTTTTATTTTTGACGATGATATTATTGTTTGCTGCTTTCATAATTGGTATCTTAATTATGAATCCGTTTAATCTATTTGCAATCTTTGAGGGTTTTTTATGCAAGAAATAAAAGTTACCTTAATCTATTTTGGGTTGAGTTTATTTGCTTTATTAGCTTTAGCGCCTTGGATCTTAAATTTTCAGATTGGGATGATGGCAATTAAAGCTTTGGTTATATATGGTGGGATTGTCATATCGTTTTTAGGTGGTTTTATCTGGGGCTGGGACGATCAGAAAAATAATAGCTTGAACTTATGGTGTGCAATTGGCTTTTCATTAATGGGTTTATCGATTGCTCTACTTGCAAGTTTTTTGATTACCGCGAGTTTACTGCTGCTAATAGCGAGCTTGCAAATTTTTTTATATTTTGAGAGCTCAAACAGTTCCTATTATCAAAGTCATACTAAATACGCAGATGCGCGAAATTTAATTACAAACTTAGTTACAATATGCTGCATAACATCATTAGCTTTTATCTTTAATCCATACACATAAAATTTTTATGAACATGAATACATCTAACAAGACAAGCAATTCTATTGCCTGGGTGGGTAAGTGGACTTTTGTTTTGGCTGCAGCAGGTTCAGCAGTCGGCTTGGGAAATATTTGGGGCTTCCCATACAAAGCAGGGACTGAAGGAGGAAGCGCTTTTGTTTTAATCTATTTGGGCTGCATTCTAGTTGTTGGACTTCCAATAATGATGGCTGAGATTATGATTGGAAGGCGAGCTAGGAAAAGTCCAGTGAATGCTATGAAAATTGCAGCTATTGATTCTGGCCAAAGCTCAAAGTGGCAAGCGGTGGGGTGGGGCGGCTTAGTATCTGGGATTCTTATCCTTTCTTTTTATAGCGTCATTGCAGGCATTTGTCTCAATTACATAGGCATTGCAGCCATGCCAAATACAAGCATTACTTCCGCTGAGCAATATTCCTTAGTGACTGCCTCAGCGCCTAGATTGCTCTTTTGGCATACACTCTTCATTGGATTTAATATAGCAATTCTAGCAGCAGGAGTTATCGGGGGCATAGAACGAATGGTTCGTTTATTGATGCCAACATTATTTATCCTGATGATCATCATGGTCCTTAATGCCATGATTAATGGTGACTTTATCAGAGGGTTCAGTTTTTTATTCTCTCCTAATTTCTCTGATGTTGATGCAACCACTTTCTTAAGAGCCATGGGGCAAGCATTTTTTAGCTTAAGTCTCGGCATGGGTTCGATCATGTGCTACGGCTCATACATGCCTAAAGAAGAAAATATTTTTAAAACATCGCTTGCCGTTGCTGGCTTGGATACCTTGATTGCTATCTTGGCTGGTTTGGCTATTTTCCCAATTATTTTTGCATACGGCATGGAACCAGGTGCTGGGCCAGGCCTTGTATTTATTAGTCTTTTATCAGTCTTTGTTGATATGCCGCTTGGCAATATTATCGGCCCGGCATTTTTTACTCTTTTGTCCATTGCCGCTCTTAGCAGCGCCATTTCATTGCTTGAGCCGAGTGTTGCTTATTTTGAAGAAGAAAAAATTACCTCACGCTTTTCTGCTGCCCTGATCCTGGGGTTATTGGCATGGTTTATTGGTATCGGCAGTGTGTTAAGTTTTAATGAATGGTCTGAGATAGCCTTTATTGGAGATTTAAACTTTCTTGATTCCATGGACTATCTTGCTAATCAATTTTTGATGCCTATAGGTGGAATGCTGATTGCGATATTTGCAGGGTGGTTTTTAAAACCAGATCTTGCGTTAGATGAATTCTCAGACATCCAATTACAAGTCTTTAATGTGTGGAGATTTTTTATTAGATATATTTCACCAGCCTCAGTTGCTGCGGTATTTATATATCAATTAATCTCATAATTTATGCTTCAAGTTTTTGAGCGATCTCAGGACTTTCAAGCCGATCCTGAGTCCATTCTTACTTTGATTAATGACTTTGAATCTTATAAAACATTTTTACCAGGATGCCTTGATTCCAAGAAATTATCTGCAGACTCCGACCCATTTGTAAGAGGGTTGCTTGTCTTTGGATTTCTCAGCAACACCTATGAATTTGAATCAGCCAATCAAACCGATGGTTATAATGTAAAAATTGACCAAATTACTGGTCCTTTTTCTATTTTTTCTGCCTCGTGGAAGCTCAGATCACTAGAGTCAGGGGCTACAAATGTCTTATTTCAAGCAAGCTTTCAACTCCCCTTTTTTTTAAAAATATTTGCAAGGCAGGGTGTTGTTGACGCTATGGGAGAGAAGTTTTTAAATGCATTTGCGGGCCAGCTAAGCAAATGAATATTTATTTTGCTTTGCAAGAATCACAAAATGTGGTGTTCAGAGAGCTGGATGTCTCTGAAAGTATTACAGCTCTTGAGGTCCTTCAGCTTCCAGGCATTAAAGAGTTATTCGAGCCCTCAAAGGAAGAATTTAAAATTGGCGTCAATAGCATAGAGCTTGATGGTAAATACAAGGCGCTACCTCAGAATTATCGAATGTCAGATGGGGAGAGATTAGAGGTTTACAGGCCTTTAAACCAAGATCCCAAAGAAAGAAGAAAAATTAAAGCAAGCCAAGAATAAAGATCAACCTTCTGCTAAATTAGCTTCCTCTAAAACCCAGCTATCCAATCTATTATCTTGATTAAAAATCAGGGATAGTTTTTTTTCTGCAACTACCATATCTCCAATTTTTACAGAGTAAAAATAATCCCACCTTTTTTGATGGATTGGACTATTCAAAAGAGGAGTGCCCAGTAGATATAAGACTTGATCCTTAGACAAACCTGAAACCAATTGCCCCACATCCTTATCTTCAATAATATTGCCTTGAAGCACAGGGACTTTGTAAGGTGAAAAGCTTGAGCAGTTGAAACCCCCCATTACCAAGAGAAAGGTTATGAAAAAGGCTTTTGTTAATTGCTTCATGAGATGATTTGATTATACTTTGAAAGAGCATACAAGGAAAAGTTCATGAGTAAAGAAAATACCGAATTAAAAAAAGCTGGGCTAAAGGCCACTCTTCCAAGAATTCGTATCTTAGAGGCTTTAGAGTCTAGTGCAAATCGACACTTAAGTGCCGAGGACATATATAAGCAACTCATGATTTCGGGTGAAGATGTTGGGTTGGCAACTGTATACCGCGTTCTCACTCAGTTTGAGTCTGCCGGCATTATTTCTAGGCATAACTTTGAAGACGGCCATGCCGTGTATGAGATAACCCCTGATGATCATCATGATCATATGGTGTGTCTTGAATCCGGCAAAGTCATTGAGTTTCATGATGAGCTCATTGAAAAACGGCAGGAAGTCATAGCAAGAGAAATGGGGTACGAGATTGTGGACCACAGCATGGTGTTGTACGTAAAGCCATCAAAATAAATTTCTGTTAAGCCCTTGAACTCATCAAGAGCCATCCCAATATATAACACAGTTGGAAAAAATGATGGCAAAGAAAAACAAAACAACAGCAAAAATAAATTCGGCCAGCGATGCGCTCGATCAAGAGGTGACTCAAAAAGTTAATCAGTTCTCTGGTGATGAGCCAGATCATATAGAGCTTACTGAAGAGGAGGAGCGCTTAGCATTTGAGTCAGAAGGAAGCGACATCGCCGAAAAAATTCAAAGCCTAGAAGAATCTCTTCTCAGGTCCAGAGCAGAGCTTGATAATGCATTAAAAAGAAATATTTTAGATATTGAAAAAGCTCATAAATATGGAGTAGAGCGATTGCTTAACGAGCTGCTACCAGTGGTAGATAATCTTGAGCATGCATTGAGTAATTTTTCTGCAGAATCATCTAAAGAAGATAAAGAGGGGGTTGCTCTTACCTTAAAATCTTTTGAATCTGCACTTGATAAATTTGGCATTAGTCCCATCTACCCCATTAATGAGCAGTTTGATCCCATAAAACATGAAGCGGTTATGACATCAAAGGATCCATTAAAAGAAAATAATGAAATTGAAAGTATATTTCAAAGAGGGTGGCAGCTTCACGAGCGGGTGGTAAGACCGGCAAGAGTTTCAGTTATTAAAAATTAACAATATTAGGAAAACAATATGTCAAAAATTATAGGAATAGATTTAGGTACTACTAACAGCTGCTTAGCTGTAGTAGAAAATGGAAAGCCCAAAGTCATTGAAAATGCCGAAGGCGGAAGAACTACCCCCTCAGTTATTGGCTACAGTGAGGGTAATGAGGTTCTAGTAGGCACTCCGGCCAGACGCCAGTCGATAACAAACCCAGACAAGACTTTATATGCAATTAAAAGATTGATCGGTCGACGCTTTGATGATGACGTTGTAAAAAAAGATATGGACATGGTCCCATATAAAATTATTAAAGCAGAGAACGGAGATGCATGGGTTCAGGTCGGTGATCAGAAACTTGCTCCACCACAAGTCTCAGCGGAAATTCTTAAAAAATTAAAGAAAACTGCTGAAGATTATCTCGGGCATAAGGTTACAGAAGCTGTGATCACTGTCCCAGCATACTTTAATGATTCACAGAGACAGGCAACCAAAGATGCTGGGAAGATTGCTGGCCTTGATGTTAAGCGAATTATTAACGAACCAACTGCAGCCGCTCTAGCATATGGTATGGACAAACATAAAGGCGACTCTGTTGTTGCTGTATATGATCTAGGTGGGGGAACATTTGATATCTCCATTATTGAAATATCAGAAGTAGACGGAGAACATCAATTTGAAGTTCTTTCTACTAATGGCGATACCTTTTTAGGCGGAGAGGATTTTGATCTCACATTAATAGATTATTTTGTTGATCAGTTTAAAAAAGAATCAGGATTTGATTTAAAAAGCGATCCTATGGCACTGCAGAGACTAAAGGAAGCAGCAGAAAAAGCAAAAATTGAATTATCTTCTTCCGAGCAAACTGAAATAAATTTACCTTATATTACTGCCGACAGTTCTGGTCCTAAGCATTTTGTTCATAAAATTACGAGAGCCAAGCTTGAGTCATTGGTTGAAAGCTTAGTTGAGCGAACCTTGCCTCCTTTAAAAATGGCTCTTGAAGATGCCAAATTATCCGTTAGTGATATTGATGAAATTCTTTTGGTAGGTGGCCAGACAAGAATGCCAATGGTGCAAGAGAAAGTTAAAGCTTTTTTTGGAAAGGCGCCAAGAAAAGATCTTAATCCAGATGAAGCTGTTGCTGTTGGTGCGGCAATTCAGGGATCAGTTCTCTCCGGGGATACCACCGATGTATTGCTACTGGACGTTACGCCATTAACCCTTGGCATTGAAACCTTAGGCGGCATAGCAACACCATTAATTGAAAAAAATACTACTATTCCAACTCAAAAATCACAGGTCTTTTCTACTGCAGAAGATAATCAATCAGCTGTAACGGTTCATGTTATTCAGGGAGAGCGCAAGCAAGCAGCGCAAAATAAATCCTTAGGTCAATTTAACCTTGCTGATATTCCACCTGCTGCAAGAGGAACTCCTCAGATCGAAGTTTCATTTGATTTAGATGCCAATGGCATTCTTAATGTTGCTGCTAAAGATAAAAATACTGGAAAAGTGCAATCTATTATTATTAAAGCTTCTAGCGGTTTATCCGATGAGGACATTGAAAAGATGGTCAAAGATGCTGAGGCAAATGCTGAAGATGATAAGAAATTTGAGGCCTTAGTTCAGGCCAAGAATAATGCTGACATGCTAGTGCACGCGACTAGAAAAACCATTGAAGAGGCTGGTGAGAAACTCACAGAAGAAGAGAAAACATCTGTTGAAACTTCCACAGTTCAGCTTGAAGAAGCTATTAAAAAAGATAGTCTAGAGGCCATAAAAGCTGCTACAAAAGAGCTTAATGATCTTTTAAGCCCCCTGACACAAAAATTGTACCCCCAAGCAGAGGCTGGGCAAGCTAAGGAGACTTCGGATGAAGCTACCGATGATGAAAATACAGTAGATGCTGAATATGAAGAAGTGAAAGAAGAAGAGAAGTAAATTATGGCACAGAGAGACTACTACGAGGTCTTAGGGGTCTCTCAAACTGCTTCAGGGCCAGAGCTAAAGAAAGCTTTCAAAAAGCTTGCAATGAAATATCATCCCGATAGAAATCCAGACGATCCTCAGGCTGACACAAAATTTAAAGAAGCCGCAGAAGCATATGAAGTGCTCTCTGATCCAGGAAAAAAATCTACCTATGATCAATATGGCCATGCTGGCGTTCAGGGCATGGGCGGAGGAGCTGGGAGTGGATTTCAAGACTTTGATGTTGGAGATATCTTTGGAGATATCTTCGGAGATGTATTCGGAGGCAGGAGATCATCTTCTAGGCGATCTGCTCGCGGACAAGATCTTCAGTACAATCTAGATCTCTCGCTTAAAGAAGCAATCTTGGGCGTCAAAAAAACTATTAAGATTCCCATCCATAAATCCTGTGGAGACTGCTCTGGATCTGGTGCTAAACCTGGCTCATCCCCAGTTAAATGTTCTCAGTGTAATGGGCAAGGACAAGTCAGAATGCAGCAAGGTTTCTTTTCTGTTCAGCAACCATGCAACGCTTGTCGTGGAGAAGGGCAGATTATCAAGGATCATTGTGGAGCATGCAGAGGAGCTGGGGTCACAGAAGAGACTAAATCTTTGTCTGTGAGCATTCCAGCTGGCGTAGACAATGGAGATAAAGTGAGATTAACAGGAGAGGGCAGTGCAACTCGCGGGGGCTCTCCTGGAGATCTTTATGTGGCAATTCAAGTGAAGGCCAATAATATTTTTGAAAGAGATGGTCGAGATTTATATTTTGAAGCCCCGATTCCTTTTGAGATTGCTATCTTGGGTGGCACAATTTACGTTCCGGGCTTAGAGTCAAAAATTGCCTTAAAAATACCTACTTATACTCAAACGGGAAAGATTTTTAGAATTAAGGGCAAGGGTGCTGCGTCTGTGAGAGATTCTCGTAGAGGTGATTTGATGTGCAGAGTGATCGTGGAAACGCCTGTAAATTTATCCAACGCTCAACTCAAAATCTTTAAGGAATTCACAGATTCTCTTCAATCTAACAAGCACTATCCAATGAAAGAATCTTTCAAGAAATCTTCTGATTCCTTCCATCAAGAATAAAAATTTGCACATTCTACTTAATGGATTTCACGGAAGTATGGGCAAGTCCATTCAAGAGCTTCTTGAATCTAGGTCCGATGTAACAGTTCAAGATTTTAAAGCACAAGAAATTGACTCTTCCCTTCCAAGAGTTGTGATAGATTTTTCATCTCCAGATTGTCTTCCTGCTGTCTTGCAAGCTTGCTTAGATCAAAGATTACCCTTGATCACAGGCACTACTGGATTTTCCGAAGAGCATCGTAGTCTTCTTACTCAAGCCCAAGCCATTATTCCAATTCTAGTTGCCTCCAATATGTCTATTGGAATAGCAAACCTAAAACAATCAATAAATTGTTTTTTAGAAACCAGGGCTGGCCCATTTACTTGTCAAATCACAGAGATGCATCACGCCAATAAGATAGATTCTCCCTCTGGAACAGCTATTGAGATAATGAGATCTCTAGAAGAATTTTTAACAGATAAGATTAGCGCCCCAATCAAAGTAAAAGCATTGAGGCTTGGCAAGATATTTGGGATTCATCGAGTTGAATTTAATGATGGTAAAGAGTCCTTTTTCTTTCAACATATTGCGCACTCTAGAGATATCTTTGCTCGTGGAGCCGTTCATGCAGCGCAATGGATTAGCATTAGCGCAGCTGGCATTTACACCTTTGAAGATTTCTTGGCTAAAAAACTTTAATCTCAAGCAAATCTTCTATAGAATACACAGACTTTAAATCCCGAAGGCGCTATTGAGATTATTGTTGGGGTGCTCCATTGGAGTCAACTATATGAAGCGCTGGAGTATCAACCCCGGAGGAAATTGTGAGCATTGTTTCAATTAAAGACCTGTTAAATGCAGGCGTTCATTTTGGTCATCAACAAAGATTTTGGAATCCTAAAATGGAATCTTTTATTTTTGATACCAGAAAAAAAATAAGTATTATTGATCTTGAGATTACCAAAGAGTTATTAAATGCAGCAGCATCAAAGGCTGAAGAGATTTGCTCGAAGGGCAATAGAGTACTTTTTGTTGGCACCAAAAGATCTGCTTCTAAAACGATTAGAGAGTCTGCATCATCGCTTGGTCTTCCTTATATAGATAAGAGGTGGTTAGGCGGAACTCTAACTAACTGGAAAACAATCCGCGGGTCAATTAGACGCTTAATCGATATTGAGGAGCTTCAGTCTTCTGGAAGAATTAATAAATTATCCAAGAAAGAAGCTGTAGATATCGCCAAGGAGTATGCAAAATTAGATGCAAGCGTTGGGGGCATTAAAGATATGAAAGGCTTGCCTGATGCATTATTTGTTATTGATGTTGCTCATGAGAAGATTGCTGTAACCGAAGCAAGAAAAATGGGAATTCCTATTATTGCTTTAGTAGATACGAATTCTAATCCTGATGGAATAGATCATATTATTCCTGGTAACGACGATGCTATAAGGTCAATTAGATTAATTACTAAGGTTATTACTGATGCTTGCGCCAGAGGCTTAGCGTCATCCACGGGTGGGCTTCATCTTTCATCCAGTGATGAAGAAGCTCCAGTGGTCAAAGTAAAAAAAGTTGCCGTCACCTCTGGAAAAGCTTTGAATATTCTTGAAGATGCAGAGCTGGGCGAACTAGACGAAGATGTCACAGCAGAGGT
>DEOR01000029.1:20839-33854 GCA_002358345.1 Proteobacteria bacterium UBA3413 | reverse complement strand
GTCACAGCAGAGGTTATTTCCGAAGCATCCCCGGTTGAAGAAGTTGAAGAGGTTGTTGTTTCAGATGCTGTTGATACAAAAGCAGAGATTGCAACAGATGATGGCGAGCCAGTTGATACTGAGGCCGAAGAATCAAAGGAAGATAAATGAGTATATCAGCCAGTCAAGTTAAAGAATTGAGAGAAATGTCAGGTGTTGGCATGATGGAATGTAAAAAGGCTCTAGTAGAAACTAATGGAGATCTCGACAAAGCCTTAGATTTGTTGAGAGCAAACAGCTCTCTAAAAGCTGATAAAAAAGCCTCTAGAGTGGCTGCAGATGGAGAGATTAAAGTTGCCGAAACAGCATCTTATGTTAGTTTGATTGAGATTAATTCAGAAACAGATTTTGCTGCGAAGGATGCTCAGTTTAAGGACTTCACAAACTCTGTTGCTAGTTATCTTGCAGATTCGCAAGTTGATTCTATAGAAGAGCTTAATACACAGTTTAATGAGAAAAGACAGACCTTGATTCAATCGATTGGAGAAAATATTCAGCTTAGGCGCTTAAAAACTCTTCAAGTACCAGGCAATGGATCGATAGGATCTTACATTCATTCCGATGGACGGCTTGCTGCTCTTGTTGCAATTGATACAGACAATCAAGAGCTTGCAAAAGACCTAGCTATGCACGTCTCAGCCACAAATCCTAGTTGCCTCAATTCTACAGATCTTGATCCAGAAGTTCTAGATAGAGAAAGGGCAATATTTTTAGTGCAGGCTCAAGAGTCGGGCAAAGATGCTGCTATCATGGATAAAATGGTAGAGGGAAAAATTAAAAGGTTTTTATCAGAAGTAACGCTGGTTTCTCAGACTTTTGTAAAAAATCCTGATCTATCAATTCAACAGTTATTAGATGAAAATAATGCTTCTATAGTAGATTTTGTTCGCTTCAAAGTCGGAGAGGGAATTGAAGTTGAGGTGAAAGATTTTGCAGCTGAGGTAGCAGAGCAATTAAAGCAATGAGTGAACTTTCCTACAAGCGTCTCCTTGTTAAGTTTAGTGGAGAAGCTGTTGCTGGAGAAGATGATCATGGGATTGACCCAAAAATATTAGACCAAATGGCTCGCTCTGTTAAAGAGTGTAGGGATTTAGGTGCTGAAATTGGAATTGTTATAGGTGGCGGCAACCTTTTTAGAGGTGAAAAGCTTAGCCAAGCTGGTATGGATCGGGTTGCTGGCGATCATATGGGCATGCTTGCCACTGTTATGAATGGCATAGCTTTGAGAGATGCATTAGAAAGAGCGGGCGTGAAAACCAGAGTGATGTCAGCTATCCCAATGTCAGGGGTTGTTGAGCATTATGATCGGAGGCTTGCTATAGAGCTTCTCTCTAATGGCTTTGTTGTGATCTTTACTGCAGGAACGGGCAATCCATTTTTTACAACAGATAGCGCTGCATGTCTTAGAGCTATTGAGACCCAGGCAGATGTCATGTTGAAAGCCACGCGAGTTGATGGTGTTTACTCTGATGATCCAGAGAAATTCCCTGATGCAACGTTTTATTCTAGCCTGTCTTATGACGAAGCCATTCATAAAAATCTAAAAGTGATGGATGCAACAGCGTTAACACTTGCTAGAGATCATCAGCTACCGTTAAAAGTTTTTAATTTAAATCATCCCGATGCTCTTAAAAAAATTGCTTGCGGTGAAGAAATCGGAACATTAATATCATAGCTATGAATGATATTATTGATCAGCTCAAACCAAAAATGCAAAAAGCACTTGATGCACTGACACATGAATTTAATAAAATTCGAACCGGCAGAGCTAATCCTAATATCCTGGACACAGTTAAAATTGACTACTATGGCACCCTTACTCCTATTAGCCAAGCAGCTAATATTTCAGTGGAAGAGGGGCGAACTTTAGCTATTTCTGCTTGGGACAAATCATTGATAGGAGAAATTGAAAAAGCTATTATGAAAGCGGACTTAGGTCTGAATCCAAGCACTAGCGGCGATTTAATTAGAGTGACCATGCCAGTGCTAACTGAAGAAACCCGTCAAGAATACATAAAGCAAGCAAGGGCTGAGGCTGAAAATTCTCGTGTTTCCCTGAGGAATGCACGCCGAGATGCAAACAATACTGCTAAAGATCAGCAAAAAAATGGCGATATTTCAGAGGATGATTTAAAAAGAGTTGAGGACCTAGTTCAAAAAGCAACCGATCATTTTATAAGTCTTGTTGAGGCTGAGCTCAAGAAGAAAGAAGAAGATTTATTAGAAATCTAGATACATTTTCTCCAGCCAATATGGCAACAAATACTAAAAAATCTCTCAATCTTTTAGGCACTAATATTGCAATTATCATGGATGGCAATGGTAGGTGGGCAAAAAAAAATACACTCAACGTCACATCTGGCCATGAGAGAGGCGTGGAAGTAGTTCGGAGTATTGTTGAATCCTCTGTCCGACATAAGCTGGAGTCTCTCAGCTTGTATGCATTTAGCACTGAGAATTGGTCGCGCCCAAAAAAAGAAATTCTAGGCATTAAAAAACTTATTATCAGCGCTATAGACGCGCAGGTACCAGATTTAATTGAGCAACAAGTAGAACTCCACTTTTTTGGTAATTATGAGTCATTCGGTTCTGAGGTGGTTGATGCTATTCAAGATGCAGAAAAAGCCACCACTTTCTCCAAGCCAGCATTAAAATTAAATATCGCATTAGGTTATGGTGGAAGAGCAGATATCTTGCAGGCATTTAGATCTATTGGAGAAAGCATTGCTTCTCAAAAAATAGATCCAATAGATATTTCTGATGAATTAATTTTTCAGCACTTAAAAGCTCCAATTAAAGAGTTAGATTTACTGATTAGAACTGGAGGAGATCATCGAATAAGTAATTTCCTCCTATATCATCTTGCTTATACTGAAATTCAATTTTTACAGACTCTTTGGCCAGATTTTAAGGAAGACGAGTTTGAGTCATGTTTGATGGATTTCAAAAAAACGGAGAGGCGATTTGGCAAAAGAACTGTATAGCAATATTTTGACTAGGCTTCCTGCAGCATTAGTGATCGCCGTAATAACTTTTGGAATGCTTTATTTAGAAAGCTTTATTCTCGTATGTATTTTCATGGTAGGCATAGGGTTTCTTCTTTGTTACGAGTGGCTTCAGCTCTCTGCTCGTAAAGTAAATCTGACACAAATTATTTTTTTTATAACTCCCGCTGTGCTTTTTGCCTATTTTGGAAAAGGGTTTGCATTTTACTTTTTGTCACTTTCTTTGAGTTTTTGGTTTGTTTATGGATGCCTACTTTCCTCTGGAAGCGCTAGTCAAGTATCTGGGATTAAATTTAATAACAACTATCTTGGAATTTTTTTAATTCAAGCTTTAATTTGTGGCGTAGTCTCTATTTTAACTTTTCCAGATTTTGGTAATTACAGCAGCTACTTTATTCTTTTCCTGCTGCTTTTAATCACCGCGTTGATTGATGTTGCAGCATATTTAGTGGGGAGCATCATCGGTAAAACGCCTTTGTTTCCTGAGCTCAGCCCTAATAAAACTCTTGAGGGTTTCTTTGGAGCATTGATTTTAACTTACTTATTTATAGGGCTGTTGCACTGGTTAGCATTGATCTCATTCAAGATATTCATACTCTTAGCTTTGGTCATGCCTTTTGCTTTTGCAGGTGATTATTTTGAGAGTCAGTTAAAGCGCAATCAACAAGTTAAGGATAGCGGCTCACTAATTCCTGGGCATGGAGGCATTTGGGATAGACTAGACTCTCACATAGCAGTCATTCCTGTTTTTGCAGCTCTCTGTTTACTATTCATATGAAGAATATAGTATTGCTTGGCGCCACTGGAAGCATCGGCACAAGTGTATTAAATGTTCTTAGGCAGAATAAAGAACAGTTCAACTTAAGAGCCATTGCATTGGACCAAGACTTAGATTCTGCACTAAAAGTAGATGATGAATTTCACCTGGAATCTATTTTTGTTGCCTCCAAAAATACAAGTTCTGAACACCCGCTATTTAATTCAAATGCAAATATTTGCTATGGCCAGGAAGCCCTCAAGGAAATCATTCAACACCCAGAGGTTGATATAGTAATTTCAGCAATCGCTGGTTTTGCTGGCTTACAAGGTAGTTTCTATGCTGTTGATGCCGGCAAAACAACTCTTGTTGCTAATAAGGAGAGTATTGTGGCCGCGGGTGATATCCTGCTTCCCCTCGCCGCTAAGCGACACGCTAAAATTATTCCAGTTGATAGTGAGCATAATGCTATATATCAATGCCTCTCTGGCGAAAAAAGCACCTCAGCAGTTTCTAAAATACTAATCACGGCATCAGGAGGTCCTTTCAGAGAGCTATCAATGAAAGAGTTAGAGGAGGTGACTTTAGAAGAAGCGCTCCAGCATCCAACTTGGGCCATGGGCTCAAAGATCACCATTGATTCAGCAACCTTGATGAATAAATGTCTTGAGCTTATAGAGGCATGCTATTTATTTGATATTCCTGAATCTATGATAGAGGTGGTAACTCACCCACAAAGCATTATTCATTCGATGGTTACTTATCATGATGGTTCCACCATTGCACAGATGAGCAATCCAAGTATGGAGGTGCCGATTGCAAACGCGTTAGGCGAGGATTCCAGAGTACCAATTCACTTTAATGACTTAGATTTTTCTTCTATGAACCTTACTTTTGAACCAATTCCAGAGGGCAGGGAGATGATTTTTGAAATGGCACGAAAAGTTTGCAGGGAAAAAGGGAATTTAGGAGCAATCTTTAACGCAGCAAATGAAGTTGCAGTGCAAGCATTCAGAGATGCACGAATCACTTTTATCAATATTTATGAGGTGGTGGATAGAACTTTTAATCACTTTTCCTGTTCCAATATAGCAACCATGGAAGACGTATTTAAATATGACCGACAAGCACGCATTCAAGCGGAGAAGGTGATAAAATCTTTAAACTAAATTTTTCATAATTATGATATATCTCTTTTCAGCAATAATTTTACTAGGCGTGTTGATTGCCATCCATGAGTACGGTCATTTTATAGTGGGAAGACTTTGCAATATTCACATTTATAGATTTTCAATAGGCATGGGTCCTGTTATTTTTAAAACTCATGATAGGCATGGCGCAGAGATTGCACTTTCAGCTCTTCCCCTTGGAGGCTACGTTGCATTTCATACAGAGAAATCTGCAGAAGAAGATTCTGAGTTTATACAAAACTTAACACCGGCCCAAAAAGCCAATACTTTTGAAAGCAAGCCAAAATGGCAAAGAGCTTGTGTCATGCTTGCTGGCCCAGTTGCAAATTTTATTCTTGCTATTGGAATTCTTGCAGTTATATTTGCTAATTCTGTTGAAAGGCAGTTTATCCCAGAGGTCTCTGAGATTACCTCATCTTATCTTTTAGAAAGCACACTTTTAGAGCCCGGATATATTCTAGTATCCATCAATGGCAAAGAGGTTTCTAACCTTCAGCAAATTAGGTTGGAACTCTTATCAAACTCAGGGTCATCCAGCGCTTTAAATCTTGAATTTCTTTCACCTGATGGGCAGAGACAGGAAAATATAAACATTCCCCTTAAAGATTTTTTAGCCACTGCTGAAGAGCAAAATAATCCTGAAAGTTTTTTAGGCTTTGGCTTGGTGATGAAAATGCAGCCCATGGTTGGAATGATAGCAAAAGATTCTCAGGCTAGAGTGAATGGCTTGAAGGTAAATGATCTGATCCTTTCGGCAAATAGCCAAACAATTTTTTCGTTCGAAGATTTAGTTCTGTTGCTTCAGGAGTTTCAGGAATCCAGTATCGAGCTTAAGGTTCAAAGAGAGGGAGAAACTATATTTCTTAATATTCCTCTTGGCACAAGAATCAATGATAATGGCGTTGAGGAGAAATTCATTGGAATTCAACCGGGTATGCAACGCTCATGGGCGAGCGCTCTATCAAAGGGTGCCTATGAAACCTATAACTTGAGTGCAAAAACTCTAACTTTTATAGGTAAAATGGTTGTAGGAGACCTTGGAACGCAGAATCTTAGCGGCCCTATTGGAATTGTGCAGATGGCTGGAGATACAGCCAAAGCTGGATTTCTACCCTTTCTTTACTTGATGGCATTACTCAGTATTAGCTTAGGAGTGATGAATTTGCTCCCTATCCCTGTTCTTGATGGGGGCCAGCTAGTTATGTTGGGTGTTGAGGCTGTTAGAGGCTCACCTATGCCAGAGAAGATGGAGAATCTTTTTTATATGTCTGGCTGGGTTGCAGTTGGCTTTTTAATGGTTTTTGCCATTTTTAATGATATTTCTAAATTTTTATAACACTCACTTGAAAAAAATATTTTTATTTTGCTTGGCTTTTTTATCTTTTATGGCTGTCGCATTTGATGAATTTATTATTACTGATATTAGGATAGTCGGCCTACAGAGAGTTTCCATTGGAAGTATTTTTACTGCTATACCTGTGAGCGTAGGTGACAAGATGAATCAAGGCAAGGTGTCTGAGATTACGAAGGCGCTATTTTCTACCGCTCAATTTAACGATATTCAAGTTGGCAAAGATGGTAATGCATTGCTTATAAGTGTATTAGAGCGCCCATCAATTTCTGCAATTGAGCTTGATGGGAACAAAGCCTTGAAATCCGAGGATTTACTAAAAGGTCTGGAAGGTGCAGGCATAGCTGAAGGCCAAGTCTACAAACGTTCCACATTGAATGGAATGAAGAGCGAGCTGGTTCGCCAGTACGCCTCTCAAGGCAGATACGGCGCAGGCGTTGAAATTGAAACAATAAACAAACCAAGAAATACTATCGAGCTAAAAATTATTATAGATGAAGGTAAAAGCGCAAAAATTAAAAAAGTAAATATTATTGGCAATGAGGTATTCTCAGATTCAGATCTCATGGCTGGCTTTGAACTTCAAGAGGGAAAGTGGTATTCATTTTTATCAAACAAAGACAAGTATTCAAAAGAAAAGTTAAAAGGGGATATTGAAAACCTAGAATCCTTCTACCTTGATCGAGGATATTTAAAATTTTCTATAGAGTCCTCTCAAGTCTCTGTCTCTAAAGATAAAAAAGACGTCTTTATCACATTGAGTATCTCTGAGGGAGTGCAATACACTATCGACGCAGTGAATGTTATTGGCGAGATGCCGATTGAAGAAAAAATGTACACCCCCATTCTTGATGGGTTGAAGGATCAAATATATTCACAAGCACAAATCACATCCATAGAAGAGTATTTGGTGAACTACCTTGGAAATGAGGGATATACATTTGCAGAAGTTACGGGCAATCCAGAAATAAATGTAGAGGAAAATACAGTATCTCTTATTTTTCTCGTGCAGCCGGGCAATAGAACCTATGCAAGGAAGATATTATTCTCGGGAAATTACTTAACGAATGACGAAGTTCTAAGAAGAGAGATGCGTCAATTTGAAGGTGCTTGGGCTTCTGATAATCTCATTGAAGGCTCCAAAGTTCGCTTGGAAAGACTGGGGTTTTTTAAAGAAGTTAGCGTAGAGACCATTCCAGTTCCTGGAACGGAAGATCAGGTTGATATCGAGTTTACAGTTGAAGAAGAAAGCACCTCAAGTATAGGAGGATCCATTGGATATAGTGATTTCGGGATGAACCTAGGGCTCAATCTCTCTGATAATAATTTTCTTGGTACCGGCAATAGATTCAATCTCGCTATCAACAAAAGCGTATATCAAGAAGCATATAATATATCTTTCTTTGATCCATATTTCACGATGGATGGTGTCAGCCGTGGTTATAGCGTTTATTACAGAGTCACTGATTACGGTGAATATAATGTTGCAAACTACCTAACCAATTCAATGGGAGGAGGCGTTCAGTTTGGCTATCCTATTAGTGATACGACAAGAATTGGCTTAAATCTTAATATTGATAATACAGACATCGATCCCGGATCCTTGCCTTCAAGAGAAATAGCAGATTTTCTTGCTTCAGAAGGCACGGTCTTTGATGTTTTAAAGGCTCAAGCAGTTTGGTCAAGAATGACATTGAATAGAGGCATGTTTCCAACCTATGGCTCCTCAACCGATGTGATGCTGCAAGTTACCATTCCAGGAAGTGATCTGTCTTACTTCAAAGTGGACCTTAAGCAAAAATTTTATCGCCCTTTAGGCTTTGCTAATTTAGTCTTTGGCTTTAACGGAGAGCTGGGTTATATAGGTACATATGGAGATACTGAAAAAACTCCATTTTTTGAAAACTTTTATTCTGGAGGCCCGCGCTCAATACGAGGCTTTGAATCAAACACTCTGGGGCCAAGGGTCACCCCTGCACCTTGTTATGAGTTTAATGCCAAGACCGGAGAGTGCCCATTAATTATTGATACTGACTTTGATGGAACGCCTGACGCAATTGCACAAAACCCATATGGCTATCAACAGCTCAGAGATCCTATCGGCGGTAACTTCTTGGTTGAGGGAAGCATGCAGATGATCTTTAAATTGCCGATGATCGAAGATCAAAGATCAATGAGATCAGCCTTTTTCCTTGATTTTGGTAATGTGTTCTCAACCGATTGCCAGCCCTATCAAATAAACTGTTATGAAGCTTCATTTGATGAGATGAAATACTCTGTTGGTGTCGGCGTGACATGGATTACAGGCTTTGGGCCTATGAGCTTTAGTTTTTCCCAGCCATTTAATGATGGCATCTATGACAGAACTGAAGAGTTTCAATTTACTATAGGCACAGTCTTTTAGTGATTAGTTAGTGTTTTTTATCTCAATTCATATAAAATGTAACAACAATTTAAGGGGTTTTTAAAATGAAAAAATTAGTATTAGTATCAGTGTTCTTACTTTCTTTCCTAGCAGCAATACCAGCTTTCGCAGTTGAAGGTGTGGGAGTAATAGATATGAGAACAGCTGTGTTAGCCACTCAAGTTTCTACAGCCACTTTTAAAGCTTTGGAAGAGCAAAGCGAGTATGCAGGAAATGTTGAACAGGCTCAGTTACTTCAATCAGATAGACAAGCCATTGCTGAAAAACTTCAAAAAGATGGCGAGACGCTTTCCCAAGATGAAATTGCTCAGATGCAAAGAGATATTCAAGCTAAAACTAAAGATCTAGAATTTATTGTTGGAAAAATCCAAGCGAAGCAAAATGAAACAGCTGATAAGGTATTTAGAGATTTAAACCCATCATTGCAAAAGATATTATCAGAGCTGATCGCTGCAAAAGAGATAAAAATTCTTCTTGGCAGAGATAATGTTCTCTTTGCTGATACTGCTTTAGATTTAACAGATGATGTTACTTCTATGTTAGATGTAGCAGCAGCAGACGGCGCAGACAAAAAATAAGTTTGTCAGGGCATCTTTATAGCCTAAATGATTTAGCCATAAGGGTTGGAGGCAGGTTAGTTGGGGACCCAACCACTGAAATTCACTCTCTTTCAACCATACAAAATGCATCTTTGGGGTGCATTTCTTTTTTAGCTAACCCTAAATATAAGAAATACCTTTCTCAAACGAAAGCCTCAGCTGTAATTATTCATCCAGATAATGAGTCTCATCTAGAGTGCTCAGGGATTATTGTCGATGACCCTTATGCAGCTTATGCATTAATTTCATCCCTATTTGTTTCCTTCAAGAATCCGTACCAGAGTATGGCAAAAAATTTTCATGCTCACTCGACCTCAGTTATTCATGAAACAGCAATTATTGGACCAAATGTATACATTGGCCCCAATTGCATGATTGGCAAGGACTCTATCATTCATGCCAACTGCTCTTTGGTGATGAATGTTGAAATAGGTGAGCACTCTATCGTTCATGCAAATAGTGTTCTAGGCTCAGATGGTTTTGGCTATGCTGCTGGTCCAACGGGATACTTAAAAATTGAACAACTCGGAAATTTGTTGATTGGTAACAATGTGGAAATAGGAGCTGCCTGCACAATTGATAGAGGGGCCATTGAGCATACTGAAATTCATGACGGTGTAAAATTAGACAATCAAGTGCATATAGCTCATAACGTTATTCTGGGTCAAAACTCTGCAATTGCCGCATCTTGCGCGATAGCAGGCTCAACCGTGATCGGAAAAAATCTTCAAATGGGTGGGTTATCTGGGATTCTGGGACATTTAAATATTTGTGACAATGTTCTCATCGGAGCCCACACCCTGATCACTAAAGATATCGATATGCCTGGAGATTATATCGGTATAATGCCTGCGCAAAAAAAGAAAGACTGGGCTAAATCATCAGTCTTTATCAAAAAAAGGAATGCGAAATGAGCCATGATTTTTCAGAAATATTAAAACATCTTCCTCACAGATTTCCATTTTTATTCGTAGATAAAATTATTTCTGTTGAATTGGGCAGCACTATCCATGCTCAAAAAAATGTCTCTATTAATGAGGATTTTTTTAATGGACATTTCCCCAATAAGCCTGTGATGCCTGGCGTCCTGATTATTGAAGCCATGGCTCAAGCCGCAGGAATACTTGGTTTTATGACGATGGGCAAAACACCCGAGGAAGGCAGTATTTATTATTTTGCAGGCGTTGATAAAGTAAGATTTAAACATCCTGTCCAGCCAGGCGATGTAGTTAACTTGCATGCATCTATTCGCTCTGAGAAAAGAGGTATCTGGAAATTCGATTGCTCTGCAGATGTAGAGGGCATCAAGATATGTGATGCAACTATCTTATGTGCCGATAGGGAAAGGTAGATATAAATGAACTCAGTTATAGATCCTTCTGCATCAATACATAGTTCAGTTAAGATTGGGCCATTTTGCGTTATCGGCCCCAATGTTATAATTGGTCCGAATTGTTTTCTCCACTCACATGTTGTGATCAAAGGGCCTACAACCATTGCAGAGGACAATATTTTTTACCAATTTTCAACAATTGGAGACGATACCCCTGATAAAAAGTATGCCGGTGAAGAGACAACTTTAGAAATAGGCTCAGGCAATATTTTTAGAGAAGGAGTGACAGTCCATAGAGGCACTATTCAAGATAAGTCCAGAACCCTCATTGGCGATCATAATTTATTTATGGCTTACTCGCATGTTGCTCATGATTGTGAAATTGGCAATCATAATATCTTTGCTAATAATGCCGGTCTTGCAGGTCACGTTAAGCTAGGCAACCATGTCACACTGGGCGCGGTGACATTGGTTCATCAGTTTTGCCATCTAGGAGATTATTCTTTTACTGGCCTCAATACTATTATTACCATGGATGTCCCAGCCTTTGTCAAAGTAGCTGCAAATCCAGCTAGACCTATTGGCCTAAACTCAATTGGGATGGAGCGTAATAATTTTGATACTGATACTGTGAACCTGATTAAAAAAGCATATAGAATTGTGTATCGCAAAGGTTATTCTCTTCAGGAAGCTATCAAACATCTACATGCTCTAAATAACGATTCCAATCCGGCGCTTAATTCATTCATATCCTCGATAGAGGTCTCTGAAAGGGGCTTATTGCGTTAGGTGTCAAGAAAAAAGATAAAGGTAGGCATCATTGCTGCTGAGCATTCAGGAGATCGCCTAGGAGCAAATTTAATCACCTCTATGAAAGATCTCTATGAGGTTGAATTGTTTGGACTGGGAGGGCCTGAGGTTGCTAAACTAGGCATCTCCTCTCCGCATAATATCAATTATCAGGACCTGCAAGTGATGGGCCTAATTGATCCATTGCTTAATTTACGAAAACTATTAATTATCAGAAAAAAACTTTTCAAGTTATTTCTGCAAAAAGAAATTGATATTTTTATTGGGGTAGATTCTCCTGACTTTAATATGTTTTTCCATAAGAAATTAAAAAAAATTCAAGTAAAAACTATTCAGGTTGTCAGCCCATCAGTGTGGGGGTGGAGAGAGAATAGGATTCATGCCATAGGATCACATATTGATCTCACCATGTGCCTTTTTAGATTTGAACATGAGTATTACTTAGAAAAAAATATTAATAGTTTTTTCTTGGGGCATCCTTTTAGCTCGCTTCAACCAAGCTCCTTGGCACATGTTTTAGATCAATATAACTTGGACAGCTCTAAAAATTTTATTAGCATGATGCCGGGTAGCAGAAAAAGTGAGATCTTACAGATGATGCCAACTTTTGCAGATGCAGCTCAGAAGATACATGACGCAAACCCCAATACATTTTTCTTAATACCCGCAGCAAATGATGAGCTGGCAGCACTCATTCAACCAATGCTTGATGTGAGTGGACTAGATTACAAACTTGCCTCATCATCTGCAGCAAGAGATTTTCTTAGTATTTCCAAGGTTTCAATAGTCACCTCTGGCACCGCTTCTTTGGAGGCTGCCGCACTGGGGTCTCTACCCATTATTTGCTACAAAACAACTGTTTTGAATTACGCTATTTTGAGCAGAATGATTAAAACCCCCTTTATTGGCCTGCCAAACCTTTTATTACAGAAACATTTATTTCCAGAGTTAGTCCAACATGAGCTAACAGCTGATGCAATTTATGCTCACTATCATCAGCTATCATCAGACTCTTTAGAATATCAACCCCACCTTGAATCTATGAAGCGTGGAATGGAGGGTGAGGGCTTTTCAGAAGCAGCTCGCCTCCTTGGCTCTTTGTGATTATTGCTGGTGTTGATGAGGTTGGGAGAGGTTGCCTCGCTGGGCCGGTGACAGCTGCAGCTGTAATTTTAAATAATCCAGTTGCAGGCTTACAAGATTCTAAAAAGCTTTCTCCAAAGAGAAGAAGTGAACTTTCTAAAATGATCATTCAAAACTGTATTTACAGCCTTAGCAATGTCCAAAGTGAAGAAATTGATGAAATAAATATTCATCAAGCAACATTGAAAGCCATGCAAGAGGCTATAATTAATTTACCCATTACGCCTGATTTGATTTATGTGGATGGAAAATTTATCCCAAATGTTGAGATAAATTGCAAGGCAGTGATAGGTGGTGATATGTTGATCCCAGAGATATCCGCTGCCTCTATTGTTGCTAAGGTTTATAGAGATGAGATCATGA
>DEOR01000029.1:1591-20678 GCA_002358345.1 Proteobacteria bacterium UBA3413 | reverse complement strand
ACACAGCAGCATCTCATGGCTTTAAAAAATGAAGGTTATACAGCCTTCCATAGGCTTTCTTTTCGGGGAGTGATTATTTAGCGATGAACTCATCATTTATACATCTTAGAGCCTCCTCTGAATATAGTATTTCTAGGGGCCTACTCAGAATTAATGAAATTATTGCCAGAGCAGTGAAGTTGCAGATGCCAGCCATTGCTTTGACTGATTTAAACAATATGTTTGGCATGGTGAAATTTTTTAAGAAAGCAGAGGCTGCAGGCATTAAACCAATTGCTGGCACCATCCTAACTGTTATCTCAGAGGATGGTTTTGAAGGAGAAATCCTGTGTTTGGCAAAAAATAATTTTGGACTCAAGGCCTTAATGGGGCTCATATCTTTAGCCCAGCTACAACAGAAAAATGGAAAAATTACCCTGACATTTGACGAACTTGGCACCTGCGCTGGCAATGTCATCATTATAGCCGGAGGCAATAATTCTCATATTTTTCAACTCTCAAGACATCAAAAACTATCCGAGTTGAGAGAAGAATTAGATAAATTTTACAAAGTTTTTGGCCAAGACTTCTGTATTGAAATTCAGAAGGTTGGAAAAGAAGAAGAAGATAATTTTATTCATACTATTTTGCCTATGGCATCTCGCTTGGGAATCCCAGTGATTGCAACGAATGACGCGATGTTCCTTCAAAAAGAAGATTTTGATATCCACGAAACAAAAGTCTGTATTAATACTGGTAAAACTCTGAATGATCCTAATAGAGAAAAGTTATATACCCCAGAGCAATTTTTAAAATCATCTACTGAGATGGCTAATTTATTTACCGAGTACGGGGCTGAAACTCTGCTGGCTAATACTTATCAGATTGCTCTAAAATGCAATGCTTCCTTTGTCACCGACGAGTATTTTTTACCAGAATACCCAGTCCCTGAAAACCATGATTTTAATTCATTTCTGTCAGAGCTCTCAAACTCTAAATTAAATGAAATTATTGCTCCCTTCGAATCAGGAAAGCAAGTCATCTACCAGCAGAGACTGGATTATGAATTAACACAAATTCATACCACAGGCTTTTCAAGTTATTTTTTAATTGTGGCAGATTTTATTCAGTGGTCAAAAAACAATGATGTTCCGGTGGGCCCTGGCAGGGGTTCAGGAGCAGGCTCTCTGGTTGCTTTTGCATTGGCTATTACTGCAGTGGATCCTATTGAGCACAACCTTCTCTTTGAGCGATTCATTAATCCAGAAAGAATTTCAATGCCGGATTTTGATATTGACTTCTGTATGGATAAGCGAGATCAAGTAATTGACTATGTCAGTAAAAAATATGGCAAGAATGCAGTATCCCAAATTGCGACCTTTGGGACTATGGCAGCGCGAGCTGTGGTGAGAGATGTTGCTAGAGCTCTTGGTAAGCCATACGCTTTAGGGGACAGAATCTCTAAAATGATTCCATTTATCCCAGGAATGACCTTGGATAAAGCCATTTCCTCTCAACCAATATTTAAAAAAATGATTCAAGACGAGGCTGAAGTCTCTGAAATCATTGATCTAGCTTTTAAATTAGAAGGTATTGCCAGAAATGTTGGCAAGCATGCTGGCGGCATTGTTATTGCTCCCGGGTCCATTGCAGATTTTTGCCCAACATACTTTGATCCTCAATCTGACTCTACCATGACCCAATTTGATAAGGATGACGTAGAAACAATAGGGTTAGTGAAATTCGATTTCTTGGGACTTAGAACGTTAACGGTTATTGATCGCGCACTCAAAACTATCAATGAGTCTTTACGGATAAAAAATGAAAATACTCTAGATTTATACCAACTGTCTTTAGATGATCCAAAAGTATTTGAGCTGCTTGCTTCAGGCAGAACAACTGCTGTTTTTCAATTAGAATCAACCGGCATGCGTGAACTCATTAGGAGGCTGAAACCGACTAAATTTGAAGAAATTGTGGCGTTATTGGCCTTATATAGACCTGGTCCCTTAGAGTCAGGAATGCATGATGAATTCGTGGATAGAAAGCATGGTAAAAGCAAAGTCACCTACCCACATGAGCTCTTGGCTCCAGTTCTTTCCGAGACTTATGGTGTCATTTTGTACCAAGAACAAGTCATGCAGGCAGCCCAGGTATTAGCTGGCTATTCATTAGGTCAGGCAGATATTTTACGTAGAGCCATGGGTAAAAAGAAAGTGGAGGAAATGGAGCAGCAACGTCAGATTTTTGTTGATGGTTGCTCTGCCAACGATATCAAGAAAGTGACAGCAGAAAAAATCTTTGATTTGATAGAAAAGTTTGCAGGCTATGGGTTTAATAAGTCTCACTCAGCAGCCTACGCAATGCTGTCATATCAGACAGCTTATTTAAAAACTTATTATCCAGAGCATTTTATGGCTGCAGTGCTCTCTACTGAGCTTGGTAATACTGACAAAATTAACACTCTCATCAATGAATGCAAAGAGTTAAAAATTAAAGTACTAACTCCCAATATTGAAACAAGCAACAAATTCTTCAATGTCGATCATAATTTAGCGATTACATATGGCCTAGGCGCTATCAAAGGTGTTGCGGATTCTTTTATAGATCATGTGCTTGAGACTAGAAAAACTCAATCTTTTAAAGATCTTTTCGATTTTACCAAAAAAGTAAATATCCGCCTTGGAGGCAAGAAATCTATTGAGGCGCTAACCAAAGCAGGCGCATTTGATGAATTAGCACCCTCTAGATCGATTGCATTAGCGTGCATGGAAGATATAGTCAGAGAAGGGCAAAAAAACAGCACAAAGATGGCTGGGACTTCTGATTTATTTTCTGCCATGGAAGAAAATTTTGACCCGTACGGTAAGTATGTGAATGTCCAAGAGTTATCTGAGGAAGATCTACTAAATCATGAGAGAGATGCTTTAGGATTCTATTTTTCAGGGCATCCCGTCCAGGCAATGGAGGGCATTATACAAAACTTGCGCTCTCATTCAATTGGCGAAATAGCAGACCAAATGAATAAGGTGAAGATTGTTGGATTGCTAAACTCCTTTAGGCAGATTAGAGACCGCTCAAATAAACAAGTAGCTTTTGTAAGCTTTGATGATGGGACGGGGACAATGGAGGGTATTATCAGCACAGACGTCTTAGAGAAAAACCATTTACTTTTAAAAACTAATTCTATCTTGGTATTTGCTGGGTCTGTTGAAAAAGATGATTACAGATCCAAAGAACTGAATCGCAGGATGTATAAAATGAAGGTTGCAAGCGTGTCATCGCTCGAAGGACAAATCAGCCAAGGTCAGCGGGTGATGCTTATTGATACCAGGAAGCTTGAAGATGACTCGATGCGTGCAGCTTTAAGTGACCTCAAGGCCCTGAATGGCAATTTTTGGAAGCCTGGTAACTGTAAAATCCATTTAAAAATCGCATACCAGGGATCCGAAGCTATAATAGAATTAGGAAATGAATATCAGTTAATACCGTCCACTGATAACATTAAGTTACTGAAGAGATTGTTTGGCGATGGAGCCATTACTATAAATTAATGATGAGCATTACAATTTTAGATTTTGAAAGGCCTATTGCAGAAGTTTCTAGCAAGATTGAAGCGCTACAACTTGCAGCAGTTGATAATCCGGAGCTCCTCCCGCAAATAGATAAGCTTAAAATTCAAGAAACCTCACTGAGGAAGAAGGTTTATTCAAAACTAACAACGTGGCAAAAAGTTCAAGTTGCCAGACATCCTAATAGGCCCCATACGCTTGATTTCATTGAAAGAATTTTTGATGAATTTGAAGAGCTTCATGGTGATCGTCAGTTCGGTGATGACGCATCTTTGGTTGGAGGTATTGCAAAGCTCGAAGGCATGCCAGTCATGATCATAGGTCATGAGAAAGGTCGAGGTACAGACGAGAAGGTAAAAAGAAACTTTGGAATGCCTCAGCCTGAGGGCTATAGAAAGGCGAAGCGTTTAATGCAACTGGCAGAACGATTTAATCTGCCGGTAATTACTTTCATTGACACTGCTGGTGCCTACCCTGGTATTGAGGGTGAGGAGAGGGGTCAGAGCGAAGCTATTGCTCGAAATCTAGCAGTGATGTCTAGCTTGAATACAAAAATTATTGTTGTGGTCACTGGCGAGGGAGGATCAGGAGGAGCTTTAGCGTTAGGGGTTGGAGACCATGTCTCTATTTTAGAGTATGGAACATACGCAGTTGCTTCACCCGAAGCGTGTGCTTCAATTGTTTGGCGAGATGCAGAGAAAGCAGCTGATGCAGCAGAAGCCATGAGAGTTGGTGCATCAGATCTTATCAAACTTGGTATCGTGGACGAGATTATCCCTGAGCCAACTGGCGGGGCGCATCAAGACTTTGATGAAACCTCAGCCAACATCAAGACCTCGTTGCTATTAACGATTGCAGAACTGTCAAAAATAACTTCTGAGGATTTACTTGCCAGGCGGTATAAACGCCTTCTTAGCATTGGCGCTTAATTTTGTTAGATTCCGAGAGCTTTTTTAGTATAGTTGATCCCTCCCAAAATATTATTGTTGCATTTAGTGGAGGAGTCGATTCAACTGCTTTATTAAATTATTGTTATGAGTTAAAGCAGGCTCATGACCTTAAAGGTAATTTATCAGCCATCCATATCAATCATTCGATTAGTCCTCATGCGCAATCCTGGGAAGAGCATTGCCAGACTTTCTGCTCAGCAAGAAACATTCCGCTAATTTGCAAAGCTATCAAGGTTGATGGTACAAAATCAGGTCTAGAGTCAGCAGCGAGGCAAGGTCGATACGAGATGTTTCAACAAAATATTAAATCAGGCGATCAATTGTTGTTAGCCCATCATGCAGATGACGTAGCTGAGACTTTGATGTTTAGATTGTTTCGGGGCACAGGCATAGATGGCTTAAAGGGCCCATTACAACAGCGACAGTTAGGCGAAGGGGTCTTGCTCAGACCTTGGCTGGAATACCCCAAAAGAACCCTTGTTGCTTACCTGAAAGATAGAGAGCTTAGCTACATTGAAGATGAGAGCAATGCACGCAATGATCAAGATAGA
Source organism: Proteobacteria bacterium UBA3413 (assembly GCA_002358345.1). Taxonomy (GTDB): domain Bacteria; phylum Pseudomonadota; class Gammaproteobacteria; order Magnimaribacterales; family D2472; genus D2472. The sequence goes on along the minus strand of DEOR01000029.1, from coordinate 15,626 downwards.
AATTTTATTCGCAATGAAGTCTTACCTTTGATTGCGCAAAGATGGCCTCAAGCTGCATCTCAAATGCAGCAAACCTCTCATCTCATCACCAAGCACCTGGTAGCACAGGAAACATTAATGAGCATGCAATTTGGAGAAGACCTATCTGAGTTGAGTCTAAGCCTTACGTTCTTAAAAAATCTTGATAGCGAAACTTGTGACGAGGTTTTGAGGCATTGGATCAAAAAGAATAATATTGCTGTTCCCAGCAAAAAAATTCTTCATGAAATTAATAAAGCTTTTATCAAATCTCAGCCCTCATCCAAGACTCGCGTAGACTGGTCTAGGTCAGATCAAGCTCAAAGTGGAGGCATTTTAACCTTCAAAGATGGCGATATAATAATAAATAATAAATAATAAGTTCCTTGGAGAAAAATATGACTTATCAAACTTTAACTTTAGACATAGATGACCATGTTGCTAGGATTAGCTTAAATCGTCCCGACATGATGAATGCATTTAATGAGCAACTTATCTGGGATATGGGTGAGGCAACCCAAGTGGTTAGAGAGGATTCTCAAATTCGTGTTCTAGTTATTACAGGAGAAGGCAGGGGTTTTACTGCTGGAGCAGACCTAAGCGAAAGAGATGCATCATGGACTGATACTCAAGATGCTTTGCTGAGAGGCTACCATCCATTTTTAAAAAATATTATTGATATGCCTAAGATAGTCATTGGCTCTATCAATGGAGCTGCAGCTGGTATTGGCGCAGCAGTGGCGATGGCTTGTGATTTAAGAATTATGGCCAAAGAGGCATACATTATGTCTGTATTTAGCAATATAGCCCTTGTCCCTGATGGAGGTTTAAGCTTTCTATTGACTCGAGAAATTGGCTACAGTCGCGCTTTAGAGTATGCAATAGAAGCCAAGAAAATATCAGCAGACGAGTGCTTAAATCTTGGAATAGCAAACAAAGTTGTTGCGCTAGATCATTTGAAAGAAGCCACAATGGAGTGGGCTCATCACTTGTCTAAAAGATCCCCACAAGCATTAGCTAACACCAAGAAATTAATGAGGCAGGCAGTAACACAATCTTATGATGAGGTATTTGCTGAAGAAGCTAATATTCAACAATCAATTTTTGGCAACGAAGAGAATCTTGAGGGTGTGACAGCCTTTTTTGAAAAAAGAGAACCTAATTTTAAGTAATAAGTTTATTTAAGCCCGAAATGATGGCCTGAAAAGATGCTTTAACTGTATTGCCATCCATTCCTGCACCCCATTCATTTTTTCTATTTAAAGTGAGCTCAATAAATGCAGCTGCTTTAGCATCTGCGCCCGATGTTACAGAGTGCTGATGATAATCAGATACAGAAATTGATTCATTAAAATATTCATTAATGGCAGACACGAAAGCTTCAATTGGACCGCCGCCTTTGCCATTAATAACTATAGCTTTACCTGCAACGTTTAAAGTAATTTCAATATTATCTGAGGATATGCCTGAGCTATCTTCGGCAGATGATAATGAATAGTTGTCTAGTCGAAATTTTCCTGAGACCGTAAGATAGTTTTTATCGAACACCTCCCATATCTCCGATGACATGACTTCTTTGCCTGTCTCGTCTGCGACCTTTTGAACTTTCTCACTCAAATTAATTTGTAATCGCCTTGGCAAAGATATTCCATGATCTTTTTCTAAAATAAAAGCAATTCCACCTTTTCCAGATTGAGAGTTAATTCGAACAACTGCCTCGTAGGAACGGCCTAAGTCAGATGGATCAATCGGAAGATATGGAACTGCCCATTGCGGTTCATTCGATTGAGACAACGCATGCAAACCTTTTTTAATGGCATCTTGATGCGAGCCAGAAAAGGCAGTAAAAACTAGGTCTCCTGCGTAAGGATGACGAGGATGGACTGGTAATTGGTTGCAGTATTCAACTTCTCTAATGACTGAATTGATATCAGAAAAATCTAATGTTGGGTCAACGCCCTGAGTTAAGAGATTTAATGCCAATGTAACAATATCTACGTTACCTGTTCTTTCACCATTGCCAAAGAGTGTTCCTTCAACCCTATCTGCCCCTGCCATGAGACCAAATTCAGATGCAGCAACAGCAGTGCCTCTATCATTATGAGGATGCAAGGACAAAGAAATATTATTACGTTCTTTAAGGTTATTGTTCATCCATTCAATTTGATCCCCGTAAATATTGGGAGTTGCCATTTCAACTGTTGCAGGCAAGTTGATGATTATTTTTTCTGATGAGGAGTCTTTTAATATTTCAACCACGGAATCACAGACATCTGCAGCAAACTCTAGTTCAGTTCCAGTAAAGCTTTCGGGAGAGTACTCAAACATCCATTTGGTATTTGGTTTTTGATCTGCTAATTTTTTAACTAAGTTTGCACCATCAAGTGCAATTTTTTTGACACCCGCTTGATCTTGATTGAAGACAACTTTGCGTTGGAGCGTCGAGGTAGAATTATAAAAGTGGACAATAGCCTGAGGTATTCCTTCGAGGGATTCAAATGTTCTTTCAATAATATGATCTCTTGCTTGAGTTAGCACCTGAATTGTCACGTCTGAAGGGATCTGCTTTTCTTCAACCAACCATCTAACAAACTCAAAATCAGTTTGTGATGCAGCAGGAAAACCAACTTCAATTTCTTTAAAACCAAGATCACAAAGCAATTTAAACATTCGCTTCTTTCTATCATGACCCATTGGCTCTATCAGAGCTTGATTTCCATCACGCAGGTCAACAGAGCACCATTTTGGTGCTGATTGAATTACCTGATTTGGCCACTGCCTATTTTTAAGAGGAATCGGCTCAAAAGGTTTGTATTTCTTTGTAAAATCTTTCATGATTGATATTCTGATGTTATCAAATAAATCTCAATATATTTTGTCTAAAATTGGCATTCCACTCTATCAAGATAATACAAAATCTCTAATAGAACAGGAAAGCGCCATACATTTTTATCAAAAGGACTGTATTCTAACATTACATCTTATTTCTGTTGATAAATACTCCGAAAAAGAGATAAATCTACTAGAAGCAATTATGGCCTCCATGAAAGGCGAGCAAGCATCTGAATCGCATGGAGAATTCACTTTTGTAAAAGGTGACAGTGTGAGATGTGAAAAAATTCTTAATAATAGTCATCCAATTAAAGCAACATTAGTATTTTTTGATACTAAGTTGCTCTCCACTGATGCCAACTGCATTGAATCCCCGCCATTAATTGATATGTTAAGTGACCCGACGCTGAAGAAAAATCTCTGGGCTCAAATTAAGCTTCTAGATACCTAAATTTCATGAGGATTAGACCTTCGAGCTCCGATGATCTTGCAACAATTTTAATCATCGAAAGCTTAACCAATAAGATTCCATGGACAGAGCAGCAGTTCTTATCTTCTGCTGAAGTTGGTCATCACTCTTTGGTTATAGAGGAGAAAGAGGGCGTAGTCGGTTTTGCAATTTATTCGCCAATTGTTCCAGAATCTCATTTACTAAACATTGCAATCACACCTTCAAATCAAGGCCGAGGCCTTGGAAGACAGTTACTCCAAAAAGTAATTCTTCAGAATCAATTGTTGGGAGTAAAATCTTTAACTTTAGAGGTCAGGGTGTCGAATAATTCAGCAATCAGCCTCTATGAGAGTGAAGGCTTTTTAAAAGATGCTATCAGGCCAGATTATTACAGCGGAGTCGTCAGGGAAGATGCTCTATTAATGAGCTTGTTAATTAAATAATTTTCTTTAATTCTGCTTCTATTGCAGCTCCACCATCTTTAGGAGCGAACCTCTTCACCACTTCACCATTTTTATTAACAAGGAACTTGGTAAAATTCCATTTAATAGATTCGGTGCCCAAGATTCCTGGGGACTCATGTTTTAAATGCTTAAAGAGAGGGCTGGCATTCTCGCCATTCACTTCGATCTTATCAAACATTTTGAAAGAGACGTTAAAAGTAAGGTCACAGAAAGATTGAACTTCTTCGTTTGTTCCAGGCTCCTGGCCTCCAAACTGATTACACGGAAACCCTAAAACTTCTAGCCCTTGTTCTTTGTATTTATCAAAGAGATTCTGCAGATCTTTATACTGAGGTGTAAAGCCACATTTACTGGCAACATTAACTATTAACAAGGTTTTACCTTGAAATGAGCTCAAATCAATATCGTTTAATTGAATATCTTTAACACTTAGGTTGTATAAATCACTCATTTTTTTTCCATAATAATTTTCAATCTATTATAGATAATAAAAAAGATATAATCATGGAATGTTTCTTTCCTATCTTAATAAATAATGGAATTACGCTGGAAATCATATGCTCTGCTAACCAAGCAAGAGCTTTATGCTGTTATGCACCTCCGACAGCAAGTTTTTGTATTAGAACAAAATTGTCCATTTATTGATGCAGATTTAAACGACGAGCTTAGCGATCATTTGCTCGGCTACCAGGGCAGTGAGTTAATAGCATATGCACGTTTAGGAGAACCAGGCTCATTGTATCCAGGGCCTTCCATTGGTCGTATTGTTACTTCTAAGAAAGTTAGAGGGATGGGTTTTGGAAAGATCATCACACAAGCTGCGATTGATTTCAGCTCAAAGAAATATCCCAATCAAGATATCACTATTTCAGCTCAATACCGACTAATAAATTTTTATCAAGATCTAATGTTTAAGGCTGAAGGAGATGTGTATCTCGAGGATGATATTGAGCATATTAAGATGACCATTGCGCCTCCTAAACGAATGTCGATTTTCTCATTCTTACCTTTATCAATCGCAAATACAGTTTTGATCATAGGAATACTGCTAGCTATCACTATTATCGGCTCTAAATTCATTAAAAAAATTGACTTAGATCAGTTGAATTGGATAGCAAAAATAGATGATCGTGCGATCTCTAAAGGAAAGTATGAGTCCTACTTGGATTCGGTGGCTCAATCTCGCAAATCAGGCCTTATTGCTTCGGACGCCGAAAATATTCTTGAGAGAATGATTGATGAGGAGCTTCTTATTCAAAGGGCAGTAGACCTCGGGATGTTAGAGAATGACTCAGAGCTGAGGAGTATTATCATTCAAAAAATGATCAGTTCCATTATCGCTGAGACAAAAAATGTAAGATTTTCTCAACAAGATCTACAAACTTTTTTTGTCGAGAATAAAGATTTCTTTGCCCCTAGTCCAAAACTTCATTTACTTAAACTTAGCTTTCCCGGAGTGAATGCAGCACAGGCCGATAAAGCCAGGCAAATGATCCTTGCTGGCGATCTCGTGTCAGCCAAACAACTTGCTGAGACTGATGTTATTCAACTGCCAAATACCTTATTGCCTGCAACAAAAATTAGAGAATACATAGGCCCCTTGCTAACTCAGGAAGCTCTTAAGCTTAATGATGGAGAGATAAGTCAGATTATTGCTTCAGAGAATCAACTTCATCTTTTAATCGTCGTTAAAAAATCACGCGAGTCTGCAGGGTCCTTTGAAGAGATGTATGAAGAGATTGAATCAGAATTTATTCGCCAAAAAGGTGAAGAGATGCTTGATGAATACTTATTAGATTTAAGGAACTGGTATGACGTTGTAAAAGCAAATGATTTATAAAAAATTACTTTGTTGCAGTTTACTTATTCTTTGTTCTATTTTTTCTGAGGCACACAATCGCAGTGAGTCCTATTCAAAGTTTAATTTAACTTCTAATGAGCAGGGCATGGCGATACAAGTCACCGGCTCAATTAAACAAGATATTTTTAATAACCTTAATCCAACAGCACACTTTCAATCCTATGAGAGTCTAGTTAACTATTTAAACAAGGCAATTAATCTAGGCAGTTCATGCAAACTAAATGAGTCAGTAGAAATTAATGAGAATATTTCATTGGGGGTATTAAAGTTTGTTTGGTCATTTCAATGCTTGCAAATACCCGAGAGTATTTCCATGTCATTATTTCAAGATTTAGGAGTTACCCATACTCACATTGCTAGAGGAGTTATTGATGGGCAATCAGTTCCTGAGTTTATGTTTGCAAGCACCCAAGACTCATGGGTGATAGGCTTGCCTGGAGAGAGCAATGTTAATCAAAGTTCATATTTTGGTTACTTTAAATCTGGTGTGCAGCATATTTTAAGTGGCTGGGATCACTTAACATTTTTATTGGGATTATTGCTTTTATTTACTGGTAGATTCTTAATTATAGCTATTACTGGATTCACGATAGGGCATAGTTTAACTTTAGGTCTGGGGGCAATGAATGTCTTGAGAGTTCACTCAGAAATCATTGAAACACTCATCGGATTCTCTATTTTATTGTTAGCTGTAGAGTATTTTCTTAAGCATGTCTTTGAGATTAATAAGTTAATCAAAAACCTTGCACTCTCATTTTGTGCTTTCCTGCCTCTTACTATCTTTGGTAGCCTTGACCCAATTTTAATTGCTGGATTAGCTTTATTTTTAACTTTTTATTTAAGCCTAACAAACCATTATTCAAACCCCTGGCTCCCTTTAATGGTGACAATATTTTTTGGTCTAATTCACGGGCTTGGATTTGCTTCCTCTATCGCAGAGTCAGGTATACCTCAAGACAGGCTTTTACCTATTATCTTGAGTTTTAATATAGGAGTTGAGGTAGGGCAATTAGCGGTGGCTTTTACTATTTTAGCCTTTTTGAAACTTACCAAAAATTACTTTCGTTTCTCTGATTTTAATTATCTTCACGGAGCCATGGGAGCCTTTGTATTTTCAATGGGCACTTTTTGGTTTATTAGTAGGGCAATCGGCTTATGAAATTTGCAATTTCTTTATCCATGCTTCCTATTGATGAAATTAAACCCCTGGCCGTCGCAGCAGATCAAATAGGGTATGACTCTTTGGCTGTTTCTGATCATTTAATTCATCCAGAAACTTTTTCTGTGCCTTACCCTTACACCGATGATGGAAGCGTTAGGTGGGAGTCTGGAACTGATTGGCCAGATCCAATTAATACGTTATCTCTAATCGCTGGCGCAACTAAAAATATTAAGCTTTATACAAGCGTCTATGTTCTTCCTGCTCGAAACCCCATGAGGGTTGCCAAAGAGATCGCAACATTAAGCGCTCTATCTGGTGGGCGATTTGATTTAGGTATAGGAATGGGCTGGATGCCCGAAGAATTTAAAGCTGGCGGTCAAGAATTTAGCAAGCGCGGCAAAAGAGCAGATGAGATGATTGAGATCATGAAACTTTTGTGGAAAGGAGAGATGGCAAGCTTTAAAGGAAATTTTTTTGAATTTGATGCCCTAGAAATGCTTCCAGCACCAAAACAAGAGATTCCAATATACGTGGGGGGTTTCTCTGAACCTGCGCTAAACAGAGCAGCAAAACATGATGGATGGATTTCTGATATGCATAGTCTGAGTGAGTTAGCAGCCTTGATGGCAAAAATACATCTAAAAAAACAAGAGTTACCAACGAAAGACAACTATGAATTTATTTGCTTTAGTTGCTGGGATGCTTTTAGTTTAGAGGGATTCGGAAAAATGAAAGATTTAGGGGTAACAACCATGACAACCTACCCATGGATGCTCTATGGCACTATGAATGACGCACCCTTGGAGCAAAAAATTGAAGGCATGCAAAAATTCTATGACGAAGTGATTTGCAAGCTAACCTAACGGCAACCTCTTTAACAACCTAACTTTGAGGGCTATATAATTGCTATACTGAGGATATGAAAGTAGTTAGGCTAGTCAAATCATCCGATTTTAAAAATGTTGAACATCTTGTAAAGCATTCTGGCAAAGGCATGACTACAATGCCTAAGACTCCTCAAGAAATTAAAGAGCGAATCTCCTGGTCAGAAAAATCTAGAAATAAAAAAACGAATAAACCCAATCAAGATAGCTACCTCTTTGTGCTGGAAGACAATAATAGAATTGTCGGCTTATCTGCAATTTACACTTCTGTCTCCCTTAAGAAGCCCTCAGTATTTTTTAAAAAATCTATTTCAAAGCTTGAGTCAAAATCATTAAATTTCACTAAAGATTTGGATGTTTTGAGTTTGCATTTGTGCAAGCAACCATATTCTGAGTTAGGCACCTTATTTCTCAAACCAGCTTTTCGTGGAAAAGGTAGAGGCTCCTTACTTTCATTTTCAAGGTTTATTTTTATGTCCGCCCATCAACAAAGATTCGATCCGACAGCTTTCGTAGAAATTCGGGGATTTAAAAATGCAAATGATGAATCATATTTCTGGAATTCATTCAGTAATACTTTTTTTAACTTAGATTTTTTTAAAGCTGACGAGATTAGCTACATAGACAATCACTTTATTATGGAATCTATTCCTAAATATCCTTTTATTATCGAGCACATGCCAAGAAAAGTTCAGCGCGTCATTGGTAAGCCACATCCAAATGCAATGCCAGCTTATTCTTTGTTAAGAAAACAGAATTTTCGTACTAATGGCTTAATTGATGTTCTTGATGGAGGCCCTTGTCTGGAAGCTAAGATCAAAGATATCCCGCTGGTTCAATCAGCAGAATTATTTCCAATTGAAATTAAACGTAATATTAATTTTGATCGCTTTGGCTTTATTGCTAATCCTGCAATAGATGCTTTTGCAGTGGTGAAAGAAAACTATGCTTTTGATAAAGATAAAAAGACACTGCTAGTTTCAGCGAAAGTGGCTCAAGCTCTAGGCCTGGAAACAGGTTCAACTGCTCAAATTAACTGATGCTTTTCTATCAGGGAAAATGGTCACCAGGAAAAGGTAAAGTCTTTAAGTCTTTCAACCCCATGAACAATGAGATTATCTGGGAGGGCAATTTTTCTAATATTCCACAATTAAAATCAGCCATTAATTCTGCTGCGAGCAGTCATCTTGAATGGTCTAAACAAACCCCTCAAAGTCGAATCAAAGTGATTAAACTTTTCTATGCTTTGCTTGAAAAAAATAAGCTCGCCATGACCAGGCTTATTGCGACAGAGACAGGGAAAACAGATGTTGACGCATCATCCGAAGTTGCTGCTACTTTGGCTAAATTAAATAATTCAATTTTGGCTTATAAAAAACGTACTGGCTCTCAACTTAATTCCATGGGTGCGATGCAGACTATACTGAAACATGAGTCACATGGCGTGTTAGCGGTTATTGGTCCTTTCAATTTGCCATTGCATTTACCTAATGGACACATTACTCCTGCATTGATAGCCGGTAATACAATTGTATTTAAACCCAGTGAATCCACACCCATGGTTGCAGAGTACATGATGATGTTATGGGCTGAAGCAGGATTACCAAAAGGCGTCATTAACATGGTCCATGGAGGCAAAGATATTGTTCAAGCTCTATGTAAGAATCCATTGAGCAAGGGACTGCTTTTCACAGGCAGCTATAAAGTTGGTAAACAGCTCAGTAGAATAATGGCAGAGTATCCTGAAAAAATTCTTGCATTGGAATTAGGAGGCAACAATCCATTGGTTGTTTGGTCTACTCGAAAAATTAATGCTGCCGTGGATATAATTTTTGAATCAGCATTTATTTCCTCAGGCCAGCGTTGTACTTGTGCACGGCGCTTAATTCTTCCTGATTCTAAAAATGGAAAAATGATTCTGACCAACTTGAAGAAAAAGGTTCAATCACTTTCTTATGCCAATGAGTCCGATCTTTACTATGGACCTTTAATCTCACCTGCAGCCACTAAAGGATTTTTAGACTACCAAGCAAAACTCACGCAGCTAGGAGCCAAGCCTATATTGAAAGCTCGCAAGGTAAATAATTCTTTCAATTTAGTGACGCCAAGCCTGATGAATATTACCGATATGAGGAAAGTTTATGATGAAGAGAATTTTGGTCCCATGTTACAAGTGCAATTTGTAGATACATTTGAAGAAGCTATTGAAGCGGCGAATAATACTAAATATGGTTTAGCGGCCGGGCTAATTTCAGATAATAAGAATTTATTTAATGAGTTTGTGGATAGGGTTAATGCTGGAGTAATTAACTTTAATTCCACAACAACAGGTGCATCAGGTGCTTTTCCGTTTGGAGGAATTGGCAGAAGCGGTAATCTGAGGCCTGCAGGTTACTATGCAGCTGATTATTGCGCGTGGCCCAAGGCGTCGATTATCAAGCAACTCTAAGTGGGATATTCAGGAGAAATTAATTTTGACGGCCTGATCGGCCCAACTCATAATTATGCTGGCCTGTCGCAAGGTAATTTAGCCTCTCAAAAACATCTAAATCAGACTTCTAATCCGCAAGCAGCGGCATTGCAGGGTTTAGATAAGATGAGAATTATTATGGACCAGGGGATTCCTCAAGGCCTCTTCTTGCCTCATGAGCGACCCAATCTTATAACTCTGAGAGGCCTTGGATTTGGAGGCACTGACGAAGAGGTGATAAGTAGAGTTGCCAAGCAAGACCCAGCTTTATTAAAAAATGTTTATTCCGCTTCATCGATGTGGGCTGCAAATGCTGCAACATTTTCTCCTAGTATTGATAGCTATGATCAAACAATTCACATTACCCCAGCCAACTTAAACACCATGTTCCATCGATCTATTGAGCCTGAATTTACAAAGATGCAACTTCAGCTTATGTTTGGATCAATTGCCAAGATTCATGATCCTGTATCTAATATTTCTGGGTATGGAGATGAAGGTGCTGCCAATCATCTCAGGGTTACCGCACAGCACTTAAAACCCGGTTTTCAAATTTTTGTTTATGGCAATTCAGCTTTTGAGAGCAATCAAGGTGTCATTGCTCGTCAGGCACAAGAAATATCTCAAGCCGTGGCTGCTCAACACCAGCTTGATCCAGATTTAACCCTGTTTTTAAAACAAAATAATTTAGCCATAGAATCTGGAAGTTTTCATAATGATATTGTGAGCCTTGCAAACGAAGAGGTATTTATTTTTCATCAAGAAGCGTTTGCTGATAGAGTTGAACTTGAGCGAGTTTTACATCATTTAAAAGAACACGTAAAAGGCTTTCACCCAATTGAAATTCTCTCGTCAGATATTTCTTTAGATGATCTAGTATCCAGTTACCTACTTAATTCTCAACTCATTACATTGGAAAATAATCAGATGATGATGTTGCTCCCAGAAGAAGTGCAGAATCACTCGAATTGCATGCGATGGTTAGATGAAATTAAATCCTTCTCCCCAATTAGGCTCATTGAATTTGTAGATATCCGTCAAAGCATGATGAACGGTGGAGGCCCTGCCTGCCTTAGATTTAAAGCCGTTGTGAATGACGAAGAATTTAGTCAAGTAAATCAAAAATTTCTTTTAAATCCAAAAAAACTAATGGATTTAAGATCTCTTATTAGCAAGCATTACAGGGACAATCTAAGCCCTGAAGATTTGATGGATATACAGTTAATGGAAGAGTCTTATACATTCTTAGATGAGCTCACTCAATTGCTAGATTTAGGCTCTATTTACCATTTCCAAAAAACTTAAAATGAGTCGGATGTATGTTTAATCTGCGACGTTTATCAAGATATTTGATAGAATCCCTTATCAATCCATATTGTAGTGAAAACTGATTAAATTTTTTTTGGGGAAAGAAACTGTTTAATAAAATAAAAGAGTTTTTTAGGGTACTGGGTGAGCTGAGATACTTGATTCCAGTCATGCGTTACAAATTTCCAGATCCTGAAGATCAAGCTTCATTAGCTCATACTTTTCAAGCAACCACAGACAAATTTTCTGAAAGACCGTTTTTGCATTTCGAGAATGAAATGTGGACTTACGGACACACAAACAAAGCAGCCAATAGTCTGGCAAGGTATCTTGTTTCAACTGGCGTGAAGCATAGCGATAGAGTTGTGTTGTTTATGGAAAATCGACCAAGCTTTGTTATTACGTTATTAGCTCTAAATAAAATTGGCGCAATAGGCGTTTTAATTAATACCAGTCTAACTGGCGATCCATTGATGCACTGCATTAATTCATCTGATTCTGTTAAATGTATTGTTGGGGCAGAACGAGCAGATGCTTTAGAGGATGTCTTGGATCAAATTAACATTACTAAACAAGAAGATTTTTTATGGGCTGAAGATACTGCCGAGTTCTCTCTTCCAGGCTGGGCTATTGATCTTAAGGCTCAACTAGATCTTTCTAACGATCAAAATTTAGAAGAAACAAATTCAGTTAAAGCAAAGGATGTGGCTTGTTATATTTTTACATCTGGCACTACCGGAGTTCCAAAGGCAGCTATCTGCCCCAATCAGAAACTTATGGCAGCTTCAATTAATATTAAGATGGCCGGTTATCGTATTAATGAGACAGATTGCATGCACAACAGCCTACCTCTTTATCACTCAACTGGTTTGATGCTAGGGCTTTGTGCAGTGATTCAAGCTGGAGCTTCAACTTTTATTAAAAGAAAATTTTCTGCCTCCTCATTTTGGGATGAGGTACAGCAATATAATACAACTGCCCTTGTGTATATTGGTGAGCTTTGCAGGTATTTAGCTAACACAGAGCCAACACAAGCAGAGCAAAATAATCCTTTAAAAGTTATGGTTGGAAACGGTCTGAGGCCTGATGTTTGGGATATATTTAAAGATAGATTTGGGGTTGATAGGATTGTTGAAATATATGGGGCAAGTGAAGGCAATGCTCTTTTCATGAACCTATTAAACAAGGATAAAACCATTGGCATGACCAATGCCCAGGTAGCTTTAATTGAATACGATGTTGCTGAAGATAAAATTATTAAAAATGAAGATGGGACGTGTAAAAAAATAACTACCCATGATCCTGGGTTATTGATTGTTTTTATATCACCGAATTCTGTTTTTAATGGTTACACAGATGCTCAAGCCACAGAAAAGAAAATCTTAAGAGATGTATTTGAAGAGGGCGATGCTTGGTTTAATACTGGAGACTTAATTAAAACAGTTGACGTTGGGTACTCATTAGGAAAAGTACACTACCAATTTGTTGACAGGATAGGAGATACTTTTAGGTGGAGATCTGAGAATGTTTCAACCAATGAAGTGGGCGAAATATTAAATGGGTACAAAGATGTCAACATGTCCAATGTTTATGGGGTTCAAGTTCCAGGTTGTGAGGGCAGAGCAGGGATGGCAGCTTTTAGCCTTGAAGATTTTGGTAGCTTTGATTGGCAAGAATTTTCTCAATACGTGGAGAGCAATCTCCCCAAATATGCCCGCCCAGTTTTTATTAGAATTATTCAAGAAATGGATACTACAGGAACTTTCAAGCTGAAAAAAAATGATCTTCGAGATGAGGCTTTTGATCTGAGTAAAGTCAGCGATAAAATTTATTGCTTAAAGCCCAATTCAAGTGACTATGTCGCACTTGATAACGAATGGCTCGAAGTGATTAATTCTGAACAGGCCGGTTACTAATAATTAATTTTAAATGGAGACTCTTATGAGTAAGAAGAATTTTGATGTCGTGGTTTATGGTGCAACGGGTTTTACTGGAAAGCTGGTAGTCGAATACATGCTTAATCAATACGGAGATGATGAAACCATATCTTGGGCCATGGCCGGCAGAAGCCATGAAAAATTAGTTGCAGTGAGAGATGCCTTGGGCGTATCCAAAGATGTACCTTTGCTAACGGTGGATAGCGATGACGAAGAAAGTATCATCCAGATGGTCCAGCAAACCCAGTGCGTATTAACAACCGTTGGCCCATATCAGCTTTATGGACCCAATATTGTGAAGCAATGCGTTGCTCACGGAACAGATTATGTTGATTTATGTGGAGAGCCTGGTTGGATGCATGAAATGATTAATGAGCATGCTGCTCAGGCCAAGGAAACTGGAGCAAGAATTGTCTTTTCTTGTGGCTTTGACAGTATACCTTTTGATTTAGGTGTTTATTTCCTTCAAAACAAAGTGATAGCCGAGCATGGAAAACCTGCTTCTAATATCAGAGGAAGGGTCAGGGCTATGAATGGAGAATTTTCTGGTGGAACAGCAGCCTCATTAAGCGCCACTATGGCATCGTTAAAAGAAAAACCAGAATTATTTGCAGTGCTAGCAAATCCGTTTGCATTGTCTAATGGTTT
>DEOR01000029.1:0-1414 GCA_002358345.1 Proteobacteria bacterium UBA3413 | reverse complement strand
ACCAAGAATGTTCATAGATCTAATGCCTTAATGGGTCATATGTACGGAGAAGATTTTTGTTACAACGAGATGTGGATTCAAGGGCCAGGCGAAGAGGGCAAAGCTGCAGCAGAATTTGTTGGCAGCATGAACCCATTGGCTGATGCGCCGGCTCCAGGTGAAGGTCCTTCTAAAGAATCAAGAGACAATGGAAATTATGATGTTCTGTTTTGTGCAGATCTGCCAGATGGATCAACCATTCATGCAGCTGTTACCGGTGATATGGATCCAGGCTACGGCTCAACATCTAAGATGATTGCTGAAAGTGCAATCTGTTTAGTGAAAGAATGTTCCGACCTTGCCGGCGGTATTTATACTCCAGCTCCAGCAATGGGTGAAAAGCTAATCACAAGATTGCAAGCAAGTGCCGGGCTCACATTTAAAATCGAAGAATAGTCACCCTAATTGTAGTGAACTTTAAGTTTCTTCTACAAGTATAGGAGAGCAGCTTGAGTCTTGTAACTCGCTAAATGCAATCTCCTCACCTAATAGCGATCGACGAATAAGCTGGGATATTATTTTTGGTTGATCGTTTTGTAGGTAATGTGAGGCGCAAGGCAGTCGCCAATATGATGCCGGTGCATCTCTATTGCGCAGGTAATTCGCCCAAACAAAATCGGCAATTTCTAGCTTAGCAATTGGATCTAGCTCTCCCCAGATTAAAGTTGTAGGTATGTCGCTTGAATTGAGTGCCTGGAGCCAGGTTTCTTCATATTTTTTTCGATCTGCAATATATCTAAGTGTCTTGATAAACCCAGTAGTACCCCCTTGGTATTGAAAGAACGAAGCTATGTTTAATTGCTTTTCAATGCTTAGCTCAGGCGAATAATATTTAGCTAATTGGGTGGTAAATCTCTCAGGGGTGAAAATGAATCTCGTCATAAAATAGCCAAAGACAGGAAGAGTGAAGTATTTTTGAGCAACAGATAATTCAGCCAGTGGAAGGTAGATGCCTCCATTCAGAATAATATGTTGATCTATCAGATAATTAGGCGAGCTTACTTGTTGGTACAAATCAAGCACGGCAAAACCGACGGAATCTCCCTTGTCGTGGGTCAAAAGAGTAAACCTTCTAATCTCCAATATTTCCTTGATAAAAAAATCAAAAAGAAGAGCATCATCAAGAATAGAGTAGCGATAGTTGCCTTGAGGCTTATCAGAAAAACCATAGCCTGGAGTATCAATAACAGCTATATAGAAATCATTTTCTAACTCACTGATGAGCTCTTGAAAATCATAACTACTCGTCGGCCACCCATGAATCATTACAATGGCCGGATTATCAATGTTTCCAAATGTTCGATAAAAAATATTTAGCTTAGGTAAATGGCTATTTTGAGTTTTCTCTGATTGCCATCTAAAAAATGAGCCGCCA
>DEOR01000048.1:16685-24409 GCA_002358345.1 Proteobacteria bacterium UBA3413 | reverse complement strand
GGATAATGCCAGAATTACCTGAGGTAGAAACCTCAGTTCGAGCAATACAGTCATTTCAGAATCACATTCTTGAATCTGTAGAAATTCATAACCCAAATCTTAGATGGCCAGTAGATCTAGAAGCATTTAAAAATCTTAAAGGGGTCACAGTTGATCAGATTAGCCGAAGGGCAAAATATATTCTATTTCATGTTGATGGCTCTCAAATATTGCTTCACCTTGGGATGACTGGAACAGTTCGAATAGCTGAAAAGGAATCTAACTTTTATAAAAAACATGATCATGTTGAGTTTATTTTTCAAGATGCCAAGTTAATTTACAATGATCCTCGAAGATTTGGATCGCTGCACTTTGTATCAGACCCTCAACATCATTTTTTACTCGATAAACTCGGACCAGAACCCTTGTCAGCAGACTTTGATGGCGAGTATCTATTTAAAAAGCTGCGAAAAGTGAACTCTCCAATCAAGATCTCGCTAATGAATCAATCCCATGTTGTTGGCATTGGTAACATCTACGCCAATGAAATTCTATTTGATGTTGGTATTCGCCCCACCAAACGATCCAGATTAATTACTAAGAAAAAATCTGTGGCCATTGCAGAGTCAGCAAAAAAAATTCTTCAAAGGGCTATTGAGGTTGGGGGGACAACGCTGAAAGATTTCTATCGACCAGATGGCAATCAAGGTTACTTTAAGATTGAATTAGCAGTTTATGATCGTGAAGGCCAAGAATGCTTAAGATGTAAAACTGGTATCATTCAAAGAATAGTTCAGACCCAGCGAGCCTCTTTTTTTTGCAACAAATGCCAGAGTTAAGCGGAGTATTTGTTAGCAAGTGCATCTTTGACATTCGGACTAACGAAGCGAGACACATCTCCACCAAGCTTAGCAATTTCTTTTACCAAACTAGAGGAGACATATATCAGAGTGTCCTTGGGAGTAAAGAAAATACTCTCAATATCTGGGGCAAGACTGCGATTCATGGTTGCAAGCTGAAATTCATATTCAAAGTCTGCAACAGCTCTTAACCCTCTGATAATTGCGATAGCATTATTCTCTCTTGCAAGATTAACAGTCAGCTTGCTGGCATAACCTATGACCTCAATCTTTTGATTATCTTTAAAAATTTCTTGAGCCAAATCAATTCGTTCAGCAACGGTAAAAAGCGGGTTTTTAGACTTGCTTTCAGCGACACTGACTATGACTTTATCAAACAGTGCGCACGCTCGCTCAGTAATATCTATGTGACCAAAAGTAATGGGATCAAACGAACCAGGGTAGATTGCTATTTTCATCAATGGATCATACTAAATATTTATGTTTCATCAAAATATTCCTTAGATTAGGTAAACTGTATCAATATTTAGAAAAAGAGATTATGAGTAAAGATAAGCTGGATAATGACAAAAAGGAGCTTCCGTCCGCTACTGATGATGCCGCTGATGTGATGCCCAAATACATTAAAAAAAGAGAAAAGATTGACTTGAGAGATCAAAAATTTAAGTTCCCGCCAATAGATTATGAAAAACCTCCACATTTCTAAACTACTTATTATTTGTAGATCCAAAAAAAGGGCTCAAATGAGCCCTTTTTTAAAATAAGCCTAGCTAGTTCATCAGACAAGATCGTTATTCATCACTTTATTCCATGCGGAAACAAAGTCTTTGGTGAATTTATCGTGCGCATCGTTGCTGGCGTATACCTCTGCTAGAGCTCTCAGTTGAGAGTTAGAACCGAATGCAAGATCAACTCTTGAAGCAGTCCTCATTTTCTTACCAGAGACACGATCTATGCCCTCAAATGATTTCCCATCACTGGTAGGTTTCCACTGCACAGACATATCAAGGAGTGTTGCAAAATAACCATTGGTTAATTTATCTGAATCATCAGTAAAAATACCATGGTCACCATTGCTAATCCCAAGAGATCTCATGCCGCCCAAAAGGACAGTCATTTCAGGAGCGGTGAGGCCTAAGAGTTGCGCCTTATCAAGCATCATTTCTTCAGCAGGCATAGTGGATGAAGCCTTTTGGAAGTTTCTAAAGCCATCAGCAATTGGTTCCAATACCTTAAAGGATTCCACATCTGTTTGCTCTTGAGATGCATCGCCTCTTCCTGGAGTAAAGTCCACAGTTATACCAGACGCTTTTTCAATACCAACGTTTCCAGCCAGTACGATGACATCAGCTATGGAGGCACCTGAGTCTGAGGCAATGCTTTCATAAACAGCTAGAACTCGGGTTAATTGCTCTGGCTTATTGGCTTCCCAATCTTTTTGTGGAGCTAAACGAATCCTCGCACCATTAGCACCACCCCTCATATCGGAGCCTCTAAAAGTAGACGCGCTAGCCCAAGCAGTTTCAACCATTTCTTGGATAGTTAAGCCGCTTTCTGCGATCTTAGATTTCACGTCTCTAACATCATAGCTAGCATTGCCGGCAGGAACAGGATCTTGCCAAATTAACTCCTCTGAAGGAACTTCTGGTCCAAGATATTTGCCAATAGGCCCCATGTCTCTATGCAATAACTTAAACCAAGCTCTCGCAAATGCATCTGCGAATTCTTCTGGATTTTCATGAAAGCGTTTTGAGATTTTGTTATAAATTGGATCTTCACGAAGAGCCATATCAGCTGTTGTCATCATGGTTGGAACTTTCACTGATGCATCTTCAGCATCAGGCGCAAGATCCTCTTCCTTGGGATCAATCGCATGCCAAACAATAGCGCCAGCAGGCGTTGTTACTTGCTTCCATTCATAACCAAATAATAGATCGAAATATCCATTATCCCATTGTGTGGGATTGGCAGTCCAAGCTCCCTCAAAACCACTGGTAATAGTATCACTGCCTTTTCCTGAAGCATGAGTGCTTGTCCACCCGAAGCCCATTTCGTATAGCTCTGCACCTTCTGGCTCTGTTCCTACATTGCTGACAGGACCAGCCCCATGGCCTTTACCAAAAGTATGTCCGCCAGCAACAAGAGCAACTGTTTCTTCGTCGTTCATTGCCATGCGACCAAATGTTTCACGAATATCAATTGCGCTAGCAAGAGGGTTTGGATCTCCGTCAGGACCTTGAGGATTTACATAGATTAAACCCATCTGCACTGCGCCAAGAGGATTGGCTAGATCTCTTTCTCCGGAATATCTTTCATTCGCTAACCACTCTTTTTCAGCACCCCAATTAATATCTTCTTCGGGAGCCCAGATATCTGCTCTACCACCTCCAAAACCAAATGTTTTTCCACCCATAGATTCAATTGCAAC
Organism: Proteobacteria bacterium UBA3413; assembly: GCA_002358345.1. Classification (GTDB taxonomy): domain Bacteria; phylum Pseudomonadota; class Gammaproteobacteria; order Magnimaribacterales; family D2472; genus D2472. Next base: position 21,142 of record DEOR01000048.1, on the reverse strand, counting down.
ATTTCCAGCTAGAATGAATAGGTCTGCCCAGCTAATTTGCTTGCCATATTTCTGCTTGATCGGCCAAAGTAATCTCCTAGCTTTGTCCAAATTAGTGTTATCTGGCCAACTGTTAAGAGGAGCAAAACGTTGTGCGCCTGTGCCTCCACCCCCTCTTCCATCACCCGTTCTGTATGTTCCAGCTGCATGCCAAGTCATGCGGATGAAAAATGGACCATAGTGCCCATAATCTGCTGGCCACCACTCTTGTGAGTCTGTCATTAAGTCATTTAGATCTTGTTTTAAAGCTTGATAATCAAGTTTTTTAAACTCTTCAGCGTAATCAAAGCCTTCGTCCATTGGATTACTTTTTTGATCATGCTGATGGAGAATATTGAGATTTAATTGATTGGGCCACCAATCTTTGTTTGATGTGCCAGAAGAGCTATTGGTTGATAGACTTCCGTGCATTACAGGACATTTGCCTTCAGTTTCATTATTCACAGTAATTTACCTCCTAAACGAAATTAAATATGAAAATTTTTCAATGCATTCAAAATGCTTCGTACAAATTAGTTTATAGTTAATATATGTATTGGTAAATACATAAAAAAAGGATGTTATATTCGATTTTATCGATTATTAAAATAAAGAAAATGAAATGTTGACACTTAAACAAATGGACTACGCTTTGGCAGTTAAGAAAACCCTGCATTTTAAAAAAGCAGCTGAAGCTTGCTTTATTTCTCCGTCGACTCTCAGCAATGCAATCACTGAAATGGAAAGACATTTAGGATTTCAGGTATTCGAAAGAGCTAATAAAAAAGTATTTGTCACCACCTTGGGGATGGAGTTTTTGCAACAAGCACAATCCATTCATTTGCAAGTTCGCGATATTCAACGATTGGCAGAGAGTCAAGTTGAACCTCTTGGTAAAGTGCTGTCTATTGGAATTATTCCAACCATTAGCCCATATTTCTTGCCCATTGTGCTGCCAAAAATTAAACAAGATTTTCCTGGACTCAGCTTAAAAATTGAGGAGGGTCAGTCAAATAAGCTTGTAGACAAGGTAAAAAATGGGGAGTTAGACATGGCCATACTAGCGCTGCCATATAACTTAGATGGACTCATTTCTTTAAAATTCTGGGAAGAAGACTTCTATTGGGTAGCGCATCATGAAACGAAGCATGCCGGAACAAAAGAGATTCGAGCAACTCAATTAGAGCATTCTGAATTAATGCTATTAGAGGATGGTCACTGCTTAAAAGACCACATCCTTGATGCATGTAAAATTTCTTCTCATTCCAAACATGTTGTTAAAGCATCCAGCTTGGTAACTTTAATTCAGCTGGTGCAAGGAAATATGGGCACTACATTAGTTCCGCATATGGCGCTGGATCAACTTCTCAGCTCCAACAAAGATTTGCTAAGATCGCACTTAAATGAACCTGGTCCTCATAGAGAAATTGCTTTGATTATGAGGCCAACATATTCTGGAATGAAAGGTGCTGAATTGCTTAAAGACTTATTTAAAGATGCAATGTCTCAGCACTTGAGCTCAAAAAAGTAAGTTTCTTGCTTAATTCAAAAGGTCGGTTTTTTGCCACTGAAGATTAAAGTGCCTATTAATAAACTTAGCAACGCCCTCTCTCAACTCAATCGTGTCATCATAGATAATTCCCATATCTAGCTTTTTGGATTGACCATTTTCTGCAAACATATGGCTGGCGATGCAGTATGTCTTGCCGGTATAGATATCCCTGTCCCATCGCCCTTCAATATTACCAATAAAGTGCATGGTTTTTTGATAGGCACCAAGATTCTGTTCAACCGCACCCATGAAAATCTCTAGGCTATTTAATTCATAAGGTCCTGTAAGAGAAAAGTCATTCCACATAATGGTTGGCAGGTCGGAGAAATTCTTTGCATCAAGCATAGATGCATATTGGTAAATGATTTGAGTCGCAATATCCTGTTTACTCATTATTTTTTTAGCTCTGCAATTAATTCTAAAACTTCACGCAAATGCTCTGGTGACTGCGCAAAGTTAATTGGAAAAACCTCTATCTCCCCCAAGCCGGCATCCATTGATTTCTCTAATTCTTTTAATGTAAGGTCAACGCTGGGGACACCGTTCGAGTCGAGGCATGTTGGTAATTGACCCCTAATCCTTGGCTTATCTTGCCTGCCCTCTTCTTGAAAAGCTTTCTCAAGCATTGCTCTGCCTTCAGAGATAAAATCTCGACTGGTCTTGATCGGTATCCATCCATGACCAACTTTTGCTATTTTTAGAGCATTGGATTCGGTCATCTTAACGCCGAACAACAAAGGTATGTCCCTGCCTTGAGCGGGCTTTGGTTGGCACCAAATGTCATTAAACTCAAACATCTCTCCCTGATACGAAACAGGGCCGCCCTCCCACAGTAGTTTGCAGATATCTAAAGTTTCCCAAAAAATTTTTGCGCGATTCTCAAAGGCAATACCTGATGCCTCATATTCTTCTTGCTGCCAGCCTAACCCTACACCAAGTTCTAGCCTTCCATTGGACATAGCATCAAGACTTGCGGCCGTCTTTGCAAGGAGCGCTGGACTTCTGAGGGGGGCAATCAAGATTGCCGTTGCAAGATTAATCGAGGTTGTATTGGCTCCTATCATGGTTAGGAGAGTTAGGGGCTCATACCATGGTGCGTCTGATGGCATTGGGAATTGCCCAAAAGGATACTTATGAAGATTCTTGCCCATGACCACATGATCTGTAACGCTGACAGAGTCAAATCCAAGCTCCTCTCCCATCTGAGCTATTTCAATATAAGATTTGATATCGCCACCATAAAAATTTTCTAGACCAAATAAACCTAAGACTAATTTCATTGCTCCTTCCTTTTCTTTTACAGGTTTGAAATAAAAATATTGTCATGCACCAAATTCATTATCTCGCATGAATCACCATATTAATGAACAGCAAGAAGAAGGGCAAATTATTTAATGGTTCTGTCTATTTAAAGAATTGTTACCAAGACGACATCCGATTTAAAAAATCAATTCCAAGGGCATAATCCAAGGGCGTAAAATTTGTGCTTTTATTCACAAAGGAATTAAGATTAACCTATGTCAGATATAGATCAAATACTCAGGCAACTGAGCTTAGAGGAAAAAGTCTCCTTGCTTAGCGGCTTTAATTCTTGGTATACAAATAAAATTGATCATGCGGGTGTTCCATCCATCAAGATGTCCGATGGCCCAAATGGGGTCAGGGGTGACTCTATTTCCGGTAAAACTTCTGCATGCTTTCCATGCGCTATTTCTATAGGATCAACTTGGGATCTTGCTCTGGTTCATCAGCTTGGAATTGCCTTGGGAGAAGAGGCAAATGCAAAAGATGTGGACGTTCTACTCGGACCCACCATTAATATCCATAGGCACCCTCTTGGAGGCAGGCATTTTGAAAGTTTCTCAGAAGATCCATTGTTGACTGGAAAAATTGCTGTTCAGTATGTTCAAGGGGTTCAATCTAAAAATGTGGCAGCCTGTTTAAAACATTTTGTTGGCAATGATACTGAATTTGATAGACATGCTATTAGCTCTAATATTGATGAGCGTACTCTTAGGGAACTCTACTTGCTTCCATTTGAGATGGGAGTGAAGCAAGGCAAGGCAAAAGTAATCATGAGCGCATACAACAAGCTGAACAATATCTATTGCAGTGCACACCAAGAACTATTAATAGATATTTTAAAAGCAGAATGGGGTTTTGATGGCTATGTGGTGAGTGATTGGGGGGCAGCCCTTGAAACAGAAGCTAATGCTAATGGCGGCCTTGACCTTGAGATGCCAGGACCGGGCAATGTTTGGGGTGATAGCTTATTGAGCGCCATTAAGGATGGAAAGGTAGATAAAGAATTGATTGATGACAAGGTCAAAAGAATTTTAACAGTGGCTGAATTCTCCAAAAGGTTTGAGCGACATGATTTCAATCCAGAAGAAGCCATTGATCAGCCCGCACATAGAAAGCTGCTCAGAAAAGCTGCTGCAGATGGCATGGTGCTCCTTAAAAATGATGGACTATTGCCGCTGCAATCAAATATTAAAAAATTAGCAATTATTGGGCCTAATGCAAAGCATGCTCAAATCATAGGTGGAGGAAGTGCAAGCCTGAAGCCTCATTATGAAGTGCACCCTGAGGAAGCTCTAAGAAGCAGGCTCGATCCAGAAATAGACATCACATACGCCAAAGGATGTCATACCCATAAATATCTTCCAAGGATTAATGAGAGCTTAATGATTGGGGAGCAGGGATTTTTAGTAGAATATTTTGATGGGCACAACTTTGGAGAGAATCTTATTCTCTCCGAGCACCTGATAGGTAATAAATTTTGGGTCTTTGAAGGATTTGCAAAAGAGATTATTTCAAAACAACCAAGGCCTAATATTTCTGTGAGGTTTTCATGCGCATATACCCCAAATATATCAGGACATCA
>DEOR01000048.1:11408-16523 GCA_002358345.1 Proteobacteria bacterium UBA3413 | reverse complement strand
ATTGATAATTGGACGCACACTGATCCAGGAGAGGCCTTCTTTACTTTTAGTTCAGCTTCAAAGAAAGGAATGGTAGATTTGCAACAAGGTAGAAGCTACAACATTGAAATGGAATATCATTTTGAAGGAAGTTTTCCTGCTGTTTATCTGGGGTGCCAGGCCCCTGACGCCATGGATTTATTTCAAGAAGCAGTTACCGCTGCAAAGGATGCGGATCATGTCATCTTAATTGTTGGAACAAATTCTGACTGGGAAACTGAAGGAAATGATCGGGTAGAATTCAGCTTGCCTGCAGATCAAAATAAATTAATTGAAGCCGTTTTACATGCCAATCAAAATACAGTAGTTATTGTGAACACAGGCTCTCCCATTGAAATGCCTTGGATTGATGATGCAAATGCCGTGATGCAGACATGGTTTGCAGGCCAAGAATTTGGTAATGCTTTGGTGGATGTGCTCACTGGAGAAGTGAACCCTTCGGGCAAATTGCCAACATCCTTTCCCAGAAAAATTGAAGACACGCCTGCTTACCAATCCTATCCAGGAAGAAATCAGCAAATGAACTATGATGAGAAACTCTTGGTTGGCTATCGATGGTATGACAGAAGCTCTGTCCCAGCATTATTTCCCTTTGGCCACGGTCTGTCATATACCCAATTTCAGTACAGCAATCTTGAAGTTCAAGTTATTGAAAACAATCAAGTGACTTGTAAGTTTATTGTTAAGAATAGTGGTCTAGTGATGGGCGCGGAAGTATCTCAATGCTATGTTGCATTTGAACATTCAACCAATGCTGAACCCATAAAGACCTTGCAAGGATTTGCCAAGGAAATACTTAATCCACAAGAAGAAAAACAAATAGAACTTACTCTTGCAGCAAGAAATTTTAGTTACTGGGATATCAACACTAAAAGCTGGGAAATTAGACAGGGGTCTTATGAGCTACTGATCGGATCTTCAGCGTCTAATATTCATCTCAGAGCTACAATTATGCTTGAGCTAGTTCAAGGAGTTCTTGAGCCGTTAGTTTAATTTGAGAGGATTGAATGGAACTGTTAGTTTCAAAGATTGTTCGGGGTCCAATCAAAGGAAAGATCAACTGGGATTGATGTAAGACATATGCAAGAGCAATCTGAATAGGCTCAACATTTTTTTGCCTAGCTAGCTCAAAGCAACGCTCTCTACGTTTTAAATTTTTTTCGTAATGCCACACCCTCATCTCCTCATCTAAGGTTGGATTGGCAAAATGCTCATTGGACATCACTTCCTTTTTCTTAATAAAAAACCCTCTAGCTTGGCTAGACCATGGGAAAAGCAAGATTTCCTCTGCGATGAGATACTCCATATAGGCATCATTCACTCCGACGCAACCAGGCCAGACAGGCTCCACCATTTCAGCCAAACTAAAATTATTGCTTAAAACGCTGAACGGCTCTTTCTCTTCTTTCTGAGCATAATTTCTAGCTTCAGAGAATCTATCCATCCCCCAGTTTGAGGCGCCAATTAAATCAATTAACCCGTCATGCTTGAGCTCATTTAAAGCATCGATAAATTCTGCGACAGGTACCTCCGGGTTATCTCTGTGTAAGCAAAATATATCGAGCTTAGGTATTTGCAAGCGCTCTAGTGACTCCAGAATTTGCGGCCTTATATATTGAGGCTCGCATTGAGGTGTATGAGCAGCCTTACCAAGAACTATGACTTCGTTTTCTAGCCGCCTGGAATTAATCCACTGCCCGAGATACTGATCACCCATGCCATTATTGTAGATATAAGCAGTATCGAAAATGCGACCCCCGGATCCATAGAAATTATCAAACATGGTGAACGCGTGAACTTCAGAAGTTTGATTGTCACAGCCGAAAGCTAATCTAGAGGCTAGCTTATCTAATCCTGGTATCGTTACATTTTGAAGTTTTGGTACCTGGCTAAGAAAAGCCTTGGACTCAAGTATAGGCGAGTGCGCGATTAAATTTTTTGGGCAAGCGATGTTTAGTTGCTGTCTCCATTGATCTAGCCAGAACATATTGCTTTGAGTATCTGTATGAGAAATGAATCTGGATTCAATTTTCTGATCAAGAATACAACTTGAGGCATGCTCAATTTCTCTGGTAAAAAGTCCTATCTGGTCATCGCATAAGATCTCCTCGACCAACCCTGATTCATTCACAATGGTAATAGAGGATTGACCGCCTTGAAACTGCCCACAATGCCATGGCTGCGGAACGGTAATGCTAACCTCTCCACTAGCAATAACCAGTTGATTGGATAACTCTTCATCAATCGCGCAACTAATTTTAGCCTCAATGCTCTCGGAGAATATCAGATGAGCATCTGACTGAAGGTCGACTCCTGTTGCATCAAATCTTCCAGTTGCTGAGATACTTCGAGGTTCTGCAAATGCCGTACCTTGCAAGTGACCCGCAATTAACTTGCTCATAGATAAGGGATAACACCCCACATCCAAGATGGCCCCTCCTCCTAAGAGTGGGTTTCTGAGACGATGATCCACTGGTACGTCTGCTTTGAATCCAAAAGATCCTTCAATCAATATCTTCTTATTGGTCTCGGTGAGCAGGTGTAGGTTATTTAAAATATTTAAGGTTTGTGGATGCGTCCTATACATATAGGCTTCCATTAAAAATACATTAGAGGATTGAGCAAGATCTAAGAGAATCATACTCTCGTGAGCATTCATCGTTAGAGGTTTTTCACAAAGAACATGTTTCTTATGCTTAATGGCCTCTAACGCATAGACAAAATGATCGCTGTGAGGTGTTGCAACGTAGACTGCATCTACTTCATCTGAACCTATAAAATCTTGCAGGGAACTAAAGGGGTGAATGCCAAATAACTCAGCAAAAACCTTTGTCTTTCCCTCGTTTCTTCCAAACACACTGGTTAACTCTGAATTCTGGCAATGCTTAATAGAGTGAGCAAAGGCAGTAGCAATTGATCCAGGGCCAATGACCCCCCATTTAATTTTTTGCATTAACCAGCTTCCTATCTGCAATATCTTGAATTAATTTTTGATGAAAGATTTTATCAATAGGATAAAAAGAAACCAACATGAGGCTAATAGTTACTCCAGCCAATGGTACCCATGTCATGATAAGTTTTAAACCAGCCAAAGTTTCTGCTGTTTGTTCTTGATTGGGCTCAAAGCCAATATTCGTCAGTGCTAATCCTAAGAAGAGTGCGGCACATGCTATGGCGCCCTTTTGAGCAAAGGTCATAAAACCATACAAAGATGACTCAGTACGAACATCCGTCTTCCATTCGCCATACTCAATGGTATCTGGGAGCATTGACCAGAATAATACCCCGGTGGCGCCGTTTGCAAACCCAGTAAAACTAAGAATAATAAGCAGCTCGCTTAGCGAGGCTATGGGGTATAAATAAAAAATTAAAAATCCAAGAATCAGTAGGCTCATTGCGATCATCCAAGAATTTCTTTTGCCAATTTTCAGAGCAGCGTAAGCCCATAGAGGAATGGCCAAAAGAGCACTGCCACTACTCACTCCAAGAATTAAGCCTTGGTATGCATGAAGATCAAGTGCGTATTTAACAAAATAAATTAAATTACTGTTAAACATGATGGAGGTTGAGATGAGAATTAAAATGGATGCAAACACAATCCAAAATGGGTAGTTGTTTGCAATTGACCGAGCGACTTTTGTAAAACTGGGTAATTCAGCTTCGGGAAAATTAAACTTGCGCTCTTCAACAAAACGAACGGTGATGCTCAATACCAAGACAGCTGCGAGACCTGCGATCATTCCTAGATATATAAATCCGAGGGCCTCTTCTCCCCCGCCAAACCATAAAACGATTGGAAACCCCAAGGCAGAAATGGTTAAAGTTCCAAAGGAAGCTCCAATCATTCTTGCGGTGGTTAACTTTGTTCGTTCGTCGCTATCATCGGTAATTCTTGCGGTGAGAGAAGAATAGGGAACGCTGACAATGGTAAAACATGTTCTGTGAATAAGATTAGCGATCAATAAAAAAATGAATAATTGAGTTCCCTCAAAAGGAGGAACCCAAAATAACAGAACAAAAGAGAGGGCCAGCGGGATGGCTCCATAAAATATATAAGGACGATAACTGCCCATCTTTGTCCTTGTTCGTTCTGCAAGATACCCCATAAACGGATCAGTGACTGCATCCCATGCGATTCCAAGCGCATATATCCAGCCAGCCAGCAAAGGGGTAATGCCGATAATATCTGTATAAAAATACAGTAGGTAAAGGCCTACACCACTCCAATAGAGACAAATTGCATAGTCGCCTATGCCATAGGCAGCTCTAACTTTATTGGAAACTGTTTGTGAGTTCATAGGTGCTCAATGACTATCATCAGTCTTGAGTGGGCTTGGTAATAAAGGCTGGGTACATTAGTATAAAAATACCACACACTGGACAATCATCAAAAATATTATGGATTTACAGAAGCAATCTTCAGAAGGCTACACAGAGAACAAGGGGGTTAAGATCTTCTATCGTGATCATGGTCCAGCTGAAGGTGAACCCATTTTATTAGTGCATGGCTTAGGGGCGCAACTTGTGCATTGGCCGCCTCACTTAATAGAGTTCCTAAAAAAGAATCGCTACAGGCCCATTACTTATGACAACAGAGATGTTGGTCTGTCTTCAAGGTTTATTGGTAAGCCTTCGTTTGTATTGGACTATATAAAATACTTTTTACGCTTGCCGATTCAATCAGAATACATAATCGATGATATGGCAGAGGATGGAATTAATTTACTTGATGCCTTGAACATCAAGAAGGCACATATTTTAGGTACTTCCATGGGCGGCATGATCGCACAAATCATCAGCTCACAATTCCCTGAAAGAGTTAAATCATTAACATTAATTGCGTCAACCGCCTCGACACCAAGCCCTCTTAACGCTCCCTCAAAAGAAGTGCGAGCAATAATGATGGAAAGATCTAAAAATCCCAATCCTACGATTGAAGAAGTATATGAGAGAGAGATAAAATTTGTATCCTTGATTGGAATGAAGGGTCGCGAGGTAGATACGCCTCAATTTCGTCAAGACACCCTTGAAAACTTTCAACGCGCCAAGGATGGATCCGGATATGGCAGGCAGTTA
>DEOR01000048.1:0-11186 GCA_002358345.1 Proteobacteria bacterium UBA3413 | reverse complement strand
ACTTTAATTGTGCATGGAAAGCATGATCCAATAATTGCATTAAAAGATGCACATAAGATGCATCAATTAATACCGAATAGTAAACTAGAAATTATTTCAAAAATGAGACATCTCATCGAACCAGAGATCCTTGAGTTGTTCCAGGAGAGTTTACTAGAACACTTAATGCAAAATGCTTAAGTGCTAATTATTAATAAATAGTGTTAATAGAACATATTTAACTAAGTGAGGAACTAAGAGTTTCTTACAACACAATCTATAATCTACAATTAATTTTTTTTGGCTTGAGAAAAGCTGAGCTAAACCCTGACGAACTGATTGATGTCATCAGACAATAGTTTTTTCAGAAAATTATATACTTGAGAAAAAAATAACCATCTCACCTCTAAGTTAGGATATAGTTATTTTTTATATTAATTTATAGGGGAATATATAATATGTTAAACAAATACTCACTTAATATGGCTTTAGCAGCCATGCTTTTCATCGCATCTCCAATTGCGTTCACTCAAACTCTTGAAGAAGTCATTGTGACTGCACAAATGAGAGAGCAAAGTCTTCAGGATGTACCCATTTCTGTCTCAGCTATAGATGGGGAAACGATATCAAATAGGAGCATCGATAACTTAAGCTCACTTTCAGCCTCTGTTCCAAACTTCATGGTGGTTGAAACTCAAATTGATACATCTATTTCTATTCGTGGAGTTAGATCAGGTGCCAATAAAGGTTTTGAGCAATCTGTACCTATAAATTTTGATGGTATTGTTTATCCTAGAAGTCAATTAGCAAGAACTCCACTCGTTGACTTGGAACGAGTAGAAGTTTTAAGAGGTCCTCAGCCTATCTTGTTTGGTAAAAATGCAATTGGTGGAGCTGTAAGCGTTACTTCAGCAAAACCAACTGAAGAATTTGAGGGCAAATTCTCTACATCCCATGAGTCTGAACATGGGGAAGATCAGTCATTGTTGGTTTTGTCTGGCGCCCTATCTGAAAGTGTTCTAGGAAGATTAACTGTTTCTACAAGAGAAATGGACGGTTGGATTACTAACCAAAAAATGAAAAGGCTTGAACCACAAAGAGATGAAACATACATCAGAGGCCAGCTTGCATGGACATCTGGAGATATTGACTACAACCTAAAAGTTGAAACAGCTGACTTTGATTCTACGGGCTATGCCATGGAAGCTCTTGCACCACAAGATGGCTATGGTCTTGTTTTTGCTGGACCCATTGCAGTTGAAACAGACGAAAACTGGGTTAGATCTAGTGGGGAAACTTTCAGCCAAAATACAATGGACAATTTTGTGTTAACTGCTAACTATCCAATGGATGGTGGCGGCACCCTAACTTCAATAACAGGTCATGTTGAATATGATTCATATGAGGTGCTTGATGTTGACTATGTTGGTCTTGAGATACTAGATGGCACTAATCAAACAGAAAAGTACGACCAGTGGTCTCAAGAAATTCGTTTCACTTCACCTGGTGGCGAAGATGTTGATTATATCGTTGGCGCATATTTTCAAACAGCAGACGTTGATGTAACTGATTATGTTCCATTAGGCTCATTCTTAGCTCTTGCTGGAGCTCCAGTTTCATTACTGGTCGGAACAAATTGGGACAGACTATACGCGCAATCTTCAGATATGTTCTCAGTCTTTGGTCAAGTTGATATAAATCTTGATGACAAATGGAGCTTAACTCTTGGTGCAAGGTATTCCAGCGAAGACAAAGATGGAAGTAGAGAGTTAACTTTAGATGGCACTGGCACTGCATTAGATGGTTCGCCATTGTTAAATGTTCTATGGGCAGCTGTTTTAAATGTTGGTCCACACAATATAGCAAGCAGCAGAAGCGAAAACTCTTTCGATCCAATGGTCCGATTAAGTTATGACTTATCTGATAACTCTCAAATGTATGTTTCATACACACAAGGTTCTAAAGCAGGCGGATTTGATATTCGTGGTAACTCAATACCAGGAACTCCTCTCGTCTCCAGCGAAGGTGGATGGGAGTTTGAAGAAGAAGAAGCTACAAATATTGAATGGGGCTATAAAATGAAATCAGATAGAGCTTCATTTGATTTCACCTACTTCACAACTGACTATGAGAATCTTCAAACAAGTGTCTTTGATGGTGTATTGGGCTTTAAAGTAGGTAATGCTGCGGCTGCAGAACTCGATGGTTTTGAAATGCAAGGCAGATATCTAATTACTGACAATTTAGAATTCTATGCTTCTATGGCTAGCCTAGAGTACAAATTTACTGATTGGAAAAACAGTCAGTGCGCATATGGAGAAACTGCCACAAATGGTATTTATTGCGACAGATCTGGTGCTGGTGTCATTCTTGCGCCTGAAGATACAGCAAATGCTGGTTTTGCATACGATACTGTTTTATCAAATAACTGGGCCTTTGATGCCAATTTAAATATTGACTATTCATCAGAGTACTTCATCACTACCAACCTTGATAAAAATATCAAAGAAAGTGGTTACTCAAAAGTTGGGCTAGTGCTTGGTTTAGAAAGCTCAGATGGTAAATGGAGAATTTCGTTGATCGGCGATAACTTAACTGATGAGCGAATCAAGGTAGTTGGCGGAACTATTCCTCTTGCAAGAACATTTGTAAAACTTGCTTCTGGTGGAGCGCTTGATGGAATAGCTTATGATGCTATCTACGCTAGGCCAAAAAATATTGCAATCAAATTAGATTACCGATTCTAAAAAATGATTTATAGCTCTGCAAAATCATGCAGAGCTATTTTTTTTCAGGTGTTTGAATTTAATAAACTTTATTTCCTATGTATTTGCTTATCTTGCTCGGGACTGAGCTTTTCATCGGATTGTACTAGCCTTGCTAAACTAAAATTTGGAAACATTTCCATCGCATCTGCTTCGGTAGATGCAATAGATGCAGAACTGCCCGTCTTTTGTAAAATTAAAGGGGTGGTTCAGCCTAACATTGGCTTTGAGGCTCGCCTCCCCATGAAGAATTGGAATGGTAAATTCTTTCAAGTTGGTTGTGGCGGTTTCTGCGGCCTAATTGAGCCAGATAGAGCCACTCAATCCAATGCAATTAATCACGCTCTAGCAAAAGGTTATGCTGCTATTACTACCGATGGTGGCCATCAAGGCAAGCATCTTGGTGACGCAGAATGGGCAAGAAATAATAAAGAGGCAGAGGAAGTATTTGCCCACAAGTTAATACCTCTAACTTATTATGCTGGACATGACTTAATACAAGCATTCTACAAATCTACGCCAACACATTCATACTTTTCAGGTTGCTCAAATGGTGGCAGGCTGGCGGCGAAAGCTGCGCAAGTGTACCCCCGATTATTTGATGGCATTATTGCTGGGTGCCCAGTACTAAACCTCACGCAGAATGGAGGAATATTTGGAAGTTGGGTCGTTCAGTCCAATACAAATCAATATGGACAAGCAATCTTAAATGAAGCTTTTGCAAAAAAAGTGAGCATGCTAGAAATGAATTCATTGAGTCAATGTGATGGTCTTGATGGAAAAATAGATGGCGCAATACAGAAGCCTAATGCTTGCCACATAAACCTTACTGACATACAAGCTTGTAAAAATGGGAAACAAGATGATTGTCTTTCTGATGAAGAGAGAAGTACTTTAACAAAACTCTATCGAGGTCCAGTAAATTCAAATAATGAGCAGCTCTTTTATGGTATTAATCCAGGTAGTGAAAGATACCTCACTTACTGGTACGGGGATAGTAAGAATGCAAAAAGGCCAGGCACTCTTCTTGCAGATGGCTACCTGCCAAATTTAGGGTTACCAATTGATGATAACTCTTTTTCGGCGATGAACTTTGATTTTGATAAAGATCCAGATTTACTAAAACAGCAAAGCGAACTGTTGGATGCATTGGATGCTAATCTTGTAGAATTTCAAATATCAGGGGGGAAGCTATTGATGTGGCATGGCCTTGCTGATCCCTTGGTCTTACCAGAACAAACTATTGAATATTACGAGAAAGTCACTCAGCAGATGGGCAGAAATAATGTTGATACTTTTTTTAAATTATTCTTAGTGCCTGGCATGGGTCATTGTTGGGAATTGCCTTCTGCGCTGCCCGATCAAATGAGCATGCTATCAGTGCTGGAAAACTGGGTTGAAAAAAATATTGATCCTAGCGACATCCCAATAACAAAATTGGACGCACAAAAAGGAATTGTCAGAAATGGAAGTTTAAAGCCTTATCCTCAGATGGCTATTTATAATTAAACTTCTATTCTCTCTATAAGTATTGCTGTGCCTGCACCAGCTGCTCCACTTGTCGCAACAACACCAGTTGTCAGATCTTGTCTTTCGAGTTCATCAATAAGAGTCGACATCATGATAGAGCCAGTTGCCCCCATGGGATGACCAAGAGCAATGCAGCCACCATTAACATTCAGCTTTTCATCATCTATTTTTAATTGTTGTTGGCAATAAACTATAGTTGAGGCAAAAGCTTCATGAATTTCAAATAAATCTATGTCTTTTACTTGAAGATTATTTTGCTCAAGTATTTTTTTCGTTGCCAATAGACAGCCAGATAAAACTAACAAAGGATCATCGTTCACAATAGCCACTGAAATAATTTTAGCTCTAGCTCTAATTCCATTCTCTTGAATGCTATGGCTTGACAGCAAAGTTAGTGAAGCTGCATCTGCCATAGCGGGTGAATTACCTGCAGTATGTATGTGCGAAATCTCATTTAGTTCAGGAAAATAATTTAATTGAGCTTTATCTACGCCCTTTTCTCCTAATTTCTGAAAGCTCGGCTCTAATGAGGATAAACTTTCAAAAGTAGTATCTGATCTAATGCATTCATCTTGATAGCAGTTTATTGCTTTTTGCTCATCAATAACGGCGACGATAGATTTAAAGTGACGATTCTTTTGTGCAATCATAGCTCTTTGTTGAGACTTTAATGCTTGCATGTCTGCCTCTGCTCTAGAAATATTAAAGAGGGTTGCAATGAGATCAGCGCCACTGCCCATTAAAAAAATTCTTGCCTTAGTCGCTATGGTCAAATCATTCCAAATTGCTGCCTTATCAGATAGCATTGGCACTCTAGACATCATTTCCACACCGCCAGCAATAATATTTTCAGCTTGTTGAGATTGTATTTTTAAATACCCTAAATTTATTGCATCTAGGCTTGAAGAGCAAAATCTATTGATGGTGAGGCCTGAAATGGAATCAGGGTATCCAGAAAATAGGGCTGAGCTTTTTGCAATGTTACCAGCTTGCTCTCCATACTGGGTTACGCAACCCAAAATTACTTCGTTTATAGAGTGTAAATCCAGAATATTTTTATGATCAATATGTTTGTATAAAACATCCAGTAATTCATAGGGATTTAATTGATTTAGGCCCCCACCATTATTAGCTCGAGCTCTAGGTGTTCTTATTGAGTCTACAATGTAAACTGGTTGCATAAACTTACTTCCTTAAATCGCTTTTTTGCGCCCAAGTAGCGTGAGTTCCCGAGCAAATCTGATGAGGTAAAGGTATCTCACAGACAGGTCCCTGCTCAATATTCTTAGCATCAAACAATAAACAAGAAGAGCTCTTGTCTTTAACATTATTGTTTATTGTTACTAGGTATCCATCGTCCTCATCAATTGAGTTTGTTCTTGGAGCAAAACTTACCTCGCTAATAAAAATATGCTCTGGAAAGATATACTTACTTATAGAGTTATTTTGATGATCATGCTTAGTTATTCCGTCAAAAGTAAAATGCCCCTTGGTTGGGATCATGCTATATGTATATCTATGCTCAATTCCAGCAACATGCTGATTAATAACTCCAAACTCTATTGTTTCATTGCAAATATCTTCTTCGGTTGTCACTCCTGTTTTTAAATTAAACTTCCATCTATGCAATCTTGGCTTTAACAGTGAGAAGTCTAAAAAAGCCATCATGCGCTCTAAGCCTGGAGGTGCATCGATATAATTTTCAGGCCATGGATGCTCTTGAAAGTACCCCTCCAAAATTAGTTCGTCGCCTACCTCATATGCATTATTCCAATGCAGTACATATGTTGGATCTGCTTCAAACCATTTTATATCCTCTGGATTGCCATATCTTGGAATTATGGCAAATCTTGACGGCAAGTCATGCAATCTTGTTGCGTGCACTCCCTTCTTCAACATCTCCTGGTCCCAAAAGAGAGGAAGATCATTGAGAATGGAATAGTTTTTACTAAAGGCCATGTCATGAGGGAGTCTTGGACCGGGGAGCTCAACTGGAATAAAGTGTTTGAGGTTTTGATACTTATCAACTACACCATAATGCAAATAGGGAGCTTGTTTTGAATAATTAAAAAAAAGGAGTTCCCCTGTTGCAAGGTCAACTTTTGGGTGGGCTGACAAGCCTCCAGACGGAACCCATGATAATTTTTTTTCAGTGTCTAGCGTAAATGGGTTTAGTTGATAGCCCTCTCCACATTGATAGAACGTGGAAAGTGGCGCTCCTCCATGAATAGTTATGTCGGTTGATGATGAGTCTTTGATTCCACCCTGTGCGCCCCAACCAGGCAGTGAAGATGCACTAGGTTTTTCCATCAGGCCTGCCCACATTGACTTTCCCATTTCTTGCTCGACTAAAAAGCCTTCAGTTCTTACAAATTTATTAACATAATTTGCTTTACCATTATCAAAATTAATGGAATGGACCATACCATCTCCATCGAAGGGATGAAAACGACCAATAGGTTCATGAACTTGGTTTTCAGTATTTCTAAAATAGGCCCCTTCTATATCTTCAGGGACACCGCCCAAAGCCTCTAAGTCTGTTACTTCATATTCATCATAATTTGGTATCCATGCATCCTTAAGATAGGGATGATCATTGGTTTTAATAGAGGATGTAATAGTGTTTGTTTTTTTAATTTCCATATCTTACCTCTGCAAGAACTCAGCTTCGAGTTCCGCTACTATAGATTCTACGCTTTCTACTCTCTTAATCAAACCAACGCCCTGCCCTGCAGACCAGATATCTTTCCATGCACTAATCTTTTCTTGAGAGGCAGATACATTAAATCCAGCTAAGTTTGATTCTAAGTTATCAGGGTCTAGATTATTTCTAATAATGCTATCTTTCATGTAATAAGCTTGGGCTCCTGTAAAAAGGTTTGTCATTCTTAGGTCGCTATAATTGGAGTTAATCACCATGGCTTTATATTCATCAACTGCTTGACTTTCAGTGGCTGAAATAAACCTTGTGCCCATGTAGCACAGATCTGCATTTAATAACTTTGCAGCTTTAATGTGATTCCCAGTTGAGATTGATCCAGCTAAAACTATAATGCCATCAAAAAACTCTCTTACATATGAGGTAAATGCAAAAGGCGATAGTTGCCCTGTATGACCCCCAGCTCCATGACAAATAAGAGCCATGCCATCAACCCCCATATCAGCACACCGACGTGCAAAGTTAATATTATTTACATCAGCTATAACTTTGCCACCATAAAAGTGGACTTCTTCAATGACTCTTTCCGGGCTCCCAAGCGCTGTAATAACAATCTTAGGTTGAAACTTTTTGATTAACTCTAACTCGTCATCAAACCTATCATAAGTTTTATGAGTGATCATATTGAACGCCCAAGGATTAGATGTTCCTTCGGTAATTTTTCTCATCCATTTCTCAAGTTCTTCTGTGGTTTTTGCATTTGGACCAGGGAAAGAGCCAATTAATCCAGAGTTACTACTCGCAATAACCAGTTCAGGGCCAGAGACCAAGAACATCGGAGCAACAATCACTGGCAATCGTAACCGATTAATCAAATTATTTGTTTGCATATTAATATTTCAAAATTTTATTAAGCTTAGTATAAATTTCAATTTTTACCACATAGCTTTTCCTTTTCAATCATGCCCAATCACGCCTATAATTAAAACATGCAAAAACGCGTATACATATTAGGGGGTTATCAATCTGATTTTGCTCAGAATTGGTATAGAAATGAATTAGATCTTTTGGATGTCTTTGAAGAGACTATTGCCAAAGGATTGCAGTCTGTCGATTTAGAGCCTAAAGACGTTGATGTTGCTCATGTGGGCAATTTCACAGCTGAACTATTTTGCAATCAAGGTCATTTAGGTGGTTTTTTTGTTTCATCGCATCCTGACTTTTTTGGCTTGCCATCTTCAAGGCATGAAGCTGCCTGTGCATCTGGTAGCATTGCAACACTTGCTGCTTGTGCAGAAATTGAATCTGGGCGCTATGAACTAGCAGCGGTCTTAGGTATTGAGCAAATGAGAAATGTTTCGGGTGAGCAAGCAGCTCAAAATATCGGTGGTCCTGCGATGCGATCAGGTTTTGAATGCCAAGGAGTGAAATACCCTTGGCCACACATGTTTAGTGAGCTAACGAATGAGTATGACAAAAGATACGGAATTAACGAAGATCATCTTTCCAGAATTTCAGAAATTAATTTTTTTAATGCCAAAAAAAACCCAAACTCGCAAACAAGAGGTTGGACTTTTGAATCTGATACTTTTACAAGATCAGATCATACTAACCCAGTGATAGAGGGAAGAACAAGAAAAATGGATTGCGGACAAGTAACTGACGGCGCAGCGATTATTTTTTTAGCAAGTGAAAGGAAAGCTAGGGAGTATGCAAAAATAAGGTCTATGAACTTTGAATCCATTCCTTATATAAAAGGTTGGGGCCATCAAACGGGTCCGATTACTTATCAAGAAAAAATTGATTTCAGCCAAGATAAAGAATATGTATTCCCTCATGTCAAAAAAGCAATTGATGATGCTTTTAAAAGAGCTAGCATGCAGGGAGTTACTGATATAGATGGAATCGAAACCCATGACTGCTTTACCTCAACAGAATATATGGCCATTGATCACTTCGGAATTACCAAGCCTGGAGAAAGTTGGAAGGCAATAGAATCTGGTGACATTGAAATAGGTGGGAAAATTCCAATTAATGCTAGTGGCGGATTAATTGGATTGGGGCATCCAGTAGGTGCTACTGGCGTAAGAATGTTGCTAGATAGCTATAAACAATGCACAAATAATGCAGGTGACTATCAAATTAATAATGCTAAGAATATTTCAACTCTTAACATCGGAGGAAGCGCAACAACCGTTGTGAGCTTTGTAGTTGGAACTATCTAATTAAATAAATTTTTGAGCTCGCGCCTCAATACCTTGCCAAGTGGGTTTTTTGGAAGCGCGTCTATGATTCTAAGGTCTTCAGGCATTTTATATTTTGCTATTTGCTTGGTTCGCAAAAATTCAATTATTTCATCTAAAGACAAGTTCTCGCCCTCAGCTAAAACCCCAACTACGCCAATCTTTTCGCCAAGGATCTCATCATCATAACCAGTCACTGCAACTTCGAGTAATTTTGGATGAGAGTTTAAAAGATTATCTAATTCCTCAGGTGAAATATTCATGCCGCCGCGAATTATTAAATCTTTACATCTTCCGCAAAATTTATAGTACTTCTGCTGGGTATCCTCGGGAGAAATTTCGAATAGGTCTCCAGTCCTAAAAAAACCTTCTGCATCAAACACTTCAGCATTCGCTTCGGGAGCATTCCAATAACCATCAAAAACTGTTGCTCCTGAAATAAGAAGCTCTCCAGCCTTCCCAGATTCATGAATTTCTTTATTAGTCTCGACATCAACTAATTTAGTTTTAACTAATTTTGAAACAGGATTACTCCAATCAAGGCCAGCTACCCCAAAACGTGGAAAATACTTAGCACGTAAATGCGGATCCTCAATTTCATTGCGGGCACTCAGAAGTGTCGCCCCTTCATTAGAGCCAAAGATATTTTGCACAGTTAAATTATATTTAATCTGAAAGGATTCAACCATCCATTCGGATAATGGAGCGCCGCCACACCCAATGGATCTCAGGCTGCTGAAATCCTGTTGCTCAAGGAGCGCAGGCTTATTAAGAAGCATATTCATAATGGCTGGGGGAGCAATGGTATATTTCACTCTCTCATTAGAAATCTGCCCTAAAAAAACATTTAAATCAAAAGGATGATGCTGAATAAGCTTGCCTTTACAAAGCAACCAATTAAATAAAAAACCACCTATGCTTGCCATGTTAATCATAGGGAAAGGATTTAAGAGCACATCGCCCTCCTCAGTTTCTGAAACAAAGGCTGCTGCTTTTGCCATAGTTAGCCACAAATTATGACTTCGGGGAACTCCTTTAGGTGTTCCAGTTGTTCCAGAAGTCCAGCAAATAGTAAAAATGTCATTGGCTGTGATTGGATTTTTTTGTGCGTAGGCCTCCTGCCCTCTCATTGTCTCTGTAGATAGATTGTAATCATATAAGTCAATAAAACCGCGAGTGCTGCCTAATGAAAACTTTAGCTCTTGATTGGTAAAGACTGAGGAAAATTGCTCGGCATGTTTAATGCCATTAAATGTTTGAGTGCTGATAAAAGCCTTGGGAGAAGTTTCGCTAATTATGCTGGTTATTTCATAAACTCCGTATTGCATTGGAATGGGTGAGCAAATGATTCCTAGTTTTGATAATGCTAAATAGACCATGGGCAATTCAATAACATTGGGCAATTGAATGATCACAATGTCATCTTTTCTTAGGCCCTGCTCATAAAAGATAGTAGCGTATATTTCTACAGTTTTATCGACTTCGCCATATGTTAATCGTTTCGGAGAGTCCCCAGTAATATTGAGTCTGTTTTCTGGATCAACAAGGGCTTCATGATCTTTGCCAGTTGCCAAAGCATCTTTAAAAAGGGAATAAAGAGTGTCATTTCCCCACCAACCTCGGCTTGTAAAATCTTGAATTCTATTTTGTTCAGTGAGTATCATTTTTTTAATTAACCTGGTTTTAGAATCTTTCTCTTAACTTACTATAATCAAACTCAAATCACCAGAATACAAAGTATGAAACTTTATACTTTCAGTCAAGAAAGTTTAAAAAAGATTGAGCGCAAAAAGTGAAGCAATAAAAGCTAAGACTCTAATTGTGCATGGCAAGCATGATCTAATGATTCATGTAAAGAATGCGCTCATAATAAATCGGCTGATACCTCACAGTCATTTAGAAATTATTTCTCAAATGCGGCATCTAATCGAGCCAGAGATTTTCGTATTATTTGACCAGAGGCTTTTAGAGCACTTAGAGCAAAACATCTGATTCTGAAATCTTGATGCG
>DEOR01000043.1:3128-9083 GCA_002358345.1 Proteobacteria bacterium UBA3413 | reverse complement strand
TTCGCATAATATATATTATGTTAAATTATTAGTTATATATAATTATCTGACTAACCCTTAGGAATGAGTTAAAATAGCGCCATGGCAAAAGAAGACAATTTAGAATTTGAAGGCGAAGTTATTGAAACCCTTCCCAATACTACCTTTCGTGTAAAGTTAGAGAATGATCACATCATAGAGGCTCATATCTCAGGGAAGATGCGTAAGCATTACATTAGAATTTTAACTGGTGATAAAGTTAAGGTAGAAATGACTCCTTATGATTTAACTAAGGGACGAATTACATTTAGAGGCCGCTAAGCCTTAGTCTTTAGTGTTTTCTTCTTGGCTGAAAAAATAATCCCATCTTTTCCTAAATCAACTTTTATTTGACCGCCTTTACTTAGATCTCCAAAAAGAACCTTGTCGACAAGTGGCTTTTTGATTTTGTTAGTAATAAACCTTTCCATAGGTCTTGCGCCCATCTCTTTGTTATAGCCATTCTCTGCTATCCAGCTTAAAACATTCTTAGAATATATAAGCTCAACATTCCTAGCATCGAGCTGGGCCTGAAGTTTTGTCAAAAACTTATCTACAATTGAAAGAATGACCTCAATGGGTAAGTAGTTAAATTGAATGATTTCATCAAGTCTATTTCTAAATTCTGGGGAGAACAATTTCTTAAGGGACAATAAAGCATCAGATTCGTTAGATTGATCGCTAAAACCGATATTTTTCTTCTCTAGTAGATCAGCGCCTGCATTAGTAGTCATAACAACGATAACATTTCTAAAATCAGCTTTTCTACCATTATTATCAGTAAGGACGCCTGAATCCATAATCTGTAGCAATAAGTTATATATATCGGGATGCGCCTTCTCTATCTCATCGAGCAGCAATACACAGTGAGGGTTTTGGACCACTGCCTCTGTTAAAAGACCACCCTGATCAAAGCCTACGTAACCTGGAGGCGCTCCTATCAGCCTAGACACTGTATGTCTTTCCATGTATTCAGACATGTCAAAGCGAACCAACTCAATACCCATCATGTTTGCCAGTTGGTTGGTAATCTCTGTCTTACCAACACCTGTGGGTCCTGCGAAAAGGAATGATCCAATGGTTTTATTATCGTCTCTGAGACCGGCTCTAGATAACTTGATAGCATTTACTAGGCTATGTATTGCAGTGTCTTGGCCAAAAATTACTGTTTTAAGGTCAGACTCAAGCTTTTGAAGATTCATCGATTCTTGGCTAGAAATAGTTTGCTCAGGGATTTTTGAGATTTTAGCAATAGTTTTTTCTATATGTATCTGGTTTACAGTAATTTTTTTAGAGTTTTTTCGGCCTATATTTAGTAGTGCGCCCGTCTCATCTATCAGATCAATAGCTTTGTCAGGTAGGAATCGGTCGTTAAGAAATCTCTTCGATAAGCTGACGGCTGAGCTAATGGATGCATAAGAGTACTTAACATTGTGATGAGCCTCGTAATTACCTTTAAGCCCATCAAGTATCAAGATGCAATCCTCAACTGATGGCTCTGTCACGTCAATTTTCTGAAACCTTCTAGATAGAGCTTGGTTCTGATTGAATACGCCTCTGTATTCTTGAAATGTTGTTGAGCCAATACATCTAAGGCTGCCTTTACCTAAAGCAGGTTTTAGAAGATTAGAAACATCTAGACTGCCACCAGAGGCTGAGCCTGCGCCAATAATAGTATGAATTTCATCAATAAATAAGATTGGATTAGTTGCTTTATCTAGGAAGTTTAAAACTGATTTTAAACGCTTTTCAAAGTCCCCTCTGTACTTTGTTCCGGCTATAAGAGCTCCTATATCAAGCGAGTAAAGGGTGGATTTATGGAGAAATTCAGGAACCTCTTTTTCATTAATTAAATGGGCTAGCCCTTCGGCAATTGCTGTCTTCCCTACCCCGGATTCACCAACCAACAATGGGTTATTTTTAGTTCTTCTTGCTAAGATTTGAATAATTCTTTCGACCTCTTCGGTTCTGCCAATTAACTTGTCAATTTTATTAGCTTTAGCAAGCTCATTAAGATCGATCAAGAACTCTAATTCACTTGAAGGAGCCTCTTCGATAACTTGATCTTCTGAATCAAGAGGCTCAGGACTTTCACCTGAAGAGCTAGAGGGCTGTCCATGTGAGATGTATGAAACTATATCAAGCCTGCCGATACCCTGTTTTGAGAGCAGATAAACTGAATGTGATTCCTTCTCTGAGAAGATAGCAACCAAAAGGTTGATAGGCTTAACAACGCCTTTACCAGAAGACTGAACGTGAAATACCGCTCTTTGAAGAACGCGCTGAAACCCAAGGGTTGGCTGAACCGGCTTCTTTGAATCTACTTTAACGGGGGTGTTATCACGAACATGCTCTTCTAGATTTTCTCTAAGAGTATTTAAATTGACATCATTGGTTTCTAGGGCCTGTCGCACATCGTAATCCGAAATAAGCATTAGCAATAAATGCTCAATGGTGAGGTACTCAAGATTTTGATCCTGGGCCTGATCAAATAAACTTGCGATTGATTGTTCTAAGTCTTTGCTAAACATTAGTCTGTCAGTGGCTCTATATCACTAACTAAGGGGTGTTCATGAGCCCTTGCTAGCTGGTTAATTTCATGTGATTTCATTTCTGCTATCTCCTTGGGAAATATACCACATACGCCCTTCCCCTTTGAATGCACAGCCAACATTATTTGAGTGGATCTCTCATGCTCATATCCAAAGATTGACTGAAGAATATAGATCACAAAATCCATGGGAGTGAAATCATCATTGAGCAAGACTACTTGATATAAAGGGGGTTCTTTGAGCTCAGGTTTATCCTCGAGCACAACTACGCCCAGGTCAGATGATAAGTCGTTATCAGAGTTCGAAGATTGAGGAATCATCACATTCTTTTGATCATTTCCTGCGCAAAGCCTGAACAAGATACTAGGTTAGCGTCATCCATTAATCTCTCAAAATCATAGGTAACCATCTTGTCATTAATCGCAGCTTCCATAGAAGAGATGATTAAATCAGCGGCTTCAACCCAACCTAGATGGCGCAACATCATTTCTGCGGACAGAATTATCGAACCGGGATTTACTTTATCTTGGCCTGCATATTTAGGAGCTGTGCCATGTGTTGCCTCAAACAAAGCAGACTCATCTCCAATATTTGCACCTGGAGCAATTCCAATTCCACCCACACATGCTGCTAGAGCATCTGAAACATAATCGCCATTCAAATTCATGGTTGCGATAACATCATATTCTTTAGGTCGAGTAAGTATTTGCTGAAGAAAGGCGTCACAGATGACATCCTTTATAACAATGTTATTGCCGTTGTTTGGGTTTTTAATAGTAACCCAAGGGCCACCATCAAAAAGCTCGCCACCATATGAGTTAATGCTTAACTCATATCCCCAATCTCTAAAGGCACCTTCAGTAAATTTCATAATATTTCCTTTGTGCACAAGTGTCACAGAGGAGCGATCATTTCTAATCGCATAGTCTATGGCTTGCTTCACTAGCCTCTCGGTCCCTTGCTTGGAAATAGGCTTCACTCCCAGTCCAACATTTTCAGGGAAGCGAATTTGCGTAACACCAAATTGTTCTTGAAGTATTTTTACCATTGCATCTGCTTCAGGTGAGCCAGCTTCAAACTCAACTCCAGCATATATGTCTTCGGAGTTTTCTCTAAAAATAACCATGTCAACGTGTGAGGGGTTTTTAACAGGGCTGGGAACTCCAGAAAAATATCTGATTGGTCGCAAGCAAACATAAAGATCAAGAATTTGTCTTAACGATACGTTGAGAGATCTAATTCCACCACCGACTGGGGTGGTCAAAGGTCCTTTAATGCTAACGATGTATTCTTTTAATGCATCGATCGTCTCGTCAGGAAGCCACGTATCCTCGCCGTAAACTTTAGTAGATTTTTCACCGCAATAGACTTCCATCCAAGAAATCTTTTTAGAGCCGTTATAAGCGACTTTAACGGCGTTATCCACAACATCAATCATTGCTGGTGTGATGTCTATGCCTATTCCATCACCTTCAATAAATGGGATAATTGGATTATCAGGAACAATCAAGGCTCCGTTCTCCATTAAGATTTTAGTACCTTCTTCAGGAATGTTAATATGTTTGTAGCTCATTGCTGTCCCCTAATGATTAAACGCTTATATAATATAAATCGGTGCGAATTATACTCTAAAAATAGCTTTAAATAGAGGTCTAAAAGGTAATTTATGTCAAATAATGCAGGTAAGAAAATTGTTGTCGGAATGTCCGGTGGTGTTGACTCGTCTGTTGCTGCGCTTCTGTTAAAAAACGATGGTTATGATGTGCAGGGTCTATTTATGCAAAACTGGCAAAATGAGCCCGGAGAAGTCTGCACCTCAGAGGTAGATTTCGCTGATGCATCAAAAGTATGTGACTTATTAGATATCCCCCTTCATAGAGCTAACTTTAGTGACGAATATTGGGAAAGGGTCTTTAAAGAATTCTTATCAGAGCATGAAAAAGGCAGAACTCCCAACCCAGATATTTTATGTAATCGTGAAATAAAATTTAAATCATTTTTAGATTATGCATTTAAGATTGGTGCCGATCTCATAGCAACAGGTCATTACGCAAAACTAGTTAAGACAAATAATCAAACACTTCTCATGCGCGCTCACGATCTCAATAAAGATCAAACATATTTTTTGCATGAGGTTAAGCAAGCGGAGTTTGCAAAATGCTTGTTCCCTCTTCAAGACCTACCTAAAGACAAAGTGCGCCAAATAGCCGAAGAGCATGATTTTATTAATCATGATAAAAAAGACTCTGTGGGCATTTGTTTTGTGGGTGAAAGAAATCTACGTGATTTTTTAAAACGCTTCATATCTTTCAAGCCTGGATACATCAAAGATTTAGATGGCCACGTGCTAGGAGAGCATCCTGGCGCACTCCTCTTCACTCAAGGCCAACGCCAAGGTTTAAACGTTGGCGGTGTAAGAAATAAGTCGGAACTGCCTTGGTATGTTTACGATAAAAGCATTGAATTGAATGAGGTCTATGTTTGCCAGGGCGGCTCTAACCCCTTATTAATGAGCTCTGGGCTCATGATGGAGTCCATGAAGTGGATTAATGAGATGGCTGATCAGCCAACATCATTGGAATGCTTAGTTCAAGTGAGGCACAGGGGCCAGCCAATTAAATGCAAGGCTGTATTTGAATCCAGCGGTGTGCAGCTAAGCTTTGCTGATCCTATCAGAGCAATAGCCCCGGGTCAGTCGGCCGTGCTTTACTCAGGTAATCAATGTTTAGGCGGTGGTATCATAGCTAAATCAATCAAACTCTAGCTATAATCGCTTTATGAAAATTGAACAACTCATTTCACCTTTAGACAATCGATACAATGACAAGATTGTAGATCTAGCGATTAACTTCTCAGAATCTAATCTCAATAAAGTAAGATTTGAAATAGAAATTGAATGGTTAATTTTTCTTTGTACTGACGGCGGTAAAAACTTTCCCTCATTATCAAAAGCTCACCTTAAAAATCTAGACTTACTGAAAGTTAGTTTTAGTGATAAATCTGCAAAGCGCATCAAATCAATTGAGAGTAAAACCAATCATGATGTGAAAGCCGTTGAGTACTTCATCCGCGAGGAACTACAAAAATCATCAAACCTTAAGAACTTTGAACACCTTGTTCACTTCGCTTTAACAAGTGAAGATATTAACTCTTTATCCTATGCCATTTTATTAAAGGACGCACTAGCCATCTACATCAAGCAACTAGATGTTGTGGTCAAGGAAATATCAAAGCGAGCAAGAGCATGGGCAACCATCCCAATGCTTGCTAGGACTCATGGTCAAGCTGCCTCACCCTCCACTCTTGGAAAAGAGATGAAAGTATTTTCTGAGCGATTAAAGCGCCAAAGAGATGCACTTAAGAGTATGACACCTATGGCAAAGTT
>DEOR01000043.1:0-2912 GCA_002358345.1 Proteobacteria bacterium UBA3413 | reverse complement strand
TCATTTAAGGTTGAGCAAAATTCAATGACAACCCAAATTGAACCTCATGATGGCATTGCAGAAATAGCTCATTGCATTCAGAGAATTAACAATATTCTTATAGATTTTAATCAGGATGCTTGGCTGTACATTAGCAATGAATTATTCACTCTAAAGTTAAAAGATGGTGAGGTGGGCTCTTCCACCATGCCCCATAAAGTAAACCCCATTGACTTTGAGAACTCCGAGGGGAATTTGGGACTATCTAATGCAATGATGGAGTTTTTTGCAAACAAGCTAACCAAATCAAGATTGCAACGTGACCTATCAGATTCTACAGTGCTAAGGAATCTGGGTGTGGGCTTTGGCTATTCATACGTAGGGTTTTTATCAACGCTCAAGGGTCTGAGCAAACTGCAGCCCAATAAAATTAAAGCGAAAGAAGAGCTTGAGAATAATTGGCAGATTCTTGCTGAGGCTTTACAAATTATCATGAAATTAGAGGGCCTTGATAACGCCTATGAAATTGTTAAAGCTAAGACTAGAGGCCTAAGTTTGACTCAAAAATCTTACACAGCACTGGTAGAAACCTTAGAGGTATCAGACCAGGCTAAAGCCAAGCTTAAAGCCCTCACCCCCCTTAACTACATTGGAATTGCTGAAAAACTAGCAAAAAGCTAAATTTTGTAGTCTAACTACATTTTTTATTCCCTGAAAAGCCTTTCATTAAAGGTTTTTAAATAATATTGACAATTGATCCTAGATAAAATCTAATCCACTACAAAAATTCATGGGGTTATTAAATGGCTAAATTAAAATTATCAGTAGAAATTGAACGTTTAAAGGCTGTTCCTGGTTTCAAGGGATCTGACTGGAATGCTATCAAGCCTGAATTTGCAGCTAGGATGGTTATCCAAAATCAGTTTAAAACAGGCATTGATATTGCAAAATATACGGCTTCAATCATGCGAAAAGACATGGAGGCTTACGACAGCGATACTTCCTCCTATACCCAATCATTGGGATGCTGGCACGGTTTTATTGGCCAACAAAAATTAATCTCTATTAAAAAGCACTTCGGCACTACCGATAAAAAATACCTCTATTTGTCTGGCTGGATGGTTGCTGCCTTGAGATCAGAGTTCGGACCCCTTCCCGATCAGTCAATGCATGAGAAAACATCTGTAGCAAGCCTGGTAAAAGAGCTCTATACATTCTTAAGACAAGCTGATGCTAGAGAGCTAGCAGGCTTATTCAGACAGCTTGATAGCGCTTCAGATGGCGATAAACAATCTATTCAAGAGCAAATCGATAATTTTGAAACACACATTGTTCCAATTATTGCAGACATTGATGCTGGGTTTGGAAATGAAGAGGCAACCTACCTTATGGCCAAGCAGATGATTGAAGCGGGTGCCTGCTGTATTCAAATAGAAAACCAAGTCTCCGATGAAAAACAATGCGGTCATCAGGATGGAAAAGTTACAGTTCCACACTCAGATTTCTTAGCAAAAATTAATGCCGTCCGTTATGCATTTCTTGAGTTAGGTGTGGATGATGGAGTCATCGTTGCGCGAACAGATTCTCTGGGAGCAGGTTTAACTAAGCAGATTGCTGTAACCAATGAAGCTGGAGACTTAGGAGATAAGTACAACTCCTTCTTGGATGTTGAAGAGATGACTGCAGAAACAATGAATCACGGGGATGTGCTCATCAATCAAAATGGCAAGCTTGTTAGACCTAAGCGTCTGCCGAGTAATCTGTACCAATTTAAAAAAGGGACAGGTGAAGCAAGGTGCATTTTAGATTCTATTACCAGCCTGCAAAATGGAGCTGATTTAATTTGGATTGAAACTGAAAAACCACACATTGGGCAGATTGCCGCCATGATGGCTGAAATTAAAAAGGTTGTTCCAAATGCCAAACTTGTTTACAACAACAGCCCATCTTTTAACTGGACTTTAAATTTTAGACAGCAAGTATTTGATGCGATGGTTGAATCTGGAGAGGATACATCTGCTTATGAGCGTGAAAAGCTGATGGATATCTCGTATGACTCTAGTGACCTAGCTATCGAAGCCGATAGAAGAATTCAAACTTTCCAGGCTGACGCAGCTCGCGAAGCTGGAATCTTCCATCATTTGATTACACTACCTACTTACCATACCGTGGCTCTTTCTACTGACAATCTAGCAAAAGAGTATTTCGGCGATAAAGGAATGCTTGGTTATGTTGAAGGAGTTCAAAGAAAAGAAATTCGTCAAGGTATTGCCTGTGTGAAGCATCAAAATATGGCTGGTTCGGATATGGGCGATGACCATAAAGAATATTTTGCTGGAGAAGCCGCCCTTAAGGCATCAGGCCATGCTAATACGATGAACCAGTTCTAGTTATCACAATCCCCTGTGGCAGTGCGCCCGCATATTTGGCAGGGCGCACCCCTTTCAAGGTTAGCTAGACCGCCACAACTGCCTGCAATGGGCTTATTTTTTGTAATAACGCCCACTGCTATCGCAGCAAATGATGCGGTTATGACAGAAAAGACCAGAAGAAATTCAAACATTAATGTGTCCAGTTGCTAGAATTCAAGAAATTTATCTCATCGTTATTATTCATTATATATAAAACTGAGATGCCATGCTTCTCAGCTAGCTCCAATCCTTTGTCGGGACCCAATACATTCATCGCCGTGGCCCAAGCATCTGCTTGCATAGAGGATAGATCTGAGGTCACTGTAACCGAAAGAACACCATTGGAAATAGATTTGCCTGTTTGAGGGTTAAGCGTGTGACTGACCCTATTGCCCTGCTCGTCAATATTAAAGTTACGATATTCACCAGATGTTGCGACGGCTAAAAAAACATTGCTCGATATATTCAAAATGGAATGATTAGTAAAATTTAAAGGATTTTGAATCCCTATGACCCAGGGCT
>DEOR01000010.1:32882-33395 GCA_002358345.1 Proteobacteria bacterium UBA3413 | reverse complement strand
AAGATGGCTTTAACTTATGGCGGAAAGATTTCCGATGTATCTGCTCACGTTATAGGCCTTACATTTGCCAGCAAAGACATTGTTACTTATAACAATGAAACAGGTTATGGATGGGAAACCAATTCATCTGGATTGAAGGAAATGAATGATGACTGGGAGATGAGATATTACGATCTTACTAGAGAAAGATATGGGCTCACTTATGATATTGATTTTATTGTTAACGATAAAACAACTCTTTATATCAAAGCATTTTGGAATGAATACATCGACGATGAGCTGCGTTTTAAAGATGAGTATGGAAAAATATCGCAAACAGGCTCAACCACAGAGAAATTTATGGAGACATCAAGAATTCGTCACGATGCAGAGAGCAGGGTTAGAGAGGAGATAAGGACAATTCAAACTATTAACTTTGGTGGAGATACAATCATTGGAGATTGGAATACATCATTTCAAATAAGCCATTCTTTCGCAGAGCAAGACGATTCAAATAATGCAGATGTTACCTTC
>DEOR01000010.1:32012-32701 GCA_002358345.1 Proteobacteria bacterium UBA3413 | reverse complement strand
AATCCGCAAAAACCTTTTTTGACTGTCTATCAGGATTACAGAGAGTTATACCAGCCTGAAAACCTAAATTTCAAGGAATTAGAGCTTGAGAGCTCTACGATTGAAGATGAAGAGGTTGCATTCAAGATAGATTTTGAAAAGGCTTCAATGTTTGGCGACCTTCCATCCACGATGAAATTTGGAATAAAGTACAGAACTCGAGATGTTAAAAATGATAAGAATTTATATTTTTACGAGTGGGATGGTAAAACCTTGGCTGATTTTAATCCTGTGTCCATACCATGGCCATTTGCCAATCAAACACTTGGTTCTTTCGCTTCAGCTGCAGCCACAGACAAAATGAAATCTCAACTTTCTTCTATGACACTAGGCTCAGAGGAAACTTTGGTTTCAGACTTTACTGCAACTGAAGACGTATTGGCGCTTTATGCAATGACCACGATTGAGGCTGAAAATGCTTTGATCATTGCAGGCATAAGAGTGGAGAAAACAAAATTTGAATCCTCGGCCTATGATTCTGGAGCAACTAAAACATATGGATCTAATGACTATACTTTTGTATCACCCAATCTAACGATTAAGTATTTTCTATCAGAAAACCAGTTGCTTAGAGGGGCGATTTGGAGAGGTCTTTCAAGGCCTAAATTTGCGAATGCAGCCCCTGTTGCTGAGGTTGAAATTGATGGTGA
>DEOR01000010.1:9422-31793 GCA_002358345.1 Proteobacteria bacterium UBA3413 | reverse complement strand
GAACTATTCTTTTTTAGTCTGGGGGCATTCTTTAAGCAGATTGATAACGCTATTTATCCAACATATCAAAAAACTGCAACAATTAATGGTGTTAATTTTAATGACGGCGTAAAGACATACATTAATGCCGAGCAATCAGATATAAAAGGAGTTGAGATTACATATCAACAAGAGTTCAATTTTTTACCAAGCCCTTTTGATGGTTTGTATTTGGCAGCAAATATGACTTATACAGACGGAGAGAGCACTTTTGCATTTGATGATGACCAGAGATTTACCACACCTTTTAGAAAGCTTTCTGATCAACAGAAGAATATTTCAATTGGATATGATCAAGGAAGAGTTGATGCTAGGTTAAGCCTTTCATCTAGAGGTGATTATTTAGATTGGTTGGCCGACGAAGAGGGGGACATAGATACAATTTCTTTGGGCAACTCTAGGTTTGTTGATAATCATTCGCAGTTGGATTTCTCTCTTAAGTATGACATCAATGATAATTTAAGTGTTAAACTTGAAGGAATTAATTTAACGGATGAGCCAGAATATTATTTCTGGGGATACAAAGATCGACTTTCTCAATATGATGAATATGGAACAACATATTCGCTTGGTTTTAGATACAACTACTAAGCTTACAAAACCTAAAATTAGCGCCAGCTTTCTGCTGGCGTTAGTCTTAATAACGTTTGTGGCATGCTCGCAAGATACTAGTATTTATGCTCTGGATGAAACTGGTCCAGTTAATACTGCTGAAGATGCTGCCGATGATCCAGCTATCATTATTAATTATAAAAATCCAAGCGCATCACTTTTTTTTGGTACCGATAAGACTGCAGGAGTTTATTTGTATGATTTAAAGGGAATGCAGCAGAGTTTTTCTCCGCTGGGCGCCATTAACAACATAGATGTTAGGCAGAAAAATTCAGAGATTTATCTTGCTGCAACCAATCGAAGCAATCAATCTGTAGAGTATTGGGTTATAGATCAAGATACCTTTTTTGCTAATACCCATGAATCTCAAGATATCTTTTCATTGTCTAAGCGCTCATTTAGCATAGCCTCGAGCATAGATATTTATGGCATATGCATTGGAATGATTGGCGGAACCCCCGTTGCTTTTTCGACCGAGGATGGAGGTCCGAGTGTTGAGATATGGACGCTTGAAAATCAAAAGCTAATTGGAGTATTTGATAATGGAGGCGAGTCAGAGGGATGTGTATTCGATGATGAAAACCAAACTTTGTTTATCTCAGAAGAAGAAACCAATGGAGTGTTAAAAGCCTACGACTTAAATCAAGAGTATCCATTTTCAAACCCAGTCATTGTAGACTCTCGAGAAGGCAATATTGGCGGCGATCCTGAAGGGGTGGCAATCTATAAAACTTCTGATACAGAAGGGTATGTCATTTTATCTTCACAAGGCGACAATAAATATAATGTCTATAACAGGCAGAAGCCTTATCAATTTATTTCTAGTTTTACTGTAGATGATAGCCCTCACGGTATTGATGGAACATCACACACAGATGGCATCTCAGTTTCTAGCTATAATTTTGGTGGAAAATACACCAAAGGAATGATGATTGCTCAGGACGATGAAAACCTCGATGGGGAAGAGCTAAAAAATCAGAACTTTAAAATTATCCCTTTCAAGCAAGTGCTGAATGCACTCAAATAAAGATTAAGTCTAAAGAGTCTCTATAAGCTCTTTAGAGTAGCCAGCGTAAACATCTATAAACTCAGGATGGGTTAGGATCCAAAATTGATTTTGTTCAATTTTATTGAATACTATGACTGCTAGGTCTTTGGTAGTCATTCCTTTTTTTACACCATCGGCTAGCCACTGTGCATTGTTTTTAGCGCTTTCGTGCTGATCAATAGAGGATTCATCAAGATCTAGCCCTAGATGGTCTCTTTCTATGATATTGGTTTTAACTAGGCCTGGGCACATGACAGACACTCCCACTTTATCATTCTGAGCTAGGTCCTCATGAAGCGTTCTGGTGAGTCCAACCACGGCATGTTTAGTGGTGGTGTATGGTGCCAAAGCTGGCCCCACGATAATGCCTGCCATTGATGATGTATTAATAATATGACAACGTTCGTTGCTATTAATCATCTCATCTACAAAGAGATTTAACCCATAGATAACACTCATTAAATTCACATCAATGATTCTCTTCCAATTCTTTTGATCTGCTTTCCAAGCTCGGCCCTCTAAAAATATTCCAGCGTTATTAAACAGAAAATGAACCATGCCAAAGTGAGCATCAATCTTTTCTTTGCACAGCGTAAATTCTTCAAGGTTTGAAACATCGCATTTCAATACAAGAGAAGGGGAGTCTGGGATAAGAGCTTGAGTTTCAGCCAAGCCTTCTTCGTTGAGATCCATCAAGACGATATTCATTCCAAGGCCGGCAGCATGGACAGCCAAACCGCGACCAATGCCGCTGGCAGCACCAGTGATAAGCGCAGTTTTTTTATTAAACATATCAGCTTGCAAGATAGCCGCCATCGACCGGGTGATAAGACCCCGTGATATATGAAGCTTCTGAGGAGCCTAGAAAATAAATGAGGTTAGCCACCTCATCGGCAGATGCAACTCTTTTGAGGGGAATTCTGCCAAGCATAAAGCTCATGATGTTCTCATCTTTCATCAGCTCAGTATTCATTGGGGTATCAATCACACCTGGCCCAACAGCATTGGCTCTAATGTTCATGTGAGCATAGTCTTGAGCAATTGATTTTGTTAGACCCACAACTGCATGTTTAGAGGCGGCATAGGATGCTTGAGCGGCACTGGCTCTGACGCCCATGATAGAGGCCACATTAATAATGGCGCCTTCAGATGCATGATTTTTAACTGCAAGATTGAGAAATTCTCGGCACGCATAAAAGGTTCCATGCAAATTAATATCAATGGCTCTATGCCACTCTTCCACAGGGTATTGATGCAGAGCATTTAAGCCTGGACTAATGCCTGCACAATTCACCAAGACTTGGGCACTTTTATTTTCATTGCCTAGCGCCTCAAATATACCGGCAACTTGCTCGTGCTTAGTGATATCACAGTTAGCAAAATTTGAAGCATAACCTTCTGATTTAAGGTTTTTTAATACAGATTCACCGGCTTCTTTATTGGCATCAATAATGAGGACTTCATAACCTTCTTTGGCAAAACGATTGATGCAGCTAAGGCCAATTCCAGACGCGCCCCCAGTAACGACTGCGAGGGGTTGGTTGGTGTTTGTTGAATTCATAATGTGTAACGGTTATTTGAGTTAATTTATATCTTATCCACTATAACCAAACTCCATTTTTCAAACAACATTGACAAAATAAAACGCCTTGATACTCGTTGATTCTTTGTTTTGTTTATATGATAGTAAAAATAATTTACGTTATGCATAAAGATACATACATACAAGCGCTGATAAAAGAGCAGGCATTTTTTGAGATTCATCAAGAAGAGGTGCTTGGGTCCTCAATGGAAGTGTTTAAAAATCGACCCAGATCATTGGTCGACTTTCTTGAGCTCTCAGCAAATCATGGCGAGCAGCCATACCTAATCTATCAAGGTCAAACCATTAGCTTTGCCGAGCATTTAGCTTTGGTGAAAAAAGTGGCGCACATCCTTCAGCATGAATATGGTGTTGAGCCCGGGGACAGGGTTGCAATTTATGCGGCCAATTGCCCTCACTGGATTATTTTCTTTTGGGCCACCGTCAGCATTGGTGGCATTGCCTGCGGATTAAATGGATGGTGGAAAGGATCAGAGGCACTCAAGGCCATTGAGGATGCTAACCCTAAGTTAATCGCTGCTGATCAAAAACGCTTTGATCGGATTGACCAGCAGGTGAATCATCCCGCCTTAATTTTTGAAAGCCTAGACCTAACTAAAGATAGCTCAGCCATTGAGTCCTTTGTTCGCTTGCCTGAAGATGAGTGTGCCTGCTTGCTATACACCTCTGGAACAACCGGCACTCCTAAAGGCGTCATGACGTCCCATCGCTCCATGATTGCAAACTCTACCCTGCAAATGTTGCAAGGCGCTGCTGTTTCTCAGGACTCTGGTAGCAAAGGCATTGACTGGGCACGGCACAAGCCAACCAGTCTTTTGACCTCGCCCTTGTTCCATGTCTCAGGGCTTTCGGCAGGCGCCGTGACCAGTCTATTTGCTGGTTCTACCACCTTGGTTTATGACGGCAGGTTTTCTGCTGAAAAGATTTTAGATCTCATCTTAAAATTCAATGCAACTTCTTGGGGCGGCGCTGTGCCGACCGCATTAAAGAGAGTCTTAGATGCCGCTGAAAAATCAAACATACAAGCGGATTCTATTTTGGTGGTTGGTGGCGGTGGCGCTCCCATGCCTCCGGCACTCATCGACAGAACTAAGATTACTTTTCCCAATTCTAAATACAGCTTTGGGTATGGTTACGGCTTAACGGAGTCTGGGGCTATTACCATTATCAATTGGGGCGATTCTCTTGCAGACAATCCATCCTCTCCAGGTCAGGCCATGCCAACGATTCACATTGAGATCAGAGACGAAGAGGGCCAGGTGATCAAAGAGGATCGCAAAGAAGGAGAGATTTTTGTGCGGAGCCCCTCAGTCATGCTTGGCTATTTTAATAACCTCGAGGCCACCAATGAGTCTCTTTTAGCAGATCGATGGTTAAAAACCGGTGATTTTGGATACCAAGAAGGGCACCTATTTTTTATTTCCTCACGACGCACTGATCTTATTTTAAGAGGCGCAGAGAATGTTTATCCCCAAGAGATTGAAATTATTCTTGATTCACACCCCATGGTTGAAGAGTCAGCGGTTATAGGTTTGCCGCACGATGATTTAGGCCAAGAGGTAGCTGCGGTTGTGAGAGGCACCAATCCCTCTTTGAGTGAACAGGATTTATCCAACTGGGTTGCAACACAGTTGGCAGACTTTAAAGTACCTTCTAAATGGATTTTTTCTGATCACCCCTTACCAAGAAATGCTTCCGGTAAATTAATGAAACATGTTTTAATAGACGCATCAAAAAATACGATGGTGGATGAAAATGAGTGAGACTAAAGCTACTTTATTAAAAGCTCCATTTGAGCTTTCATACAAATATAAGCGCTCCAGTGGGCCCATCATGTCTCAAGTATTCGAAGGTCTCGCAAAGAAAAAAATTCTTGGAAGCAAGAGCAAGGCGAACAAAGTGTACGCTCCAGCAGCTGAGTATGATCCTCACACCAGAGAAGCTCTAACTGAATTAATTGAAGTGGGCCCCGGTGGAATAATTGAATCTTGGAGCTGGGTCCATCAACCATCCAACCATCATTTAATTCAAACACCTTTTGCTTTTGCGCTGATCAAATTGGATGGTGCCGATACCGCCATGCTCCACATGATTTCAGACTGCGAGAAGTCTGACCTGGCAATAGGCAACAGAGTTAAAGCTGTGTGGTCTGAGACCCCAACAGAATCCATCGCAGACATCCAACATTTCATCTTAGATATATGAGCAACGATCAAGCACCTAAAGACTATAGGGAATCTCTTATTCACCTTGAGTATCAATACACGGCTGGTTCAGCCACGACCACTTTTCTTAATCAAGTCAAAGAAGGTAGATTGGTGGGACAGGCTTGCCCTAAGTGCCAGGCAGTTTATGTGCCGCCTAGAGGCAGCTGCCCGAGAGACGGTATCGCCACCACCATTGAAGTTCCTTTGACCGATAAAGGCTGCATTGAGTCATTTACGGTGGTCCACATTCCCATTCCAGGCAACCCAATCGTGCCTCCCTATGTGTGTGCCATGGTTCGATTAGACAAAGCCAACATTTCATTCTTGCATTTAATTCAAGGCGTTGAGATTGATAACATTAGAATTGGCATGAGAATCCAGGCGGTTTGGAAGCCAAAGGAGGAGTGGACTCATTCTTTAGAAAACATTAAATGGTTTGCTCCGATTGATGAGCCTGACATTGATGTCTCCACACTTAGGTTTCAAGCATCATGAAAAAAGTAGCGATTGTTGGGTATGCGCAGCACAAGATTTTACCTAATGCGGGAGCATTGAATGAAGTAGAGTTGATTATGCCTGTTGTGCACAAGGTGTTCGCAGACCTTGGAATTTCACAAGATGACATAGGCTTTACCTGCTCTGGCAGTTGTGACTATCTTCAGGGGGCTGCCTTTGCATTTGTTGAGGGCTTGTCTGCCATTCAAACATACCCTCCGATCAAAGAATCTCACGTAGAGATGGATGCAGCTTGGGCACTTTACGAGTCGATCTTAAAAGTGAAAATGGGTGATGCGGACACTGCTTTAATTTATGGTTTTGGTAAATCCTCTCCAGGAAATCTAGATTCCATCATTTCCTTGCAAATGGATCCTTACTATATTGCACCACTTTGGCCAGATAGAATTAGCTTGGCTGCGTTACAGGCGCAAGTGCTATTGCAGAACAATATTATCAGCCCCGATGACATGATGGCTGCAGTCTTGGAGGCAAGACAGCATGGAGCCTCTAATTTAAATGCCTTGTTAACCGATCTCCTCACCGAGGACCTTTATGGTTCAGATGCCTTTAAATCATCCCCTTTGCGAGGTTTAGACTGTCCGCCGATTTCAGACGGAGCCTCTGCCATGATTATTGCTTCCGAAGAGAAGGCCTTTGAGTATACTGATAACCCGATTTGGATAGAGGGCATTGATCACAGAATTGAATCTTCTAATCTTGGTTCGAGAGATCTTGCGACTTCACCTTCCATCGAATCCTCAGTGCAGCACTTACAACTTAAAAAGGTCCACTTTGATGTGGCAGAACTTCACACGCAATTTAGCCACGAACTCCCTTTCTTGCGTAAGCTTTTAAATTTAACCAATGTGCCCACCAATCTTTCAGGCGGTCCTTTGGTTGGAAATGTGATGATGTGTGCTGGCTT
The DNA here is from genome assembly GCA_002358345.1 of Proteobacteria bacterium UBA3413. Lineage (GTDB taxonomy): Bacteria > Pseudomonadota > Gammaproteobacteria > Magnimaribacterales > D2472 > D2472. The sequence continues at coordinate 24,861 of DEOR01000010.1, read as the reverse complement.
GGATGCCATCGGTAAAACTTTTGAAGCGATGGTTAATGATCAGCTCACGCATGGGCTGGCTCATGCAACTTCTGGTCCTTGCCTTCAGCACAACATGATCGTGCATTTGGAGAGACACTCATGATTCAGGCAGGCGTTATTGGGGTAGGGCAAACCAATTATGATTCCAAGAGAAGAGATGTCTCTATGGCTGGTTTAGTTCGAGAGGCGATTGATCATGCCTTGCTTGCGGCAGATGTTGAGTGGGATGCCATTGACGCTGTCGTGCTAGGCAAAGCTCCTGATATGTTTGAAGGCGTTGTCATGCCTGAGCTCTACCTTGCAGATGCCATTGGTGCTGTGGGAAAACCTGTTCTAAGAGTTCATACCGCTGGCAGTGTTGGAGGCAGTACCGCAGTGATAGCTGCTTCGCATGTTTGCTCTGGACAATTCAAAACGGTTTTAACAGTCACCTTTGAAAAACAATCAGAGTCCAATGCCACCTGGGCCTTATCTCCACGTTATCCTTACTCTCCTCACATCAATGCAGGTGCTGGTGGTTATTTTGCTCCGTTTATTCGAGAGTACATTCGTCGCTATGACGCCCCAGAACATATAGGCTGGAAGGTTGCCGCAAAAGACCGACAAAATGCTCTAAAAAACCCTCTTGCTCATCTTCAAATTCCTGGCATCGACGAAAAAATGGTCAGTGAAACACCAATGCTATGGGAGCCTTTGCGTTACTTAGAAAGCTGCCCCTCTTCTGATGGAGCCTGCGCTATGGTGATCACCTCCGAGGAGATGGTTGGTTCAAGAAAGGTTGCTTGGATCAAGGGGATGGCTTTGAGATCGGAAGGGACTCTCTCAGCAGGTCGTGACGAGGTCAACCCTCAAGCAGGCATAGATTGCGCCAAAGATATTTATCAGCAGGCCGGCATTCACAACCCACGCAAAGAAATTGATTGTGCAGAGATTTATGTTCCATTCTCTTGGTATGAGCCTATGTGGTTAGAAAATCTTGGTTTTTGTGAATTAGGCGAAGGTTGGAAGTTAACTGACGAAGGTGTCACGAGGCTCGATGGCAGCTTACCTGTTAATATGTCGGGCGGGGTTTTGTCTTCGAATCCCATTGGAGCCTCTGGCATGATTAGGTTTGGGGAGGCCGCACTTCAAGTGATGGGGCTGGCTGAAGATCATCAGGTAGAGGATGCCAATATTGCAATGGGTCATGCTTACGGAGGCGCTGCTCAATTTTTTGCAATGTGGATTGTTTCCTCGTCTAAAAATTAACTGGAGAATAGGATGAATACAGATCATGCGATAGTTGAAGAAAAAGGCCATATTATGGTGATCACTCTTAACAGACCAGAGAAAAGAAACGCGCTGAGCCCTGGAATGCTTGTAACTCTTTATGAGGCCTGGAGAAAATTAGATGCTGATCCCAATCTTAGATGCGCAGTCTTAACTGGTGCTGGTGGAACTTTTTGCTCTGGGGCTGATCTAAGCGCGATGAAAGACGGCAACGAAGATTCTGAGATGATGGAGAAGCTTAAAGTTATTCCAGACCTCCATTGGCAATCTCTCCTAAGACATAATCGTCCCAATAAACCTATTATTGCAGCAGTCGAAGGCTTTGCATTGGCTGGTGGCACCGAAATTCTTCAAGGCACAGATGTTAGAGTTGCCGGTAAATCTGCTGTATTTGGTCTCTCAGAGCCTTTGCGAGGCCTGTTCCCATTGGGCGGCTCTACCGTGCGTTTAAGACGTCAAATCCCTTATACCCTTGCCGCTGAAGCTTTGCTGACTGGCAGAAGAATCACAGCCGAAGAAGCCCTAAGATTTGGCCTGATAGGTCACGTGGTTGAGGATGGGAATGCGCTGAGTCACGCAATGGAGATCGCTGAAACCATTAGTGCCAATGCACCATTATCAATTCAGGCCATTGTTAAATCTTTGCGTGAGCTTGACGAGAGTTATCCTGAAGCAGAAGCTCTTAAAAGGGAGCTGGAGATTGGACAGCCAATTTTTGAATCTGAAGATATGATGGAAGGCCTCACGGCATTTGCTGAAAAACGTAAGCCAAACTTCAAAGGCAAATGAGCAAACTAATCATAGAGACCACCAACCAGGCCCAGCTCCTCACGCTTAATCGCCCAGAAACAAAGAATGCATTTGATGCTGAGCTATGGAGTTTATTTCGGGATGCCTTAAATCATGCAAGTCAGGACCCAGAGATTCATTCGGTCATTGTGACTGGCTCAGGCAACACCTTCTCTTCAGGAGTAGACCTAGCAAGCATGGTGGGGGATGGCGGCTCTAACTATGAAGAGCCTTTTGAAACCTGTATTGACGCGCTAATTAATTTTACCAAACCATTAATTGCTGCTGTTGATGGTATTGCTATCGGCGGCGGGGCCACTATTTTATTGCACTTTGATGCTGTCTTTATTGCTCCTACCGCACGAATTAAATACCCATTCTCAGATCTAGGTCTAGCGCCAGAAGTTGGCAGTTCTCTTTTGTTATTCGAATCTCTTGGCTATCAAAAAGCAGCTCAATTATTATTTGATGCTGACTGGATTAGTGGTGAGGATTATTTTCAACTGGGCTTAGCAAGATATGCTGGCAGTGACTTTGCTGAGCAAGCTTTTGCCTATGCACGCAAACTTAACGAGCAATCGCTTGCATCCATTATTGAAACCAAGGCAATCTTAAAAAGCTTTAATGCTGATGCGATCGCTGAAGCGAGAAAGCTTGAAACGACGGCCATGAAAAAGTTGTATGGCTCCGAAGATAATCTAAAAGCCGTTGAAAAGTTTTTTACCAGAAAGGGATCTCCTGATGCCGTTTGATAAGATTCAACTTTTTCTGCAAACAAACCCTGAATACGCCTGGTTCTTAATCTTCCTATTTGGTTTTCTGGAATCGATGATTATTACAGGGAGTTTTGTGCCCAGTGCTATTTTATTTTCTTTATGTATATATTTATACAACACAGAGCTCTTAACTCTTCCCTGGATCTGCGGCATTGCCTTTATAGGGTCTCATGTAGGTGATATCGCTGGGTTTATGGTTGGCAAGATCTTTGGTCCCTCTTTTATGGCATCAAACTTTATTCAAAAACGTCAGAAGGGCATAGCCAGAACTCAAAAATTTCTTGATAGGTTTGGGCCTTACACTGTTTTGATGGGACGCTTTATTCCAGCCATCCGACCTTTGGTACCTTTTTTGCTGGGCCTAACTGATCTGAGGTTAAAAAGATTCTATCTCGCCGATTTGTTTGCTTGCTCTGCTTGGGCGCTAGCTCTTGCCTTGCTTGTGATCTCTGTAGGCCCTATATTTAATTAATATGATTACTTTAATTATTGCTTTCTTATCCATTGTTGCCTTGCTCTTTTTAGTTCAGCAGCTTCTCTCTAATTCTCCTGATGGCAAGACGCTGAAGTCGATTCGAGATTTGCTGGTCATTATTCTGGCGCTGAGCATCTCTATTGGAGTATTTTATGTGGGATTTCGCCTAGTGAGATTTTTGTTATAAGGCCATGGACACAATTTTTACAAAAATTATTAACAAGGAAATACCTGCGGATATTATTTATGAGGATGACCTGTCCCTAGTCTTTAAAGACATCCAACCGCAGGCACCAACCCACCTTTTAATTATTCCAAAAAAACCTATCCCTAAATTATCTGATGCGACCAAAGAAGACCAGGCGCTGTTAGGCCACTTGATGTTGGTTGCAGGAGAAATCTCTAGAACTCTTGAGCTTGATGAGACATTTCGATTAATTACAAACAACGGAGCAAATGCTGGCCAAAGCGTCTTTCATTTGCATTTACACCTTTTAAGCGGGCGCCCCTTGGCCTGGCCTCCTGGGTAAGCATGAACATAGAACAAAGACTCGATCGCCTGGAATCTCTCGATGAAATTCGCCAACTTGCCGCTAAGTATTCTGTGACACTGGATATGCGTGATCTTGATATGCACGTCAACCTTTTTGTGCCCAACGTGAGGGTTGGTAAAGATCAGGTCGGTCGACACGCTTTAAAAATATGGGCTGACTCAACCTTCAGAGATCAATTTACCGGAACCTCTCATCACATCGGCAATCACATTATTGAATTTGAGGCACCCGATTCGGCGATTGGACTAGTCTATTCAAAAAATGAACATGAGACAGACAATGAGTGGGTGATTATGCAAATGCTCTACTGGGATTCCTATGAGAGAGTGGAGGGTCGCTGGCTGTTTAAAAAAAGGTTGCCCATGTATTGGTACGCAACCGATCTCAACAAACCACCTCTTGGAGACACTAAAATGCGCTGGCCAAATCAAGATCCTTATGAGGGTTTTTTCCACGATCTCTTTCCTTCATGGCAAGAATTTTGGAGCAGTGATTATGCTCGCCATGCAGACGTGTCCGAGCCAGTTGAGGCAAATAATTTTTTGAACGCTTTGCGTCGAGGGTCTCAGCCTGGAAAGATCAAGGTGAAGTAAATAAATAAGCTACAATGCCTATTAAAAATACCAACGCACCTATTCCGATGACAAACCCGCCTAAACTTTTTATTGTTTGTGAATCTTCATTCATATTCTCAGTATAACCAACACTTGGGGACTTAATCAATTATGAGTGCTGATAATAGACTGGAATTTCCAATCGAGACGGTTCCAAAATCAGGATCTTCGTATGTGATCAATGAGCATGTTCGCTGGGTAAGAATGCCTTTACCTATGTCCTTAAATCATATCAACCTTTGGGCCTTGGGATCAAATGACAACCTAACACTGGTTGATACAGGGATGCATCTTGATGACACCAAGACGGCTTGGACAGCATTATTAACATCAGAGAACCTCAGCATTAACGATGTAATTGTGACTCACATGCACCCAGACCATATTGGCATGGCTGGCTGGTTTGTAAAGAATCACAAGACTTCCTTTAGTATGAGCAGGACAGATTATCTGCAGTGCCGGATGCTTTCTGCTGATACCGGCGATGATGTTCCCAATGACGCGATTGATTTTTATACCCAAGCGGGAATGACTTTGGCTCAGATAGACTCCTATATTAAAAGATTTGGTTTTTTTGGCTCAATTATTCATCCCCTGCCACATTCATACAATCGCTTGAAAGATGGCGATATCACGACAATCAATGGAATGGAGTGGCAGGCCGTTGAGGGCAGGGGCCACACCATGGAGCATCTTTGCTTTTTCTCTAAGGAATTAAATATGTTTATCAGCGGCGATCAGTTACTGCCAACTATTAGCTCTCATGTGGGGATTTTTCCAACAGAGCCAGAAGCCAATCCTGTAGAAGATTGGATTGCCAGTTGCCATAAGCTTATTTCAGTTCTACCTGAAGATGTATTAGTTCTTCCTGCGCACGGCAGACCATTTCTTGGCGCTCATAAAAGGCTTAATGCTCTTATTCAACACCATGAAGTATCTTTGCAGAAGTTGTATGATGCTTTATCTGAACCCAAAAGATCCGTTGATGTTTTTAATGTTCTTTTCAAGCGAGAGATAGATGACAGTAACTTAATCATGGCCACAGGGGAGTCTTTAGGACATTTAAATTGCTTAATCAAAAGAGGTCTAGCAAACAAACATATTGCTGAAGGTGTGTGTTGGTATGAACAAGCCTAAATTATCAAAAGAAGCTAAGGCTTGGATTTTATATGATGGAGGTAACTCTGCTTTTGCCACAACTGTTATCGCAGCCTTTTTCCCAATATTTTTTAATGATTTCTGGGCGAGCGGTCTAGAGGCAGAAGTTAAAACAGCATATCTCGGATGGGGCTTAACAATTTCAAATCTTGTTTTGCTTTTTACCTCTCCTTTTATTGGAGCAATCACGGATGTTTCAAAAACAACCAAACTCCTCTTTACCAGCTTTGCGTTTATTGCAATTTTTTCAGTAGCCATTCTCTACCTCATACCGGCAGGCTCATGGCTGCAAGCACTGATTTTTTTTGGGATAGCTAATTATTGTTTTGCCGCTGGCAATACCCTTTATGACAAGATGTTGATCCAGGTTTCCAATGAGTCCAATATTGCCAAAATCTCAAGCTATGGGTTTGCTTTTGGCTATCTTGGAGGGGGAGTATTATTTTTGATTAATGCTGCAATGACAATGAAACCAGACCTCTTTGGGCTAGACAGCGTGGCTGAAGCTGTCCAATGGTCATTTTTAAGTGTTTCAGTCTGGTGGACCCTATTTTTAATACCCATCCTTTTGCGAATAAAAGATCAGGGAGAGAATGTACCTGGCTCTCATTTTAAAAAAGCCTTCCAAAAAGTTTTTCATACACTGCGAACCGTTTCTTCTAAAAAAAACGTCTTTATCTTCTTGTTAGCTTTTTTTCTATACATAGATGGGGTTCATACAATTATGGCGATGGCAGCAGATTTTGCTTTAAATCTTGGATTGCCCAGCAGCGATGTAATTGTCGCACTTATTCTAGTCCAATTTGTAGCCTTTCCCACCACCTTGCTGTGGTCTAAAGTGGCCCAGAGAATTGGAGATAAAAACACTTTACTCATTACAATTTTTCTATACTTAATCGTGATTGGATATTCAGCGTTCCTATCTAATGCTATTGAGTTTTATGTTTTAGCCTCGATGGTTGGCGCGATTCAAGGAGGCATTCAATCTATCTCCAGAAGTTTTTATGCAACCCTGATTCCACAAAATGAATCGGGTGAATATTTTGGTTTTTACAATATGTTTGGGCGCGCAGGAGCCTTTATGGGCCCAGCGATGGTCGCCATTTTTGTTACCTTTTCAAATGACACTAGATTTGGCTTGATCCCTATTGCAGCTCTGTTTATCATGGGCGGCATAATCCTCCTCAAGGTCCAAAAACCCAATGCATCTCTTTAGCCGCAATTCTATTATTTTGTATAGCTTGCTTGGTCTGGTCAGCTTATTCTTGGCGGGCTTCATCAAAGATGTACTTGAATTTAATACCTGGATTGAAGTGATCATTACCTCTAGCATTATTATTCCTATGTACATGTTGGCTAGAAAAATCTTTGGCAGGTATCTTGGAAAGGAATGAGTGACGAGAAAAGATTGCGCCCTGATTATTTTCCTGCTTTACGCTCAAGAGCAGAAACGGAGACCACGCCAGACTACTTAAACTATCTTAGCGATACTATAGAGCTAGCTCACAATAATCTATTAAAAGAACACAGCCCTTTTTATAAAATTTTAACTATTTTTAATACTAAAAAACCACTTGGTTTGAATGATATTAAGAGTATTTTAGACGAAGTCCAAAAGCTTAAGAAGACCTAGCTCTCCACATTTTCTTCAGCACAGTTTTGAAATTAAAGGCTTTATGCGACACTAATTCTTTGCAATAAAATTTAGGAGACGAACAATGAATTGGTACAGGATAAAAACTTCGTTTATCGGGCTTAAGCGACTTGCAACAATTTCAGCCGAAGACAAGCAAGCCTGCATTGATGCGTACAAATTTTTCCAACGCATGCAGGAAGGTGAAAAAACTGAGACCGAGGATGAGACAAAAGCAGTAGCTGCTTATTACAAAGTATTAAATAATATGCTCTCAGTATTTGACTTAGAGAAGCTCTATATTCCACCTCAACTTGATGCTTCCAAAGGTCTGTATGATAACCAGCTGCTGTGTGAGCAATCTCTTCTAAAGCAATTAGATCTAAAGAATCCAGAATCGTCTCACCTCTTAGACATGGGTTGTGGAAGAGGCCGCATCTCTCACTACCTTGCAACCATGACTGGAGGTCAAGTCTCTGGATATAATATTGATCCCAATCAAATTGAAAATGCTGTTGATTGGGCTGAAGAGACAAATATGTCTAATAGGCTGCACTTTAAAGTGGGTAATCATCATGATCCCCTGGACTACGATTCAGAATCTTTTGATGGATGTTTTTCCGTGCAAGCTGTCTGGCCTTTTTTTAAGAAGGATGAATTAGATGATTGTGCGAGAGAGATGTATCGAGTTTTAAAACCAGGCGCAAGATATGCCTGCTCCGAGTATCTGCTCTCTCCATACTTTGATTGGAATAACCCTGAGCATGCTGCGCTTCACAGAATATATCTTCCAACGTTGGCGGCAACTCAATCCATGTATCCTGCCGATGTATGCGCAGCACTTGAAAGAGCAGGGTTTAATGTTTTGATTTCTGAGCCATCTAAAAGTCCGGCATGGCCAATATGTGAGCAGAAACGAAATCTAATATTTGGAATACGAAAAATCATCCGCGGACTTGAGAAGATTAAAATACTTCCAGCCTGGGTTGAAGAGTCATTAGAGCTTCTTCAGACTGGCGGTCAAGCATGGACAGATGCTGAAAAAGCTAAAATTGCTGATTTAAATTGGAGAATTGTTGCAGAAAAGCCTGTGAGTTAAGACTCACTTATCAATTTTTTGAGCAAGCTTGGGCGATCAGTGATGATCCCATCCACACCCATATCAATGAGTGATTGCATGGTCTTGGAATCATTAATTGTCCACACCATGATCTTGAGACCTTGGTTTTGTATGTAATTAACAAATCTCTTGGTGACTAACTTTAATCCATATTGATAAATGGGAATTTGTAAGCAGTTACCAGGAATTTTTTTGTTATAAAGTTTAAAGCTTGCCAAGAGTAATTTTAAAACCTCTTTTGGTCCCATCGAAAGACAAACTTCAGGATAGGCATCAGCGACTCTTTTTAACCTATCACTGTTAAAGCTTGCGATGCAGATTCTATTCATTGCTGCGCACTTTTGAATGACTTTTAATGCAGGCATCGCCACTTCATCAGTTTTGATATCAATTTGAAATAAAGCTTCTGGGAATTCCAGCAGGGCAGCTTCTAATGTTGGAATAGTGTATTTTTGAAATATGATTAAGCCATCTATTTCAGAGCTTTGCATGGAACTAAATGCAATATTTTTACCTAAAATTCTCTCTAAATCGTCATCATGAAAAATGTATGGAATCCCGTCTGATGAAAGCTGAACATCGGTTTCAATATATTGACATCCTATATCTAATGAATATCTAAAGGCTTCTAATGTATTTTCAGGAGCTTCCAGGCTGCCACCTCGGTGGGCCGAAATTGAAATTCCTGGTTGCTGAAGATATGAATGATATTCCATTTTAATATTGTACCGAGATTGGTGTAAAATCGTTATTTCTTGATATCAAATTTTAATGCGAGGGCTTTTTGGCTAATGGATACTGATAACACATTGATAGAATCAGGTATTAACTTGCTGTTAACCGGTATGATAGTAGTCCTTTTCTTCCTGTCGATACTTATTCTTTCAATTCACCTGTTGAAGTTCTTCTTCTCAGGATCATCTCAGCAACTTACTCCCTCGGTTCCGACTCATAGTGCTAATCCACCCATTAACAAGGTTCATGAGAGGATTATTAAAGAGGTAATGGAGCACCGTCACCCATGAGCGAATTAAATAAAATAGGCGTAACAGAGGTTGTTCTAAGAGATGGGCACCAATCCTTGTTAGCCACTAGATTCAGATACAAGGATATGGAAGCATCCCTTAACCAGCTAGACCAAGTAGGTTTTTGGTCTATTGAATCTTGGGGAGGAGCAATTTTTGATTCCTGCATTAGATATCTTGGCGAGGATCCATGGGAGAGAATCAGGAAAATTAAATCTATGATGCCCAATACGCCTCAACAAATGTTGTTAAGAGGGCAAAATTTACTGGGCTACAAACATTACGCTGATGATGTAGTGAAGAAATTTGTTGAATGCTCAAAAACCAATGGGGTAGATGTCTTCAGAGTCTTTGATGCGTTAAATGACCCGCGAAATATGTACCAAGCGATGCAATCAGTGATTGAAGTTGAAGGTCACGCTCAAGGGACTATTTCTTATACTACCAGCCCAGTTCATACCATTGATTTATGGATTGATTTAGCAAAAAAAATTCAGGATATGGGAGCTCACTCTCTTGCAATTAAGGATATGGCAGGCCTATTAAAGCCTTATGTGGCCTTTGAACTTGTTTCAAAATTAAAAGAATCATTAGAAATACCAATTCACCTTCATTGCCATGCAACGACTGGCATGTCTGTGGCTACTGGCATTAAAGCTATCGAGGCAGGTCTAGATAACATTGACACATCCATCTCATCAATGAGTATGACTTATGGGCATTCACCAACCGAAACAATTATCAGCATTCTAGATGGAACAAACAGAGACACAGGGCTTGATCTAGATAAATTAATTCCAGTGGCTGAGCATTTCCAGGCTGTGCGAAAAAAATATAAAAGTTTTGAAGGATCCTTAAGGGGTGTAGACGCAAGAATACTTGCATCTCAGGTGCCCGGAGGCATGCTGACCAATCTTGAGAACCAGCTCAAAGCTCAAGATTCATTGGATAGATTTGATGAGGTGATTCAAGAAATTCCCAGAGTCAGAGAGGACCTGGGGTATATCCCCTTAGTGACCCCCACTTCACAAATTGTTGGAACTCAAGCCGTGATCAATGTTCTATCTAACGCGCGTTATTCAACCGTTACTAACGAGGTAAAATCATTACTTAAAGGAGAGTATGGAGCGACTCCTGCGCCTGTGAATAAAGAGTTACAGCGAAGTGCCATTGGAGATTCAGCTATTATCTCTTGTAGACCTGCTGACCTGATTGGTGATAATTACAATGGAATTGTTGATTTATTTCATGCGGCTCTTAGAGACAAAGATATTCAGGTCACAGCTTCTGATGAGAATATCCTGATCTTTGCGATGTTTCCTGAAATTGGTTTGGCATTTTTAGAGCATCAATCAGACCCAGAATTCTTTGAAGCTGAGCCAGCTGAAATTATCGAGAAGTCTGATCAGTCCTATTTAGTTTTCATCGACCATCAAGAGTACTCAGTGACGGTCAAACGTGATCATTCTATTGATATCAATGGTTCTTCGAAAAAGATTGGCAATGAAGAGTTTTCACCATTAGCCCAGGTCGGTCAAGGCTCTATCATCAGCGCGCCTTTAGGCGGTAATATTTTTAAAGTGATCGCACAAGCTGGGCAGTCATTAGAGGCTGATGCAACAGTGCTAATACTCGAAGCAATGAAAATGGAAACAGAGATTAAAACCCCGCGAGTCGGGATTGTGACTAAAATATTTGTTCAATCTGGCGATTCCGTGAAGCCGGGCGATCCATTGTTTGAGATTGCTTAGCATGAACTTAGATGCAATTTTTTTAAATTTGGGTATTTTTAGCGCCACCTCTGGCCAGTTTATTATGTTATTTGTTGGCTTGATAATTTTATATCTCGCCATTAACAAAAAATTTGAACCTCTTTTGTTGCTCCCAATTGGCTTTGGAGCAATTTTAACAAACATCCCAGAAATTGGATTGGCTCTTACACCCATTGAGAAGCTTATGTATGCAGATTATCCAGAGCAATTAGCCGGAGCTCTGTCATTAATTACTCTTCCAGATTCTGAGTCCTTGCAAGAGTTTATGAAGACAGCATCTCACTCTCAAGCTTGGCTGTTAAATGAATATGCGCATGAGCTGGGTTATACACCTGGAATTTTAAGTACCTTTTATAATGTTGCTATTGGCTCTGGCGTCGCACCTTTGGTTATCTTTATGGGAGTGGGCGCCATGACTGATTTTGGTCCCATGCTAGCAAATCCAAAAACATTAATTTTAGGAGCGGCAGCACAGTTCGGAATTTTTGCTACCGTTCTCGGAGCCTTGTTGTTAAATCACCTAGGTTTAGTATCTTTTACCCTTAAGCAAGCTGCGGCTATAGGTATTATTGGTGGCGCTGATGGCCCAACTGCTATTTACGTCTCCTCGATCCTTGCCCCGGAGCTGCTCGGCGCAATAGCTGTGGCAGCATACTCTTACATGGCACTAGTTCCCTTAATCCAGCCGCCTATCATGAGATTGTTAACAACGGATTCTGAGAGAAAGATACGCATGGTTCAGTTAAGAGAAGTCTCCCAAAGAGAGAAAATTATTTTTCCACTTGTTTTAGTCTTGATGGTGGGAATGCTACTTCCGAGTGCAGCACCACTGATAGGGATGTTTTGTTTTGGCAATCTTATGAGGGAATCATTGGTGGTAGAAAGACTTAGTGATGTCGCCCAAAACTCTTTGATCAATGTTGTAACCATTTTTCTAGGTCTAGCGGTGGGATCAAAATTAGCTGCAGATCAATTCCTGACAGCCGAGACTCTTGGGATTCTTGCGTTAGGAATTATCGCCTTTTCAATTGGCACTGCCTCCGGGGTTTTAATGGCAAAGCTGATGAATCTGCTCAGCGTCAATAAAATTAATCCTCTGATCGGTGCGGCCGGCGTTTCAGCTGTCCCAATGGCAGCTCGGGTTGCCAACAAGGTTGGTCTGGAGAGCGATTCTCAAAATTTTCTTTTAATGCATGCAATGGGTCCTAATGTTGCAGGCGTTATAGGCTCAGCCGTAGCGGCTGGTGTCATGATTCAGTTATTGGGCTAGTAACATGGACCCTTTCAAGGCAATTAGACCTTATCAAGACCATGAGGTTAAGCCTGTATTAACAGCCTTGATTAATAACCCAGACGTATTAAAGGCTCTGTTGAGTTTGAAATATCCAGGGTATGTTCTAAAGATTCCTTTATTTAAGACGCTCGTAAAAATATCTTTAAAGTTCAAGGCTAATAAAATTCGAAGCATTGATGATTACCAAGATATTTTTAAAGATTTGATGGATCATGTTATTGAAACCTCTACTTCTAAATTAACAATCGAAGGTGACGACCAATTAGACATAAATTCCAGCTACTTATTTATCTCAAATCATAGAGATATAGCTCTAGATGCCGCCTTTTTGAACCTATTGCTCAGCAGGAAAGGCCATACAACTTTTAATATAGCAGTGGGAAATAATTTGATGCAAGAGACCTGGGCATCAGATCTGATGCGTTTAAATAAGAGCTTTATTATTCAGCGATCTGGCAGCTCAAAAAAAGAAATTTACTTAGGCCTTTCATTAGCATCTGAGTTTATTAAAGAGACAATTTTTGATAAAGGCGAGTCTATTTGGATTGCGCAAAAACAAGGCAGGGCAAAAGATGGGATTGATCAAACAGACCCAGCATTGCTCAAGATGATCCATCTTGCAGAGAGAAAATCTCAATCCATTGCAGAGTACTTTACTTCGCTCAAAGTTGTGCCTGTCTCCATTTCTTACGAATTAGACCCCAATGATCGACTCAAAGCTTTTGAACTTGCTGCTGTTGATAGCAATACACCCTATGTTAAAGAGAAAAACGAAGATTTAAAAAGTATTGCAAACGGAGTTCAGGGTTTTAAAGGCCATGTGCATATCACAATTTCTGATCCCCTCGTGCCGTCACCAGATTTAACCTATGAGGATTTAGCGACCTTGATTACAAACAAGATTGTCTCTACCTATTACTTACATTCTACCAATTATGCAGCTTATGAAATGCTGAATCCGGGCTCTAACATCGCTAAAGGTCACTTCGACCTATCTCACACCCAAGAGCTAGCTAAAAGATTAGAAGGTCTAGAGGGAGCTGTTGGCTCCAAACTGCTCGAGCAATATGCTAACCCCGTGATCCAGCAAATCTCCTTAATATAGATAGTTTAACCAGAGTGATAGGCGCTCTCGTTGTGCTCTGTCATATCCAAGCCTTCATTCTCACTTTCTTCATCGACTCGAAGTGGTGTCAGCAATGAAGTCACTTTGATAGCAACCCAGGAAAATACCAATGTCCATAAGCAGATAATAACCACCCCTTGCAATTGGATAAAGAACTGGTCAAACACGCTTGGCTCAAATCCTGCAGATCCTGCTCCCAAGAAGCCATCAGGCTTACCAAGGAATGCCAGCATCAAGATGCCTACTATGCCTCCAACTCCATGCACTGGAAAGACATCTAGAGAGTCATCAATTTTAAAATATCCTTTGATAAGTTGAGTTGCGTAAAAGCAAATGAAACCTGCCATTAAGCCGATGAGCATGGCACCTTGAGGGCCAACTGTTCCTGATGCAGGTGTGATGGTAGCCAGTCCAGCAACCATTCCTGTGGCAATGCCAATAACAGTAGGCTTTCCAGTTTTCACCCATTCTACTGCCATCCAGGTTAGAGCCCCAACCGCAGCACTGATGTGTGTTACTAAAATTGCCATGGCTGCATTAGAATCTGCTGCTACAGCGCTTCCACCATTAAATCCGAACCAACCTACCCATAGCATGGCTGCACCCATCACGACCATAGGCCTATTATGTGGCACCAAACTTGATCCAGGAAATCCTTTCCTAAGCCCTATGACTTTAGCGACTACTAGCGCACCAACACCGCAAGTCGCATGAACGACCAGGCCGCCTGCAAAATCTATGACCCCAAGCTGAGCTAAGTATCCACCACCCCAAACCATGTGACAGGCTGGGAGGTACACAAGGGTTACCCATAAAACAGTGAAAATACAAACAGCACTGAACCTCATTCGCTCAGCAAAGGCTCCAACAACAAGTGCTGGAGTGATGACAGCAAAAGTCATTTGAAAAATTACAAACAAGCTTTCGGGCAAAGAGCCTGATGTAGCTTCGCGCGTTAAGGTTTGAAGGAACAAAGCTTCAGAGCCACCAAAGAATTGACCGGTTCCAGTAAAGGCTAGGCTATACCCATAGATGACCCAGATCACAGAAACAATGCAGCAAATAGCAAAACATTGCATGAGCACAGAAAGAACATTTTGAGATCTCACCAGACCACCATAAAAAAGAGCTAGCCCTGGTAGCGTCATAAATAATACCAATGCAGTCGCCGTAAGAATCCAGGCTGTGTCACCAGCATTAATCTCAGATGCCAAGATCGCAGGAGAGGCGCAGGTCAATAAAAATAGGGCACTCACATTACACAGTTTCATTACCTTGTCTCGATTCAAACTAAATAGCGTCATTGTTAGTTTCCCCAGTTCTTATCCTGATCACACTTTCAACATTGGTAATAAAAATTTTTCCATCACCAATTTTTTCAGTGTTAGCTGTTTTGGTAATTACATCGACTATTAATTGACATGACTCTTCGTTTGTTAGAATTTCAAGCTTTATTTTCGGCAAGGTATCAATGGTGTATTCAGCACCTCGGTACAACTCGGTGTGACCTTTTTGTCTGCCGAAACCCTTGACCTCAGTAACGGTTAGACCTTCAACGCCTGCTTCAAGAAGAGCGTGTCTGACCTCTTCAAGCTTAAAAGGCTTGATTATTGCTGTTATAAGCTTCATGAAATTTCCTCTAATAAAATTTTATTAATTCTTAGTCTCTGCTTATAGACATGCAATAGTTAAGCCAATAAAAATTCTAATTTTAGCGCTTATTTAAAGGGAAATGGATAGTAATCATTATTATTTGCACTTTTTTGTAGCAAATATAAATATTGCAGATAAAAAAAAGCCGTCGACGTCGACG
>DEOR01000010.1:0-9236 GCA_002358345.1 Proteobacteria bacterium UBA3413 | reverse complement strand
CGAAGCTCTAATTGGCATGACTATATTGATCAGGTATACAGCTCCATAGCTAGTTATAAATCCAAAACCCGCAATAGCGATTACTCCATAGAGTTGAGTTAAGAATGAGGCATCTGTGTTCGTGAATGGGACGACCATTACACCGAAAATTCCAACGATGCCATGGGCAGAAATAGCTCCCACTGGATCATCAATCTTTAAGGTTCTATCAAAGAAGAGGATGGAAGTGTAAACAATTAAGCCCCCAATCAATCCTATGATTACAGCTTCACCGCCACTTGGTGCGCTTGGCCCTGCGGTGATTGCTACTAAGCCAGCAATTGCACCATTGATAACCATAGTCACGTCACTCTTGCCTGTTAAAACGAGGCTCACAAGTAATGCTCCTATTACTCCGCCAGCAGCTGCCATATTTGTATTTAGGAACACCTGACTTACAGCAATAGCACTAGCTTCATCACTAATCACTAACTCTGAGCCACCATTAAATCCAAACCAACCCAACCATAGGATTAATACACCCAAAGCCGCCAAGGGTATGTTTGAACCTGGCATCGGATTAACGGATCCATTTGCACCATATTTTCCATTCCTTGGCCCAAGCAACGCTACCACTCCAAGAGCGGCCGCAGCACCTAGCAGATGAACAGTTCCAGATCCTGCGTAATCAGAATAGCCTAGGGTATTTAAAAAGCCTCCACCCCAATTCCAATAACCTTGAACTGGATATATAAAGCCAGTTAGGATCACAGTGAATGCAAAAAATGGTAATAGCTTCATTCTTCCAGCGACTGCACCAGAAACAATTGACATAGCTGTCGCCACAAAGACAACTTGGAAAAAGAAGTCAGCTTGTTGCGAATAATTCATGCCGTAAGCCATTCCAATTTCTTCTAAAGGCATATCAGTAGATAGCCCCCATGAAGTACCTATTGCAGGCAAGATGCCGTAAGTAATAACCTCACCAGCTTCATCTAAGCCGCCGGATATAGCTAACACCGCATCTGCAGGGTACATGAGGACAAAACCACAGAGCAAATACATGACACATGCAATAGAGAACAACCCTAGATTTTTGGTTATAATTTCTGAGACATTTTTCTTCTGGACTAGTCCAGCTTCAAGCATTGTGAAACCTGCTGCCATCCACATCACCAAGGCACCAGACATAATTGCGTAGAAGGTATCTAAAGCAAATTTAATTTCTTCCATAATTTTCTCCTGTATTAAACGGCGTCATTGCCGGTTTCACCTGTTCTGATCCTAATGACATCATCTAGACTAGAAACAAATATTTTTCCATCTCCAATTTTGCCTGTGCCGGCAGAAGAGGTAATGGCTTCGGTAACGGTCGCAAGGTCATCGTCCTTAACAACAACCTCGATTTTGATTTTAGGCAGGGTGTCTACAGTGTATTCAGCCCCCCTATACATTTCAGTGTGACCTTTTTGTCGGCCATACCCTTTAACCTCAGATAGTGTGAGGCCCTCAATGCCAGCGGCAATTAGGGCTTCACGAACTTCCTGAAGTTTGAAGGGTTTAATGATTGCGGTAACTAACTTCATGATTTATAGACTTGCAGACACTGCAAAGAAGAAACCGTCTTCATCAGCACCATACCCGCTGTCGCTAAAGTCATATGCAGTAATACCGCACTCAAATGACCCACAAGCAAAGCCGTAGCTAATAGTTAGATTATCTCCGTAATCATCATACTCGCCGTAGGCCACTGAAACTGGACCAAATGCATATGAGACTTCTGTGTAATCAGGAGCCCCATCTTGACCAGAAGCCAATGTAAGACCTAGATCACCGTAGCTTAAACCAAGATAAATTTCTTCAAAATCTAGACCCGTTTGGTTCTCAGGGTAATCAAAAGCAATGTAACCAAGATCAACGCCTACTTCGCCAAGAGCAAAACCATAACCAGCGTAATAGTCTAGTTCGCTTCCTGCTCCATCATTGAAGTTTACGTTTGATCCCCAGATGCCTGCATAGAAACCAGATTCAGCTTCAAAATCAAAGCCGCCCTGGATTGCAGGACCATCACTTTGCGTCATTCCCCTCCAGACATAATCCGATGCAAATGAGACATTTGCACTAACCGCTGCAAAAGAAGGTAGGGCAAGCATTCCAACAAGTAATAACAATTTTTTCATAATTTCTCCTATTATTTTATGAAGTTACATTGGTATATATGCAATTATCGTGCCAATTAATTTTTAACCTTTTATAGCGATCATTTTTATTGATAGGAATGTATAATTCATGTTCAAAATTTAAGAAATAGCTTAATTTAATTAATTAGGGAGATAAAAAATGGAACTAAAAGATAAAGTAGTAGCAATTACAGGTGGAGCTTCGGGTTTAGGTGAGGCGTCTACAAGACATTTTGTTGCTCATGGCTCAAAGGTCATGATTCTTGATATTAACGACGTTAATGCAAAGGCTATTTGCGATGAACTAGGCGATGATAATGTTAAGTACATTAATACCAATATTATGGAAGAGCAGCCTGTGATAGATGCCATGACATTTATTAAAGAGTCTTTTGGAAGGCTTGATGTTGCAATTAATTGTGCTGGAACAGGTTATGGTGGAAGAATTCTTGGCAAAGAAGCCCCCCATCCATTAGATCATTTTAAGTTCATCGTAGACCTCAATCTTGTTGGTACATTTAATGTTATGCGTTTGGCAGCTGAGCTTATGGATAAAAATGATGAGTCAGAGTCAGGCGAGAAGGGCGTAATTATTAATACCGCATCAGTGGCCGGCTACGAAGGTCAAATTGGCCAGTCTGCCTACAGCGCTTCTAAAGCTGGGGTCATTGGGTTGACCTTAACTGCTGCCAGGGACCTAGCGAGACATTCAATTAGGGTGAACACCATTGCTCCAGGTATCTTTGATACCCCTTTGATGAAAATGGCTCCCGAAAAAGTTAGAGAACCTTTGCTTCAGTCAACTCAGTTTCCTCATAGATTTGGCGACCCAGCAGAATTTGGCTCACTTGCTGCTCATATTGTTGAGAATACATATCTAAACGGAGAAACAATTCGTTTGGACTCTGGAATGAGGATGACACCAAGGTAATGTCATATTCAGCTTACTATGTTGAAGAATCTAATGGGGATTTTTCGGCTTCGATTCATGAGTTAGAGCTCACCAAACCTGAAAGCGGCTTTGTTCAAATTGAGGTCTCTCACTCATCACTGAATTACAAAGATGCTTTATCAGCGACTGGAGTCAAGGGAGTCACAAGAGAGTACCCCTTTGTTCCTGGGATTGATGCAGTTGGCGTAGTTACAGATTCTGCATCAAACATATTTGCGAAGGGCGACGAGGTCATAGTCACGGGCTATGACTTGGGGATGAATACCCCCGGGGGCTTCGGTGAATTTATCACCGTGCCAGCTGAATGGGTGGTCCTCAAACCAAGTAATTTATCAGCGGTTGAGGCTATGTCGATTGGGACTGCGGGGTTAACAGCTGCAGCGAGCGTTTTAAAAATACTCGAATCCAATCCAAGCAAAGATTTACCCATTGTCGTAACGGGAGCCACCGGCGGCGTTGGATCTGTTGCTGTGATGCTGTTATCTACCTTAGGTTTTGATGTGAGTGCCTTAACAGGCAAAGAAGCATCACGAGATTTTTTACATTCAATCGGAGCTAACTCCATCATCTTACGAACAGATTTCTTAGAGGCTCCATCCAAGCCAATGGCTCGACCTATCTTTGCAGGGGCCGTTGATACCGTTGGTGGAAGCATTCTCAGCAAACTTCTTCCCCAGATATTGCCGCATGGTGTTGTGACATCCTGCGGGAACGTTGCAGGTATTGAAATTAATACTACAGTCTTCCCTTTTATTTTAAGAGGCATTAGCTTATGCGGCATTGACTCTGCAGAAGCTCCCATTGAGTTTAAAAAGACTCTTTGGAATAAATTTGCAAATGAATGGAAGCTCGATCTAACCTCTCTTGTTAGAGAGGTCTCGAAAGAGCAATTAAATGAAGAAATACTAACAATACTTAAAGGCGGCCAAGAAGGCAGGGTTGTTTTAAGTCATCGGGAATAACAATATGTCAGATAATCTAAAAGAATTTTTTGAATCTCAAGAGGCGAACGAAGATAGTCAGAGTGATACTAAAGTTGCGCTGCTGATCGTCATTGTGGCAGTGGCAGCTGCAGTTTTTTGGGTATCAGGCCAGTAAAATTATTCTGATAAAAATCTTTCTGCATCAAGTGCAGCCATACAGCCAAAGCCTGCAGAGGTAATTGCTTGGCGATACACCTGATCCGAGACATCTCCAGCGGCAAAAACTCCAGGAATACTTGTTGATGTAGCAAGTCCTTTGGTTCCAGATTTAATATTGATGTAGTCATTCTCCATGTCTAGCTGACCTTTAAAAATCTCTGTATTAGGGTGATGACCAATGGCAATAAACACACCCATTAGCTCTAAAGTTTTAGCCGCTTCATCTTCTTTGATTGCAATTGAGTGAACGCCTCGCTCATCGCCTAATACCTCTATCAGCTCTGAGTTCCAGTGCATTTTAATTTTTCCCTCTGTGGCTGCATCAGCCACTCTGTCTCGAAGAATCTTTTCAGCCCTTAACTTATCTCTTCGATGAATGAGATGAACTTTTGAGCATATCCTGGAAAGGTAAAGGGCTTCTTCAGCCGCTGTGTTGCCACCCCCAATAACCGCAACCTCTTGATTCTTATAGAAAAAACCATCACAGGTTGCGCAGGCTGATACGCCTTTGCCTAGAAATGCTTTTTCCGATGGCAGGCCAAGATATTTTGCACTAGCTCCAGTTGTAATAATTAACGCATCGGATGACCAGTTTTGGCTGCCATGAAGCTTAAAAGGCTTTTCAGTTAAAACAGTTTCATGAATGTGATCGTTGATAATCTGTACATCGAACATCTCAGCATGCTTTTTCATTCGCTGCATTAATTCTGGTCCCTGCAACCCATCGTGATCTCCTGGCCAGTTTTCAACGTCCGTGGTGGTTGTGAGCTGACCTCCTTCTTCGGCCCCTGTTAATAAAAGCGGGCTTAATCCAGCTCTTGCAGCGTAAATACCTGCAGCATAGCCAGCCGGCCCTGAGCCTAAAATTATAAGTTTGTGATGTTGATATTCCATGGCGCCATTATAAGATAGTGTTTAAATAAATTGTGATCTTTTCTAACTTAATGCTGTTTTTCGAAATACAATACATAAAAACCGGAGATTGCTATCGCTCAACAACCTGAAGATTCCAACCTTTCAGCGGGAACTATAAAGAACATTACTGCATTCTTATGCCTTGGTTTGGCTCTGTATGTATTTATTTCCCTTGTATCTTATTCTTCGATGGATGCTAGCTTCTCTTCGGTAAGCTCTATGACCAATACAGTCATTAATCTTGGTGGCCCATTCGGAGCTTACTTATCTGATGGTCTATTGTCAGCTGCAGGCATGGGAGCCTATCTAATTCTTTTTATTATATCTTTTGCTGCAATTAGACTGCTCTTTTTTTATAAACCCAAGAGTGCATATTATAAATTTCTAAAGATTGCCTCGGCTGTTATCTTAGTTTCATCCTTTGCATCATTTTTTGAGTATTACTTTGCGGGTGATTTTTTTCCACAAGGCTCTTCAGGGGGTGTGATAGGGGACCTTATCTTCTCCACTCTCTCCAATATTTTTGGTGTTGTTGGCTCACTGCTTTTTCTGACCATCTTTCTGCTCGTAACTGCGTCAATTACCTTTTCATTTTCATGGCTCACGGTGATTGATCGCATTGGTTATTTTTCATTGCTAGCATTTAACTCGGTGTATATACATTTGAAATCCAATCTGATATTTCTATTAGATAAAATGCAAACTATTAACATCAAAGCCTTTGCTGGGAATCCAAATATTTCTTTGGATCAAACCGCATCTGACACGAAGCCAAGAGAACTTAACATTACTAAAGATAACTCTCCCACGCATCATGTTCCTCCAACTCTACCTAAGGCAGTCTCAGTTGAAGCAATTGCTTCGGGCGACGAGAATCCCAAATCTTCAGCGACAGTTTATAAGTCAAAGAACAAGAATCTAGATGCTGAAATGCCCTCAACAGATCTTTTAGATAGAGCTCTAGATGATGGCTCGTCCTTAAGCCAGGCTGAGCTAAACCAATTAGCAGATCTTTTAGAGGTCAAGCTTGATGAGTTTGGAGTGATTGCTAAAGTAGTGTCTATTATACCAGGGCCTGTGGTGACACGATTTGAAATTCAACCTGCTCCAGGCACCAAAGCCAGCAAGATCACGAACATTGCTCAAGATATTGCCAGATCTCTTTCTGTCATGAGCGTGAGAGTCGTAGAAGTGATCGAAGGAAAATCAGTGATAGGCGTCGAGATCCCAAACACTAATAGAAAAATGGTTCGTCTGACTGAGATATTATCCTCGGCTGAGTTCAATCAATCTGTTGCTCCGCTTTCGATGGCTTTAGGCCAGGATATTGCTGGTAACCCAGTGGTTGTGGATTTAGCAAAAATGCCTCATTTGCTTGTTGCAGGGACGACAGGTTCGGGTAAGTCTGTTGGGGTTAATGCCATGTTACTCAGCTTACTTTTTAAGTCTGATCCTAAGCAAGTGCGTTTTATCATGATTGATCCCAAAGTTCTTGAGTTATCAGTGTATGAGGGAATCCCTCATCTGTTAACGCCCGTCATCACAGATATGTCGGATGCCGCAAATGGCCTGCGCTGGTGCGTTGCTGAGATGGACAGAAGATACAGGCTAATGTCCGCAATGGGTGTGAGAGGTTTAGACGCATTTAATATTAAAGTTGCAAAAGCTAAAGCAGCTGGCCAACCCCTTCTAGATCCCTTGAGAGAGGAAGATGAAATTGAGCTAGAAGAACTGCCGTCCATCGTGGTTATTGTGGATGAGTTTGCCGATATGATCATGGTGGTTGGAAAAAAAGTAGAGCACTTGATTGCAAGGATTGCGCAGAAAGCTCGAGCCGCTGGGATTCATTTAATTCTGGCCACTCAAAGACCTTCTGTTGACGTCATCACCGGGCTGATTAAAGCAAACATACCCACTCGAATAGCCTTTCAGGTTTCTTCAAAAATTGATTCTAGAACTATCCTTGATCAAGGTGGCGCTGAGCAACTACTTGGTGCTGGAGATATGTTGTATTTGCCGGCGGGACACGGCGTTCCTATGAGAGTTCATGGAGCTTTTGTTGGTGATGATGAGGTGCACAGAGTGGTTGATAGCTGGAAGCAAAGAGCTGAGCCCAATTATCTTGATGAGATCACCTCTGATCTCCAGGACACGGGTCTCATTCCAGGATGGTCAGGTTATGATAGTTCTGAAGCCTCTGATGAGGATGATGAATTTTATGATGAAGCCGTGAGTTTTGTGATTGAGTCTAGAAGGGCATCCATCTCAGCCGTTCAGAGAAAATTTAGAATTGGCTATAACAGAGCAGCTCGTTTAATTGAAACCATGGAGATGGCTGGTCTGGTCTCTGAAATGGGCAGCAATGGAAGCAGGGAAGTGCTAGTTCCTAAGCAGCAATGAGCCCTAAGTTATTTTTAATACTCGCAACGCTCACATTTCTAGTTTCTGCCCAACAACAACCTTCACTTGGACATCTAAACAAGGCTCTCTTAAAAAACTATTCCTTTGTTGAGAGGTCCCTAGACCCTACCGGGTTAAAAATTGAAGAATCCAGAGGAGAAATTTTGTTTAATGCCGCAGGATTTACTGTCAATATTTCCACTCCATTTAAAGAGCGTTATGAGGTCACTCAAGAGAGAGTGACTATTTTGGATATCGATCTAAACCAATCCAGAATCATAAATCTTGAAGACGTCGATAGTATTTTTATCAAAGCATTGCTTAATGGTATTGATGATCAATCACCAAATTATGAGGTTAGTTTAACCCAGCCAAATATTTTAACTCTTAGGCCCATTGATAACTCTTCTAACATTGACTTTATATTCAATAAAGAGATTCTTGGAGCTATTCGCTATAAAGATAATCTTCAAATCGAGCACAGCATTGAGTTAACCGAATTATGATGAAGTTGTTATATATTGCTTTAGGTGGCGGGGCAGGCGCTTCCTTGAGATACCTTGTAAATGAGGGCTTGAAGAATGTGTCCGTGTTCTCTTTGCCGCTTGGAATTATGGCCGTGAACTTTTTGGGATGTTTTTGTATCGGCATTGCAATGGCGCAAGTGGCTGAGTGGAAAGAAAACCTATATTTTTTTTTAATAGTGGGATTTCTTGGTTCCTTTACCACCATGTCTGCATTCTCTCAGCAAACTATTGAAATGCTATATAATGGCAGGGATATGAATGCCCTGGTTTATGTTGTTGCCTCAGTGGGCTCATGTATCCTCGGAACATATATAGCCTACACATTATTTAAAGCATCATAAAATATGATTGATACCAATTTCATTAAATCAGACCCGCACAAAATTTCTGCAGCCTTAAAGTCAAAAAAATATGATTTGAATATTGAGGCTTTTGAGTCCCTTGAATTAAATAGAAAGAATGTTCAAATGCAAACTGAAGACTTGCAGGCCCAAAGAAATGCCCTGTCAAAAGAGTACGGTCTCTTAAAACAGGAAGGCAAAGATGACGAGGCTTTAAACGCCAAGATTGGTGCGATTAAAACTGAGCTTGATTCCTGCTCTGAAAAGTTAGCTGTAATTCAAGAATCCTTTAAAAATTTCTTACTAGATATACCAAACATTCCCTCAGATTCTTCTCCTAAGGGGCAGGGCGAGAATGACAATGTTAAGGTTCGTGATTTTGGTAAGCCATTGATTTCTGGTGGTAAAGATCACCTTGATATTACTTCGCTTATAAACACTGAGGCAGGTACCATGCTTGCTGGATCAAGGTTTGCAGTCTTAACTGGAAAAATTGCAAAACTTCAAAGAGCGCTCATTGCTTTTATGCTGGATAAGGCTGCAGAGCATGGTTACGAAGAGCATTATTTGCCATTAATCGCTAACTCTGAGTCTCTGCTTGCCACTGGCCAGCTTCCAAAATTTGCAGATGATTTATTTCAGCTGAACGATGATTATTTTTTAATTCCAACAGCAGAGGTGCCTTTAACAAACCTTTACCGTGATCAGATTATTGCTGTAGAGCATTTTCCCTTAAAGCTAACCGCGCACACAACGTGCTTTAGATCTGAAGCCGGAAGCTATGGGAAGGATACAAGGGG
>DEOR01000024.1:73940-74839 GCA_002358345.1 Proteobacteria bacterium UBA3413 | reverse complement strand
TGTTTGGCATACACCATCAAAGCCTCAAGAGTTAAGGCTCCCTCTAAAGAAACTTCTTGTGTATAGGTGCTGGCAAAGGTTGTTTTAATTTCATTGGCAACTCGAGCTTGAAGCTCACCCACTTTTTCAAATCCAACTTTTCCTAGAAATGGCGTTAATAAAAATCCACCAATGCCCCAATACATTCCAAAAGTACGATTATTTGGCAAAGTGATTCCAGACTGATTGAGCGCCCCGTAAATATAGACTTGCTTGTGTTGAGTAGAACCATAGGGGCTGTACTCAGTTGTATTTTGTCTTGCGGCCACTTCCATGCAGGTTAGTATCTTTCCGGCTAATTCGCCTCCACCAGTTGCATCAAATGCAAGCGTGGCTTTTGTTTCTGTGATAGCGGCAGTTAGTTGCTCCATGAAATCATCATCAGAGGAATTACACACAAATTGTGCGCCAATGGATTTTAATAAATCAACGTGCTCTTGTTTTCTAACAATGTTAACAAGCTGTACCCCATCATCCACACATATTTTGACAAGCATTTGGCCTAAATTAGAGGCAGCAGCTGTATGAACAAGCGCTGTATGTCCTTCCATTTTCATGGTCTCTACCATGCCAAGAGCCGTCAGAGGATTCACAAAGCTTGATGCGCAATCTCTAGGTTCAGTCCCTTCATTCATGACCATGCAGCTTGCTGCAGGAAGACATCTATATTGAGAGTACATACCCCCACCAACCACGCTCACAACTTTGCCTAATAATTCTTGCGCATTTGCGCCGGCTTCAATCACAACCCCAGAGCCTTCGTTTCCAACGGGCATTGGAATATTAAGTCTTGGCTGCATTGCACCCATAATTGCTGCAGGAACATCCATGGTAATTTTAGAGTCTTCAACCTTAAGAGT
>DEOR01000024.1:73450-73694 GCA_002358345.1 Proteobacteria bacterium UBA3413 | reverse complement strand
TAAATCATATTAATATAAGAACATTACTATACAACTTAGAGCACGCTCTAAGTCAAGGAAACGGAATTTAAAAATATTTATGAACAATCTTTCTAATAGAGTCGGCATTATTGGCGGGGGAATAGCTGGCCTTACCCTTGGCTGCACTTTATTAAAAGAAGGAATTCCAGCTATTATTTTTGAACAGTCACCTGAAGAAAAATCTCATGGGGCTGCAATCTCTCTTTCGCCAAACGCTCTGCGT
>DEOR01000024.1:61566-73196 GCA_002358345.1 Proteobacteria bacterium UBA3413 | reverse complement strand
CTGAGGTACTAACCACTCGCAGACAAACATTAATGACTCTTCTTTTAGAGCAATACATGAGCCTGGGAGGAGAAATTTTTTATAATCATACTTTTGAAAGCTTTGATCAAAGTAACTGCGAAGCTAGTTTTGAAAATAATGAAAAATATACTCTCAGTCATTTAGTGGCATGCGATGGAATTCGATCCTCAATTCGAGAGCAGTTTTTTACTTTGAATCAACAGCCAAGATATAGCGGCTATAGCGCATGGCGAGGGATAGGCAAATCTAATCTTCAAAATATACATTTTGCCTTGGGTCCCGGCAGTCATATTGTTTCTTATCCTATTAATAATGAAGGCGATGTCAGTTTTGTGGCCTGCACCAAAGAAGCATATGAATTTACAGAATCCTGGAAAGAGGAGGGTTCATACAATGATTTATTGGATGATTTCTCAATCTATGATCCAAAGATTTTTCCTGTCATTGAAGATTCAATGAAATTATATAAATGGGGCATATACATAAGACCTCCGCTTAAATCGATGATAGCCCATAACTTAACCTTGGTTGGTGATGCAGCGCATCCCATGGTTCCATTTTTAGGGCAGGGCGCCTGCATGGCTATCGAAGATGCATATGCATTCGGAATACTATGCAAAATCACTAACTGTGACTTTGCTAAAGTTCAAAAAACTTATGACTCTATTAGAAGCAAGCGCACCAAGAGCATCCAGCGCATGTCTATGATGCAGGGAAAAATCTATCACCTCAAAAATCCAATAATGGTTGCAGCACGAAATGCAGTGATGAGATACACGAATGTGCCAGGAAATGATTTAAAAAAAATTCATCAATACGATGCTGACGAAGCAATACAGGTTGCTCTGTTTAGCGAGAAACATGCTTTAGGTTTCTCTCCTGCTGATCAGGATTAAAGATCTTCAATAAAATAGATTAGACTATTAGGTAGAAAACTTATTATTAAAAAGATAGAGAGGGATAGGAAATGAAAGTTAATAGATTACTTATTGCACTGATTGCAGTATCCACATTGCTGTATTTATCAGTGACAGGCTCATATAAAGTACTGCAAAGTGACTCAGCGCTAGAGATTGTAGATTTTTCTATGAGCAACCCCGAAATCAATGGCAACCAAATACCATCAAACCCAGACAAGATTCCTTTGTACGGGGATTTGCACGTGCATACAAAATACTCTTTTGATGCTTATATTTTTGGTGTGACTAGCACCCCATATGATGCATATAAATATGCAACAGGCGAAGCAATCAAGCATCCTCTTGGCTATGACATGAAGTTAAAAGAACCATTAGATTTTTATGCCGTTACTGATCATGGTTTTTATATGGGCATGGTAGAAAATTATGCTGATACCTCGTCAGAAATATCTAAGCAAGAATGGAGCAAACCATTTCATAACCTTAATCGGCCTGAAAATATCACTCTTCAGTCTGGACCAGAGAGAGCAAATATTTTTAGCTCGGTTTTAACTCAAGCAATTATCCAGCCTTATCCTTTATGGCATCCCAGAGTTATTCAAGCCTGGTTAACTAAAAACTTACAATTGGCTCTGACTTCATTTGATTATGATATTCATAAGTCTGCATGGGCAGATGTGGCTAATGCAGCCGAAGAATTCAATAATCCAGGAAAATTTACAACCTTTATAGGCTATGAATTTACTACTTCCACAGCTGTAGAGGGCGGAAACCTTCATAGAAATGTAATCTTTAATTCTTCCAATGCTCCAATTCGTCCATGGACAAGAATTGACTCTTTGAATCCCGAAGACCTTTGGACTTGGATGGATAGCTTAAGAGAAAGGGGTGTTGATTCACTGGCTATGCCCCACAACAGCAATGGTTCTAATGGTCAAATGTTTGAAGTAGAGACATTTAGAGGCAATCCAATTGATGTTGATTATTCTGAAAAACGCATGAGAAACGAGCCTGTTGTTGAAGTAACTCAAGTTAAGGGAACCTCTGATACTCATCCGCTTCTTTCACCAGACGATGAATGGGCCGATTTTGAAATAATGGATAAAAGAGTTGGCAGCAGACCGCCTGCATATAGCATGCCGCAAGGCGGATATGTAAGAGATGCCTATTTAAGAGGCCTAACGTTAGATTGGAAGCAGCAAGGCAATCCTTATAAATTTGGATTAATTGGCTCCTCTGATACTCATACAGGCGCCGGATCATTCGATGAAGAAAACTACTGGTCAAAAGTTGGAATTCTGGATGGCACAGCTCAAGGCAGAGCTTCCGTTCCTCTTACTGACGAGAGAATTGATCAGCTAACGCAATATAGCGCTGTCTATAATCAACCTCCGTCCACTCAAAAAATAGAAGGTAGAACCTATGCTGATACTGGGTTTGAGCAATGGGGAGCCTCAGGCTTAGCTGTGGCGTGGGCAGAAGAAAATACTAGAGATTCAATTTTTAAAGCATTCAAAAGAAAAGAAACATTTGCAACAACCGGAACCAGGCTGGCTGTGAGGTTTTTTGCTGGTTATGACATGAATGCCATCGATTTAGATTCCGAAAATATGGTGCAAGAAGCTTATGCTAAAGGGGTCACGATGGGCGCAGATTTATTTGCAAGTGACAATCAAACGCCACAGTTTTTAGTATGGGCGCAGCGTGATAAAAATGGAGCTCCTCTTCAGAGAATTCAAATCATTAAAGGTTGGGTGGAAAATGGATCCGGCACTCCCCATGAAACAGTTTACGATGTTGCATGTTCCGATGGCTTGGCTGTAGACCCATTAACTAATAGATGTCCTGATAATGGCGCAAGAGTTAATATTAATGATTGTTCCATCTCCGATGATGCAGGTGCAGTAGAATTAAAAACTACTTGGACGGATCCTAAGTTTGATCCAACCATCAAAGCATTTTACTATGTGAGAGTTTTAGAAAACCCTACCTGCCGTTGGTCAACCTGGGATGCTGTGAAGGCTGGAGTGACGCCCAGACCTGATTTGCACCAGACAATACAAGAGCGCGGCTGGTCATCTCCTATTTGGTATATCCCAGAGCAAAGCAAGATAGATATTAATATCTTATAAATTCTCGGACCATCAAGTTGAACCTTAGAATACTGGTATTTTTTTTAATAGGCCTATTAATTTTTGTCATTGATGTTGGTTTAAATTCTGATGAGAGCTCTAAAGATATTTATATTACTGATCAGGAGCTATCAAGCTTACTGTCAGCGTGGACATCTCAAGTGGGCCGAGATCCAACTGATGAAGAGGTTGTAAATATCATCAATAATCTTGTACAAGAAGAGATTCTTTATAGAGAAGCTTTGCTCTTAGGTCTGGATCAAGAGGATAGGATTATTAAGAGACGGCTTGCACAAAAACTTACCTTTTTAAAACAAGAAACAATGCCTGAAGAGCCTACTGAGCAAGAGCTACTGGATTTTTATGAAAGCAACAAAGCCAATTACTTCATACCTCCAACCTATTCGTTTAAGCATCATTATTTTAGCAAGGAGTCCGATGCAAAAGAGCGTGCCAATGCTGCGTTAAATGCTTTTATTGATAATGGTCTGGAGTTGAGAGGCGACCCTTTTTTTCTGGGTAAAAACTTTAATCAAAATACAATCGCTGAGATTGAAAGAAGCTTTGGGGCCTCTTTTTTATCAGCGTTCGCTCAGCCAAAATTAAATCAATGGTCGGGACCTTATCAATCAGCTTTTGGAGAGCATATAATTTTTATTACAGATACTTCAGAAGGGTTTTTCCCACCATGGAAAAAAATTGCTAGCAAGGTTACACAAGATTACCTCACCAAAATACAAGATGATGCGGTGAATCAATACCTCGATGACATTAAATCTCAATATCGAGTCATCATTAATCCGAACTATCAATTCTAATGCTTCAGCAGTTTGGTAGAGTTTTTATTCTCGCGCTTTGCTCGTCCATGCTCTTTGCGCATGAGTTTAATCCAGCTCATTTGGAAGTGAGTGAAGTTGAAGACAACATCTATGAAGTTAACTGGATGTATCCTTCTAAGAATATAGGCTCAAGAGCCGAGGTGTTATTTCCAATAAGCTGCGAAAGAGAAGGGCAGTCACCCATTCAGCAAGGTAAGTATTTAGTTGAAACCCTGCTATTAACTTGCGATCAATCTCTCAAAGGTCAGGTCATTGAGGTTTTAAATTTGAGTGTTTTGACTGATGCGCTCGTCACTATTAAGCACTTAAACGGAGAAGTGTTTGAGGGCTTGATTAACCTCAAACGATCCTCTCTCACCGTTCCTTTAAAGGAGCAAGTTTATCCTCTGGGATATTTTAATTTGGGAGTTGATCACTTGATGAGCGGCAAGGATCACATCTTATTTATCTTGGGCTTACTCTTTTTGGTTTCAGGACTTTTAAATGCAGTCAAAACCATTACTGCTTTTACTCTGGCGCATAGTATTACACTGGGCCTGTCTGTATTTGAGTTGGTTGCATTGCCCCAAGCAACAGTCGAAGCAATTATTGCATTAACCATTATTTACCTTGCAATTGAAATCAGTGATCGCAAACGCTATACGTCCACCCCTTGGCTTATTGCCTTTGGGTTTGGATTACTTCATGGGCTAGGATTTGCAAATGCATTAACAGGAATTGGTATAGGCAATGAACAGCTGTTCCTGTCTTTGCTATTTTTCAATCTTGGCATTGAAGCTGGGCAATTATTACTTCTACCCGTATTTGTCTTTTTTATCTGGCTTGCTCATCGATACAATCTATACAAGCAATCTGCCACAATAACCTCATTAATTTTAGGGGGCATGGGTTTTTTCTGGCTCATCGACAGAACCCTTGGCATCTTAGGTTAAGACTAGGCCTTGAGAAACTGCTCATATTCTATTGAAGCATTCTTATCTATGCTTTTCGTTACAGGGGGCATTGGGTATTTCAATCCCGTGGCACAGTTAAAGAGAATTACCTGGTCGCCAGGACTAATAATATTTTTTTCAATGGCTGCTTGATATCCAGCTGCCGTTGCCGCACCTTCCGGACAAAGCAGCAAACCATCTTGCTGGGAAATGAGATCTCTGGTTTGCATGATTCGCTCATCACTGACTGCAAGAGCGCATCCATGAGACTCTCTAATAGCTTCAAGAATTAAAAAATCACCTATGGCTACTGGGACCCTGATTCCTGCCGCGACTGTATATGCATCTTCCCATAAAGGCGCATGATCCAAGCCCTCATTAAATGCTTTGACTATTGGTGCGCATCCAGAAGATTGAATAGCAATCATTTTTGGCAGCTTGCCTGTTAGCCAGCCTAGCGCTTTCAATTCAGCAAAAGCCTTCCACATACCAATTAATCCAGTGCCTCCGCCGGTAGGGTAGAAAATTGCATCAGGCATCTTCCAATCTAACTGCTCTGCTAGCTCAAAGCCCATAGTTTTCTTGCCTTCAATTCTGTATGGCTCTTTTAAGGTTGAAACATCAAACCAGCCAGTTGTCTCTTTGCCTTCCAAAACTATTTTTCCACAATCATTGATGAGCCCATTAACCAGATAAGTGTCCGCTCCTTGCAATTGAATTTCTTGCACATTAATCAAAGGGGTGTCATCAGGGCAAAAAACAGTCGCTTTAATACCTGCTTGTTTGGCATAAGCTGCCAGTGCAGCCCCAGCATTCCCATTAGTTGGGATTGCAAGATGTTTCAGGCCAAATTGATGTGCCATGGATACCGCAAGGCAAAGACCTCTTGCTTTAAAGGAGCCTGTTGGCAGTCGCCCCTCATCTTTGACAATGATATTTCCCGCAATACCCCCAAGAAGAGCAGCACTTTTTTGAAGCGGTATCAAAGGAGTTAATACTTCGCCCAAAGAAATTTTGGATTTATTATTGGATACAGGCAGCAGGGCTTGGTATCGCCAAAAACCTGGGGCAGACTCAACACACCAATTCTCCCTTGTTAAATCAAGCTTCATTTTTTCAAGATCGTACCTCACCAACAAAGGCTTGCCTGCTTCTGAGAGATTGTAGATTTGATCCGGCGGGAAGACTTTACCTGTCGCCGAACACTCTAAGTGGGTAACGTAAGACCTCATTTAAGAATTATTTTCCCCAAAGTGATCGGTGACCTTGATTAATTCATGAATGATTTCTGGCTCAAATGCTGCGTGGCCTGAAAAGGGCGCAATAACCAAAGAGGCTTCCGGCCACATCTTAGAGAGTTGATAGGCAGTTTCAGCTGGACAAACCATGTCATAGCGACCTTGAACAATGACAGTTGGGATGTGCCTTATCACATCTATTCCTTTTAATAATTGATCTTCAGTTTCAAAAAAACCTTTATTAATAAAATAATGATTTTCAATTAGCGCAAATGCAAGAGCAAACTCTGGATTAGAAAAACCTTCAACTCT
Source organism: Proteobacteria bacterium UBA3413 (assembly GCA_002358345.1). Taxonomy (GTDB): domain Bacteria; phylum Pseudomonadota; class Gammaproteobacteria; order Magnimaribacterales; family D2472; genus D2472. Next base: position 66,802 of record DEOR01000024.1, on the reverse strand, counting down.
TGCTGGGGAGTAATCCATGCTGCTGCAGGAAGCTTCCCAGCGCGACCAGGCAATTGCAGCATCTAAACTTTTCTGATGATCCGGGCCAGTAAATATCTCATGATATGCCTGCATCATATTAGATTGCTTGTCCGCTTCAATGACCTTTATAAAATCTGCCCAGGCTTCAGGGAAGATGTGACTAGCTCCCTCTTGATAAAACCAATCCAACTCTTTTTTGCGCAGAAGAAATATTCCTCTTAGAACCATTTGGCTCACAGAGGTCGGATGAGTTTGCGCATAAGCTAGCGCCAAGGTGCTTCCCCAGGAGCCACCAAACACTAGCCATTTATCAATGATTAGTTTTTCTCGAAGAGATTCGATGTCCCTTACCAGGTCCCAGGTTGTGTTATTCTCTAAACAAGCGTGTGGTTTACTTCTGCCACAACCCCTCTGATCGAAAACAATAATTCGATATATCTCAGGATTAAAAAACCTTCTTACATCTTTGCTTCCGCCCCCGCCAGGTCCCCCATGTAAAAAGACAGCAGGTTTTCCTTGAGGATTTCCGCACTGCTCATAGTAGATTTCATGCCCATCTGCATCCATAAAGCCAGTCTCATAGGGTTCAATTGATGGGTACAATTTCATTTGTTGATGCACCATTATTTATAAAATATCTTTATTAATTTTTCTTTGATGAGCCGTCAACGAGTTCTTCCGGTGTTTTGATTTGAAATGGATCATTAGACTCTCCAAACATTTTCTTAGGAGACACTGATTCAAGCTTACCTTCGGTATCAGTTGGGTCAGTATAAAAGCCTAATACATAGCCTCCCTGAGAATATCCCATCAAGTCTCTCAATTCAGGTTGTAAATTTTTAGCTATTGATGGAGGGCAAGAGAGGTATTGATTTTCTCCTTGACGTAGCCAGCTTGGAGCATAATGCAAAAACACTCCCAAGCGGTCAGTATTACTAGTGTTATTGCCACCACCATGAATGACTGAGCCCGTATAAATAAAGACAGAGCCTGCTGACATTTCCGCATATTCTATTTCTTCCGGAATGGGAGATCTATCTTTGTCCCATTTATGCGAACCTGGTACTACCTGGGTGGCACCATTCTTTTTTGTAAAATCTGTGATGGCCCATACAGTGCTAAGTTGCGTTTCAATTTTCCTAGGAACATAACCGCCCCATACACCTCTGTCACGATGGAGAACTTGTTCAGTTTCACCGGGACCAATGGAAATAGCAGAAGTGAAATGGAGTTGATAACCATCACAATGAGGCTCTAAAAATTTTTGTGCAATTTGATTAATTAAAGGATTCAAAGCCAGTTCTCGGCATTTTGGAGAGCGAGCCATAAGAGCGCCAACCCTCTTTGTTCGAAATCCAGTGAAGTCGTTATCTCCTTTCAGATTATTTTTAAGATAAGGCTCAAGATCATTATTAATTTGCTGGAGATCTTCACTTGATAATATGTCATCAATAATTAAACCAGCATCTTGATCCAGGACTTCTAGGATGTTCTCAATTTTTGAGTTAGATTTTAAATGTTTAATCCCCATAGCTAGAGTGTATGACAATTTATAAAATGAATAAAACTATCTAGAAATAATAGAACCATAAACATTAGGCTCTGTTATCTACTCCATTCCAAGGACCAAAAATCAGTCTCTAAAATTATCAAACTGTAATGGCATATCATATTTTTGATCTTTAATTAGCTGCATGATTTCTTGCAGCTCATCTCTCTTTTTGCCATTGATTCTGATGCTTTCGCCTTGAACAGATGCTTGAACCTTTACTTTAGACTGTTTGACAAGTGTGGTAATTTTTTTAGCCAACTCCCTGTCAATGCCTTCTTGAAGGCTAATCGATTGACGGGCTTCACCGGTTGAAGATTCTATGATTCCAGGTTGCAGTGTTCTTAAATCAATCCCTCGCTTCGCCATCGCTTCATGCAGTACTGGCTCCATTTGCTTGATCTGGAAGTCTTCTTTTGCCGACAAAAGAATTTCTTTAGCGTTGAGTGCAAAAGATGCATTGGTTCCCTTAAAGTCAAACCTATTTTGTAACACCCTGTTTGCCTGGTCTACAGCATTGGTTAACTCATGTTTATCTAACTCTGATTTAATGTCGAATGAAGCCATATTATTTTTCCATACCGCAATTTTTATTTAAAGGAATAACCACATCCATCATTGCGGGGGATGGCAGGTCCAAAGAATTCATAACATTAATAAAGTGCTCTTTATTGCTATTGAATCGCGGGTTATATAATTTTTCTTCTTTGATGGTGCTCATAGTAAAGCCATTATAGTCATGGCCTGGAAATACTTTTGTGCTCTCAGGCAGTAAAAATAGTTTTTGAGTAATCGAGTCGTACAACGTTTCTGGGTTTCCATTCTGAAAATCCGTTCTTCCATTTCCTCGAATTAAAAGCGTATCACCAGAAAATAGTAAATAAGGCTCAACAGACTCTAATAAGAAACAATACGAATCAGCGGTATGGCCTGGAGAATAAATTGCCCTTAGTTTAATATCATCAATCTCCAGTTCTTCCTGGTCCACCATCGTTATTGTGGAGCACTTTGCCCCAGAATGACCGCTAATAGTTTCACACCCAAGCAACTCCTTTAACTGGCCTGAGCCAGAAATATGATCAGCATGAATATGGGTTTCCATAGAGAATTTTAGGTTTAATTCTAGCTGCCTCAATAGAGTTTCATAGATCAAAACATTCTCATGCACAGGATCTATGATGATGGCATTGCCAGAGGTTGAGCCTAAAATATATGAAAAAGTTGAAGACCGCTTATCCAATAATTGTCGAAAAATCATAATCTTATTATCTCATAGCCAGTTGAATCATGCCTCTAAACTCACTCAAAAAGCTTTAGATTTCAAGGGGGTATATCATGCAGATCAGCAGTATAAAAAAATGATTGCTTGAAATATAAAAAGGGCTTATAAAGTAATTTTTCAGGAGCTTAAACATTGAACACATCTGTTTACCCGCGTCGTTTTGGCAGCAACCCCCTGTTTCCACAAAAAATAGATTTTACAATACATAAAACCTCTAGAAGTAAAGGGTTGGGAGTGCTAACCAATAAATCTTTCAAGGCAGGAGATTATCTAGCAAAAATTACTGGCCCAAAAGTACCTGATATCCTGCAGCACACTTTGCAGATTAGCAAAAATCTTCATTTGCATGATACTTATTTTTCCGGGTATTTCCTTCACTCATGCGATCCAAATATCAAGGTAGATATGCAGAAGCTTGAGGTATGGGCGATCAAGCCAATCAAGAAAAATTCATACTTGTATATGGATTATACAGAAACAGAGGATTATTTATTTAAATCCTTCAAGTGCAATTGTAGCTCTTCTAATTGTCGGGGAATTGTTCGTGGCAAGAAAGACAAAACACTATTTACTAATGCTGTGCTGGGGGACAATGCAGGCATTTTATACTCCGAAAAAATGTGGTGGGAGCGAGAGGATTTTACCTATAAAAATGATCAGCTCTATTTAGCCGGGCGTTTGGTTAAAGAGCTTGCAAGGCACGCAGATGTGCCAACATTTTTTTACTCTGCAGCCCGTGTGCATGACAATTTATTAAGATTAAAGCAGGCTTTTTCTAGCCTAGGGCTCTCTAAGCGTACAAATATTTTTTATGCCATGAAAGCCAATAGATTTACTCCCCTATTAACCCAGATGAAAATTGGTGGGATGTGCGGCATTGACGCATGCTCTCCCCAGGAAATCGTTCACGCTGTAAGCTGCGGCTTTCTCCCTCAAGATATTTCTTTAACTGCAACATCTCTTTCTGATAAAGATTTTTTAATATTAAAACAATACAAGGGGATTCATATTAATTGTGACAGCATCACAACCCTCAAAAGATGCATAAAAAATGGCCTAACTAATAGTTTGGGCATTCGCATTAATCCGCAGACTGGTATTAGCAGGAGCGGCAATGAAAAGTTGCAGTATACAGGCGTTAATCTAACTAAATTTGGTATTTACCAAGCGCAATTAAATGATTTTTTAAAAATTGCAAGAAGCAATGGAGTTTCAATTAACACCATTCATTTTCATACGGGTTGTGGCTATTTAAATGATAGTTTGCAACAACTATCGCATGTATTCGAATCTGTGAAACCATTTATTGCCGCTATCCCGGAAGTTAAAACTCTTAATTTAGGTGGAGGCTTGGGCGTCCCTCATAATAAATCAGATGCTTCACTGGATTTAAATGCTTGGACTAAATTAGTGAAAAAGCATTTTGGCCCCAGTAAACTGAATATTGCAATAGAACCTGGGGAGTATATTGTTAAGGATGCTGGTATTTTAGTGCTAGAAAAAACTTATCAAGAAAAAAAACACAATGTAAATTTTATCGGATTGAATGCCGGGTTTAATATTGCCCCTGAGCCCGCAAATTACGACCTACCATTTGAGCCTGTAATTTTAGAAAAATTTCATGGAAAATTTTCAGCATATAAAGTAGTTGGCAATATTAATGAAGCCCTAGATGTATGGTTTGAAAAGCTTGAGGTTGAAGATCTCAGCATGCATAAACATCTAGCTTTAATTAATGCTGGCGCTTACTCAAGCTCCATGTCTTCAAATCATTGTATGAGAGGGGAGATGAAAGAAGTTTTACTTATTAGTTAAGGCTTCTTTCCAACACTCTAGCAACCACTCTTCACGATGGCAAAATAAAGCTACAGCATTCTAACGAGAGGCCTTTAATTATTTCTTAATCACTCTGACCAATTTTCCTTGGGCCCCATCAGTTGCCACAATAAGGCTTCCATCCGGAGAAGTTGCGATATCTCTTACCCTACCAAGATCCAAAAATAAAATCTCTTCACTGAGGATCTTTGAATTAGAAATTTCCAGACGTCTTACGTCTCCGGGCACTAGAGCGGAAATAAAAAGACTATTCTTCCACTCAGGAAATAGTGAGCCATCATAATAAGTCATGCCAGATGGCGCTATCGATGGAGACCAGTATTTAATAGGCTGTTCCATGCTTTCTTTTAATGATTCAATAAATAGAATTATAGGATAACTTGCATGAATAATTTTTTTACATCCATTTTTTAACTGAAAATATTTTTTATTTTCATAAAAAATATTTATAGACAAATTCTAAAATTAGGAATAAATTTCGTAGTAATAAACTTTTCCAAAGGAGGAAAAATGGCCACTAAGACTACTAAAAAACCGGCAGCAAAAAA
>DEOR01000024.1:60413-61357 GCA_002358345.1 Proteobacteria bacterium UBA3413 | reverse complement strand
AAAAACCCGCTGCTAAAAAACCAACAACCAAAAAGAAATAAGTTTCTTCATGTAAATACGGCGGTCTTAACCGCCGTATTTATTTTAGAGAGCTTAGAATTTCTTCATCCCTTTAGCATTTCATTCGTTATTAACTTTTAACATTACTTCAAAATCTTTACGATTTAGATAGCTATAGGCTCTGGGTTATGGCTTTCCTGCCTACTCTTTAGTCTAAAACACCACCTTTTAAACACCAAAAGAAAATGTGGCGAAATCAAACGTGCATAACTGCAATATTCTCTGAGTATTTGGATGAGTTATGATGATTTCCTGATGACTTATGCTGACATACTCAAGAACTACATATAATAAATTCTATAAGAATGGTGCCCAGAGGTGGAATCGAACCACCGACACAAGGATTTTCAGAATATTGCTCCACCAAAAATGCTTGTAAATAAAGGCTTTACGAGGGCATCATAATTAGTGTGCGTAAGAATGTGCGTTATGAATTATTGCAAAAGTTCATATAAATATTTGAATTGAATGCAATATTAAAAATAAAAATTTATGGAACCATTTGAAAGTCATTAAATTTGAGGCGCTAATATGACTGTGTTATGTACGACAATCTTGCGACTGTCGTGCTTCTGTCCTAGTAAGATTTAATTTTTTTAATTAAATTGTGTTTTAGATAAAAAAATAAAAGGTGAATAAATATGAAAACAAATCCTAGCTTTAGTTTTAAATGGGCAACGATACTATTTAATTATAAAGATTATCAAATCAAGTATAGAAATGGAATGTGGAGCAGCATAGAGGAAATTTGGGTAAATGACGAACTCAAACATCGACAATCTTCTTGGAAATGGAGAACACAAAACTCAGTTGAGCTATCTAATGGCGAAATGCTTAATTTTGACTTTGGATATGAAAAGATAAAGGGGAAACGTTTTACTTTT
>DEOR01000024.1:0-60261 GCA_002358345.1 Proteobacteria bacterium UBA3413 | reverse complement strand
CTTTTCCAAGTCAGTCTCTGTCACTTTACGTTAAGAGTGGTGAAAATGAGATTTTTAGACTAGAGCCTAAAAAAGAAATTATTGGTTGGATAGGGGTGCTAGTATGTCTGCTCATTGGATTTCTGATTGGTTTTTTTGGGCTTCATTTAATCTTTGGTTAAACAATGATTCTAAATACATCTCTTATTAAAGAGACAAGAATTAGCAAAGGTTGGACTCAAGCTCAGCTAGCTGAATTATGTGCTGTAAATGTCAGAACAATTCAGAGAGTTGAGAGCGATGCAACAGCCTCATTAGAAACAACTATGGCAATAGCTTCAGCATTTGAAATTGAGACAAAGGATCTATTTGCAAATCCTAAGATTAAAAAGAAAAATAGTTATAAAACTACATATATAGTTTTAGGTTTATTGGCAGGATTTATATTGGGCTTACTGTTTTAGCTTTTTTAAATTGTTTCTGAAAGACAAAAGAGGCCTTTTAACCAATAGTCACTAATTGCAACAGAAATAATATTGTAAGCATGGTGCCCAGAGGTGGAATCGAACCACCGACACAAGGATTTTCAGTCCTTTGCTCTACCGACTGAGCTATCTGGGCATTCAGAGGTCAAAATTATAACCGAACAGCGCGCACTGGAGAATAGTTAGTTAGAATATAAATATTATTATAAAAAAAGAGAAGTCTCATGAAGCCAGTATGTTTAGTTTTGGGTGCAGGCGCCGGGATCGGCGGAACGGTTGCTGCAAAGTTTGCCAGCGAAGGATTGCATGCCTGTTTGTGTCGCAGGTCTGATCAAGCTGGGTTAGATAGCATGGTTCGGCAGATTGAAGAAAAGGGTGGCAGCGCTTCTGGTTATTTAATAGATGCAATTCAAGACAATATACTAGAAGACCTGATTGCCTCCATAGAGAAAGACGTGGGCCCAATTCAGGTGTTAGTTTATAACCTAGGAGCTCAATCAGGCATGAAGTTACTGCATGAAACCTCTTTAAAAGAATTTGAGTGGGCTTGGAGAATGGCAGATCTGGGGCTTTTTAGAGTTGCGAAAACGCTCATGCCGTTCATGGAAGCCAGAGGTTTAGGAACCTTCCTTGTAACCTCAGCCACTGCTGCGATGCGCGGTAATAAAAACCAGCATTCTCATGCAACGGCTATGGGCGGACGAAGAATGTTGTGTCAAACGCTAAATGCAGAATTTGCATCTAAAGGCATCCATGTTGCGCATATTGTCGTGGATGGCATGGTTGATGCGCCTGATACACTTGGAAAAATGCTCGGGAAAGAAATGTTTCAGGAGCTTCGAGCATCTCGCGGCATGGAGCATGATGGTTTAATTCTTCCAGAAAAAATTGCGGAGACTTACTATCACCTAGCGCAGCAACATAGGTCTGCCTGGACTCACGAAATAGATTTAAGGGCTTTCTCTGATGTGGCTTGGTGGAACAGTTAGTCTAGGGCTTTAAAGCCAGACGCTTGTTCAACCTCTTCGTTATTAAAAAACTTACCCATTTGATCTAGCAGCCAAGCTCGATCTTCTGCCTTGGATAAATCTAGGTGCCTTTCATTAATTAACATTGTTTGATGAGATTTCCATGCTTCCCAAGCGTCTAATGAAATGGAGTCCACAAGCTCTTTGCCTTTCGGTCCTGGCATGGGCGGCACAGTCATGGCCGGTAAATCTTTTTGAAATTTTTTGCAGAAAACTGTTTTACTCATAATTGACTCATTAATTTTGTTATCGGTTGAGGGGTTCCATAAGCCTGTATTCTATCCTTTTTTATCCATTCATATTTTTGATTTGTTTTGATCTTGAATTCTTTAGGTGAAATATAGATATTAATTAATAGATTAAGACTTCGATGCGTTAATTCATGCCTGATCCGCTCTTGTTTAAGCAGCTGTAATTTCGAGGTATGCACAGCTATGATAGCATCATCAAAGGGTATCCAAAGATGATGCCAAATAGAGCTTTCTTCATTTTTGGCAAGCAAAAAAGAATGATTTGTGAGAACCAAAGACAAATCCATCGCAATCGTCATTTTGGCTTTTGCAGTTTTATTTTTTATTTGTGGTTTGACGCTAAAAGCTGATTTGCAATCCTTATTGAGAGGACACGTTTGGCACAAGGGGTTTGCTTGAGTGCATACAGTTGCTCCAAGATCCATAATTCCCTGAGTATAAGAGAAGCAATCTTCATGATTCACTAGTTTTTCAGAGAGCCCCCATAATTCTTTTTCTTTAAGTGTTGCAATATCTTTCTTGATTAATCTTGAGATCACTCGTTTGACGTTGCCATCCAAAATAGGCTGAGGCTCAAGAAATGCTAGGGACATTAAGGCGCCGGCAGTTGATTTCCCAATACCTGGCAAACTGATAATTTGCTCTAACTTTTTGGGAAATTTATTTTGATAGTCTGTTTTTATGATCTCTTTAGCTGCAAAGATATTCCTTGCTCTTCTATAAAAGCCTAAACCTGACCATATGGCTAAAATCTCATCCTCAGAAGTAGAAGAGAGTTTTCCTAGGGTAGGGTATTTTTTAATAAACGCATTGAAGTAAGGGATAACAGTTTGCACCTGAGTTTGTTGTAACATGATCTCAGATATCCATATCCTGTAGGGCGTAACTTTATGCCTCCATGGCAAATGATGTCTCCCACTCTCAAGATACCAAGCAACAACTTGATTAGAAATTTTTTTAAAGTCTTGTTTCAAAAAAGATTTTCTTTTGCAGAGGGGCGTTGCTCACCAGAAAAGCAATATAAAATTGGAGCCCCGGTTGGAATCTCCAGACTCAAGACCTCTTCTTCGGATAGCTGATCAAGTTGCATTACAAGAGATCGAAGAGAGTTTCCATGGGCCGCAATTAAAATATTTTCTCCAGCCATTAATCTTGGCATGATCTCCTCATTAAAATACGGCAATACTCTTTCTGCTGTATTTTTCAGGCTTTCTCCCCCTGGAGGAGGAATATCATAGGATCGTCTCCAGATATGAACTTGTTCTTCGCCCCATTGCTTTCGAGCATCATCTTTATTTAAGCCTGCAAGATCACCATAATCCCGTTCGTTTAAGGCCTGATCTTTGATAACGGGTATACCTGTTTGATCAATGCCCTGGAGTATTATTTGCCCTGTGATTTGCGCGCGTTGCAGTACCGAGGTGTACATTGCAGAAAATTCTATCTCTCTAAGTTTAATGAGCTCAGCTGCATTTCTAGCCTCTTCACTTCCCTGGTCAGTTAAGCCTGGATCCTTCCATCCAGTAAATAAATTTTTTGCATTCCACTCACTTTGACCGTGCCTGACTAAAACTAAAAAATTATGATCTTTCATTATATAAACCTCACATGAAAATATATTTTAAGCGATAATAGTCGAATGCTTGAATTCAATTTGTTTTTAATTGATAACTGGTACTTGTCCGTGCCTTTATTTATTTCTATCTTGCTATGGTTTCGCTCTGAGACTGGGCGTGGAGGCAACAGAGTTGACTGCGCACAGCTAACTAAATTAGTTAATAAACAATCAGCTGCATTGTTAGATGTTAGACCTAAAAAAGAATTTGAGGCGGGGTCGATTGCAGGGGCAGTTAATATTCCATTTGATGAGCTAGATTTCAGGCATGATGAATTATTGAAGCTTCAGGATAAACCAATTATCTTATTTTGTTCCATGGGCAGAAATGCAGCATTGAGCGGAGAAAAACTACAATCTCATGGTTACAAAGACACTTACATTTTAAAAGGTGGCATATCAACCTGGCAACAAGAAGGTCTGCCACTCGTTCAAACTTAATGAGCCTATGAGATCTTTTCTAAATCATACCTTCTTTCTTTTTGTTTGCATTCTTGCCAGCGATTGCTTTGCAGGCGAGCTCATTATTAACCTTGGAAACCAAGACAAATCTGGCACTTTGATGTTGGCACTCTATGATAATCCTGAAGACTATGAGAATTCCGTGAAAAAAGAGAAGCAATCAGAAGTTGGAGTGTTGGCAGGCATTGAAGCCTACATTGAATCTCAGAAGCTATCTCAGTTTACTCTTGATCTCCCAGATGGATCTTATGCCATTGCACTTTTTATTGATTTAAATGGAAACAAGAAAATAGACAAAAATTTTCTTGGGATTCCTAAGGAGCAATATGGTTTCTCCAATAATGCCATGGGCACATTATCAGCCCCCACTTTTGAGCAGGCTCAATTTACCGTAGCTGGTGTAACAGTTCAAAATATAAATCTTAAATAATAAAATTATGAAAGTGGTAACTATATATACAACTCAAACATGCCCATATTGCTATAAAGCAAAAGGGCTATTCAAAGAACTAGGAATTGAATTTGAGGAGATTTCTGTTGATTTTAATCCCTCGCTGAGAGCTGAAATGGCAGATAAGGCTGGAAAAACCTCGGTACCACAAATCTGGTTTGATGAGGAACATGTTGGCGGGTGTGATGATTTATTTGCCTTGCACTATGCCAGCAATTTAATGGATCACTTGAACTAATCTTTCTGAGAGTTTATTTTCTTTGCTAAGGTATTTCTTCCTAAGCCTAAGACTTTAGCAGCTTCATGTTTTTTCCCTTTAGTTTTTTCTAGCGCAAAATTAATCATCAATTTATCTAGTGTAGGCTCTATGACTTCAAGCATGTTCTCTGGATTGCTCTGATAAATATCTGCAAGCCACTGCGAAAATCCTGCCTCCCAATTAGAAGATTTTTTTTCAGCAGGCGACCTGCCTTTGAAAATTTCCTTTGGCAGATCTTCGAGCTTCACATTGTCAGTTGGGGCCATTAATGCAATCCAATAACAAGTATTTTCAAGCTGCCTCACATTACCCGGCCAATCATAGGCTGTTAGAGCAAGCAATGCCTCATGGGACAGAGATTTACTTTGCTCCATCAAAGAGTCCGCATGCATTTTTAAAAATGCTGATGTTAAATCTCCTATATCCTCTTTTCTTTCTCGCAGTGGAGGCACTTCTACACGAATAACATTTAATCGGTAGTAGAGGTCTTCTCGAAATGTTCCAGCTGCAACTAGCGACTCCAAGCTTTGGTGAGTTGCCGCCAGAATTCGCACATCTACTTTGACGGGCTTATCTCCGCCTACCCGAAAAAATTCTTTATTTGACAGCACTCGCAGTAATCTAGTTTGTGTTTCTAAAGGCATATCACCTATCTCATCAAGAAAGAGAGTGCCTCCATTCGCTTGCTCAAATCGACCTATTCGTTGCTCTACCGCTCCAGTGAAGGCGCCTTTCTCGTGACCAAATAATTCAGATTCGATCAATTCTTTTGGAATATCTGCCATATTTAATGCAATAAAAGGCATATCAAATCTTGGGCTATTTTTATGGAGTGATTTTGAAACAAGCTCTTTGCCTGTGCCTGATTCGCCTTGAATTAGAACCGTTGCATTTGTATTGGCGAGTTTCCCAATGGAGCGAAATACTACTTGCATAGAAGCTGCAGAACCAATAATTTCAGATTTAGAGATTTTTTTTGGGGCTGTTTGCTTATTTTCTTCAAGAGCCCGATTAATCGTTTGCAGCGCTTCATCTAAATCAAATGGCTTGGGAATATATTCAAAGGCACCTCCGCCATAGGCATCAATTGCAGCTTGCATGTCAGTAAAAGCTGTCATGATAATTACTGGCAGCTTCTCATAATTATTCTTGATATGTTTCAAGAGATCATAGCCTTGCATTCCAGGCATCTTAATGTCCGAGATAATTAAATCAGGCTGGGTAGCATTTAATGCCTCGATGAGTAGATCGCCACTAGCAAAAGTAGTAATTGCCAATTTATCACTTTTTAATCCCTCCTCAAGGACCATGCGAATAGCCTCATCATCATCAGCAATCCATATGTTATGCACTTTGAGCACCCTGCATAGCTTGAGAGATGGGTATTAAAATTGAAAATAGTGTTTCCTCATTTCTGCGTTCAAAAGAAATAGCTCCACCATGAATTCTGATAATATCTTGAGCTATTGATAGCCCAATCCCTGAGCCTGTTTCTTTGCTCGAAACCATTGGAAAGAATATTTGGTCATGTAGATCAGGCTCAATACCCGGGCCATTGTCACTAATAATAATTTCAGCCAGGGTGCCATGAATAGTGCCATTAATCGGTTGCCTGTATGTAATATGAGTTTTGATACTGAGCATCGGTATCTCAGAGTAATCAGAGCAGGCCTGCATGGCATTTTTTACAATGTTCATTAGCGCCTGAATAAATAAATTTTTATCGCCATAGATTTCAGGAATACTGGGATCAAAGTTTCTGCTGATAGTTAAATTTTCTTGCGTCTCAGCATCAGTAAGAGCCAATACTCTTTGCAATGCTTCATGCAAGTTGAAATAAGCGAAGGTTGGTTTTTTTGCAGGGGTTAGAATTTTTGTAACAATTTCATTTAGTCTGTCCGTCTCGTCTTCAATGATTTTTAAGAACTTTTTAGAGAAATCATCTGAGTATTTTGACTTGAGAATTTGAGCGCTACCCTTAATTCCAGATAAAGGATTTTTTACTTCATGGGCTAGCGTTCGAGCTAATCCAGCTGCAATTTTCTGACTTGCAAAACTTCTAGTGGAATCAATAATTTTATTTAGATTGTCTGTATTTAATGCTTCAATGAAAATAAGGTCTTTTTTTTCAGAATAGGTCACAGTGAGATCAAGCGTTCTCAGTTGTTCAGAATGCTCTCCAATCATAAAATCTCTTCGGGTGATTGAGCTAGCATTTTTTTTGGCCTGACTAAGCAGCTCTTTTATTTGTTCAGCCGCGGGCTCATCTAGCATTGAAAAAATATCTCCAGTGTTATTGATCGAGGGATCTGTAATCCAATTTGCAGCTTTTGCAGAATCATTCAACCACAGCAAAGATAAATCCTGGGCATTGAGAATAATAATCTCAGTATTTAGGCTATTAAAAGCTTCGAATTCAATCTTATTCATAATTTATTTGAAGCAAAAAATAGCCCCCTATAAAGGAGGCTATGTTTAGAATTCTTAGTCTGGTTAAGCAAGATAAACCATTATTTTGTAAGAGTTCCTACAATGTGAGAAAGAATTTTATATGGATCAGCATTGGAAGCTGGCCTTCTATCTTCTAAATAGCCATTCCAATTATGCTCAACAGTATAGATAGGAATTCTGATACTTGCCCCCCTATCACTTACTCCGTATGAGAAGATATCAATGCTTTGAGTTTCATGCCGTCCGGTCAATCTCTTGTCGTTATCGGAGCCATATGAAGCTATTCCTTCTGCATGCACTTCACCAAGTTTGTCACACATTGATGTGAAGAGCTTTTCAGAGCCGCGCGTCCGCATCTCTTCATTAGAGAAATTCGTATGCATGCCAGATCCATTCCAATCGCCAGTTTTAGGTTTGGGGTGGAGATTTACACCCACACCAAACTCTTCCGCAACCTTATAAAGCAAGTATCTGCTTATCCAGAGGTCATCAGCGGCCTTGATTCCTTTTCCTAGGCATTGATATTCCCATTGACCAAGTGCAACTTCAGCATTTGTTCCGGTTAATGTAATTCCTAAATCCAGACAGACTTGAAGGTGAACATCTGAAATTTCTCTGCCGACAACATTCCCGGCACCAACTCCACAGTAATAGTCTCCTTGAGGTCTAGGCTCTCCATTTTCCCAGCCTAGAGGATTTCCTGTTTCAGGGTCTGTGAAGAAAAACTCTTGTTCAAAACCGAACCACCATTCATCAGTCACTATTTTTTCTGCTTCTGCTCTAAAATTAGATGGGTGAGTCGTATGATCTGAAGATTGCACCTGAGTCATTACTAAGTCATGCCCGTTTGGGTTTTCATAAGTCTGCACTGGTATTAACAAACAATCAGATTTGCCGCCTTCTGCTTGTTTAGTAGACGAGCCGTCAAACGACCATTCTGGTGGAGTGCTGGCATCCGTTGCCTTGACCTTGCTTCGCATTGAAGGCTCTGGTTGATATCCATCTAACCAAATATATTCATAAGTTTTATAATCTGCCATAAGTGTCTCCTCAAATTTATTTATGTAGCAATATTATACAAGCAATTTATATGCCAATTTATTTGCACTTTATTAGTGCAATTAATGCTTTATTATAGAGCAAAATATATTTTTTGCACAATATTAGTGCAAATTTAGAAATAATCTAATTTTTTGAAAATAATCTTCGAAATTTTCAAATGAATGACTTCCTCCATATGTTACATTCAGATAAGCCCCCCTATAAAAGCTTAGGGCAGCTCGATAGTCCAATACCTCATCTAAAGATTGAAGTAACACCATGTAATTAGAACCAGGCTTAATAGTTTTAATTTTTTCGGCCATGGCATCCAGCAGATCCAATTGATCTTGGTTAATAATAAATTTTTCTCCTGTCGAATAATTTTTATTTTCTCCTAAGTATTGAGACATTTGAGCTGGCGGCATCACTGCGGGATTAATCCCAATAAATTTCACGCCATATTCTTCAGCAAAATATGTTCCATAAAAGCCTCCTAATGAACTCCCAATTAATGCAGTGGGTTTTTCTGTTTGCATTAGTAAATTAATTTGGTCCACAGCCTTCAAAATATTATTTTCTATATTTGGTATGAGGATGTTAGTTTGCTTTGTGTGAAGCTCAATATATTTTTTAAGCTGAAGTGCTTTAGTTGAATCGGCCGAAGACGCAAAGCCATGAAGATATAAAATCTTAGTCATTTAGAAAATCGATTTCTTGTTTCTCAATTGCTCCATGAATAAAAATATTCTCCAACCATTCGGTCAATATTCTATTTTGTTGATACTTTTCATCTTGTGATTGCGAGAAGGGCGCTTTGATAAAAAATGGCACTGGTTTTTCTTGTTGATATGAAATGACTTCTGCCATCCTCGCATCAATATAAATATTCACTCTGAGTAAAAAATCTATTAATGCAGACTCGTGATTAAAAAATTTTGCTTCAAGTATTAAGGTATGTGGCGTCCTTGATATCACAACGAACTCAGCTTTGCATTTTGCTTCAGAGTATAAAATATCAAAAGAATATTTTTCTTTCCCAAAACCCTTTAGAATTTTTTTTAGCCTTAGAAAATTAGTAGAGCAGGCGCTTAAATGATTGCTAGTTTTGAGTGATTTATCCATCTACTCAATTCTATAATCTTTGTTAAATGGTGTATATGTCTTGCAAGCTTCAATGTAAGTCTCAATTTGCCTCTTCTCGGAATCACAAAAGTTTTTAACAGCAGTACTTAAATCACTATGTAAAAAATAATGAAATGAAGAATCTATTTGAGGCTGGAAGCCTCTTCTAATTTTATGCTCACCCTGCACCCCAGGATCAAAAAATTTAATATTATTGTTAATGCAGTAATCAATGCCTTGGTAGTAGCAACATTCAAAGTGCAGGTTCTTTACTTTGGTGAGCGCACCCCAGTGTCTCCCGTAAAGAGTATTCCGACCCTCGAAGCAAAGCGACGCAGCTATTGGCATATCATCTTGATAGGCAAAAAATATTACAGGCTTAAGTTTTTGATTTGAGGTATTTATTTGATAAAAAAAATCTCTTTTTAGGTAGGGGCTTTGACCCCTTTCGAGGTATGTTTGTTGATAAAAGGGATAAAAAATATCCCAATCTTCCAAGGTAACTTCATCGGCTTTTTTGCATCGAAAAGTAATGCCTATCTTCTCAATACTTTGTCTTTCTTTTCGAATTGTGGCTCTTTGCCGAGAGGTAAAGATTGAAAGAAAATCAGTGAAAGTAGCATATTTATTATTTCTCCATACAAATCGATAATTAAATCTTTCTATCAATTCTTTTTGTTTAAGGATCTTCTTCCCTGCATTATTTGGAAATAGCACATGCCAGCTTTCTATTTGTTCTGTTTTTAGTTTGTCTATGCAAGCATCTATTAACTCTATTTTATTTGTATCGGTATTCCCCAAAATCCTATCACCCTCGCAAGGAGTAAAGGGCACGGCAGTTAAAAGTTTTGGGTAGTAATTTCTTCCAGCCTGTTGAAGTGCATTGGCCCATTGGTGATCAAAAATAAATTCACCATAGCTATTAAATTTTTTGTAGAGAGGTAACAGACCAACTAATTGGCCGCTTTCTATTTTGCCTAAATGCTCTGGTATCCAACCAGACTGCTCAGAGGCAGATTGGCTATCTTCCATTGCCTTTAAATACTCAATACTTTCGAATGGGTTGTGAAAAGGTAATGTATTTTTTATACCAGCCAATTTCCCTAGCTCTATTTTTTGAATTGTAGGCTGCATGTTATTTTTCTAAAGACTATAGGAACCTAGAGCTAAAATTAAAAGAATGAGACTGGCCCAATGATTATTTTTAAATGCAGCTAAATATTTTCTCTCTCTTGCAAGCTTGTGCTGAAAGATAAAAAAACCACCTAGAATAATGAGTCCTTGAAACCAAATTAATTCAAGCCCATCAATTTTTCCAATTATTCCTAATAGACAAATAGCCATGATTTGAAATCCCATAATTATTGGTAGAGTTTTTTTGCCCCACCACAAAGGGGTAGAGTTTATCTTCAAATGGATATCATCCTCCCTGTCGGTTAATCCATAAAATGAATCAAATGCAATAGTCAGAGATGCAATTGCAAAGAATAGGTATGGCATTACAGGATTGCTTAATTGTTCTGTAAGTGCAAACACAATAATGACTGGGTTGAACGTGATGCCCAGGAATAGTTGAGGTCCGATAAAAAATCTTTTAGTTAGTGGGTATAAAATAATTAACCCAGCAAATAACGCACTAATTATTAGCGTATTCATGTTCACGAGAGCCAATAAAGAAAGACTCAAGCCTCCTAGAACTATAAAAATCAGCCATGCTTCTGTGAGGGTTAGTCTTTGGCTTGGAAGTGGCCTGGCTTTTGTCCTAGTTACCTTGCCATCTAGATCTCTGTCCCAAATGTCATTGATGACACATCCTGCGGAGCGAACCAGAATACTGCCCAACACTACCATGCCTACTTGCCAGAGTAGAGGATGCCCCTCAGTACTTATTACAAGAGCTATGAGCGCAGGCCAAAGCAACAAATAGATTCCAATTGGTTTATCAAGCCTCATGAGCTCAAAGATTGCAGTAATTTTTTGCATGATCTTACAAGAATACCTCCATGATGCTAAATGGATATCCTTGAACCGAATAATTTGTTCTTCTGCCCCATACCTTAGATGGATCACCATGTTTTATGAATGGCGCAAACATTCTGCTTTCCTTGATAAATAGATCGCTGGTAAAGATTAAGTCACCCAGAGGCTTGCTCCCGATTTTTTCAAGCTCAGGATATCCTTTGCTGGAGGTTGAGAAAGGGATGATGCTTTTTGCATACACCATGGGTTGATTATTGCCAGACAGAATCACTTCACGAACTCTTACTGGTTGCGGAAAAAGGCCGAGTGCCCAGTACTCATTCATGCTCGCCAGTCCCAGTTGATCCCTGATAATCTCTAACTGAAAAATTGCCATACCAGAAATTTTCTGCGTGATGGAGCCATCTTCCAGCAACCAAGAGAGGTCCTCTGCATTATTTAAATGCATGCGAAGCTCTGGTTCAAGAAGCCATTTTCCGATTCTTTTTGTGCGCATGAATTAGATCTCTAAAATCTGATATTATAACTTGCTTAAATTTTCATTAACGTGACTTATTAGTCCAGATCATTGAGAGAGACCATGGAATATAAAAAATGGGAATGCATTGTTTGCGGTTTAATATACGACGAAGAGTTGGGTTGGCCAGATGACGGCATTGCTCCAGGCACTGCTTGGGACGATGTGCCGGATGATTGGCTATGCCCAGACTGCGGGGTTGGCAAAGAGGATTTTGAGATGACAGAAATATTATGATAGAAACGCCTACAAACCTAACTAGAAATATAATTATAGGTTTATTTCTAGGGTTTGCGGTAGGGTCATTTCTTTTTTATACCAACGTTGTCCCAAGCTCAGTTGGTCAATTTATAGAGCTGTACATCTTTAAGATGGGTGGAGAGATTTTCATGAATCTTTTGAAGCTGCTCGTAGTGCCGCTGGTTTTCTTTTCTTTGGTTACTGGTATTTCTTCTTTAGGTAACTCTCAATCACTAGGATCTTTAACTATAAAAACAGTTGGTTTCTACCTCTTAACAACAGCGATTGCGGTGACCTTAGCCTTATTAGCAGGCGCTTTCTTTCAGCCTGGCTCTAATTACAGCGCAGAAATTGTCATGGCAGCGCCGAGTTCTCTTCCTCAAGGACAAGGCATTTACTCAACCATCACTGGTATTTTCCCCTCAAATATCATTCAAGCCATGGCTGATAACCAGATGCTGGCTATTGTTTTTTTTAGTATTTTATTTGGGTTAGCTTTAAATAAGACAAATCATTTAACTGGAAATTTCAGCGATTCATTCGCAAAGCTGAATACGGTATTCTTGCAATTGATTGTAATGATCATGAGCTTTGCACCTATCGGTGTCTTCTGTTTGATTGGGAAATTTATTATTGCTGATGGGTTAGATATCTTTCAAGACGTGTTGGCATATGTTGTTTTATTAATAGCATTACTTTTTTTTCATGCATTAGTTACATATTCATTTTTTCTAAAATTTGTTGGGGGCTTGAATCCCATTACTTTCTTTAAAAAAATTAAAAATGTTGCGCTCTTTGCATTTTCTACCTCATCAAGCGCAGCAACTATCCCAGTGACACTGAGGACCGTTCATCACGATCTTGGGGTGAATCAAAATGTTGCTTCTTTTGTGGTACCAGTTGGAGCCACTATCAATATGGATGGCACGGCTATCATGCAAGGACTTGCAACAGTATTTATTGCTCAAATCTCAGGAATTGATTTAACTCTATTTCAATACGCACAGGTGGTCTTGTTGGCCGTGGCAACGTCCATAGGAACAGCAGCAGTGCCCTCAGCGGGAACTATTACCCTTATTATTATTCTGCAGCAATTCAATCTGCCTTTAGAGGCCATTGGAATTATTCTGGCTGTTGATAGAGTTCTTGATATGGTCAGAACTTCAGTAAATGTTACCGGAGATGCAGTAATAGCATGTATAGTAGCGAAATCTGAAAATCAGCTAGATGAAGAAATCTTTAATTCTGAGCCTAATCATTGATAAATTTTTATTTTATTTGTTAAAATTACACACTTTTTAATAGGAGAGAGAGAATGAATATATTGCTTGCGCCAGCTCTTGGTGCCCTTGGTTTGGTAGTTGCTTTTATAGTTTTTCGATTAGTCATGAGCTATTCAGATGGAACAGATCAAGTCAAAAAGATTGGCGATGAAATTCACAAAGGCGCAATGAAGTTTATGAAAACTGAATACACTTATCTATTAATCTTTGTAACAGTATTAGTAGTATTAGTTGCTGTGTTTATCTCGCATGAATCTGCTATTGCAGTGATTGTTGGGGCAGCTTGCTCATCTTTGGCTGGTTTTATCGGCATGTATGCTGCGACTAAAGCAAACGTTAGAACAGCTACCGCAGCACAAGAACACGGAGCAGCCGCTGCTTTATCTGTATCTTTTTATGGAGGCTCAGTCATGGGCTTATGTGTTGCCTCATTAGGCCTCGTTGGGCTTGGCGGGCTATTCTATTTTTACAGTGCAGATCATATTCATGCATTAGAAGGCTTTGGAATGGGGGCTTCTGTGGTAGCTTTATTTTCTCGAGTTGGCGGCGGTATTTTTACCAAGAGTGCTGATGTGGGTGCAGATTTAGTAGGCAAAATAGAGGCTGGAATTCCAGAGGATGATCCCAGAAATCCTGGCGTCATCGCAGATAACGTTGGTGATAACGTTGGCGATGTTGCTGGCATGGGCTCTGATATTTTTGAATCCTATTGCGGCGCTATGATTGCATCAATTGCAATTGCTTATACCCTAGGCTCTCAGGAAATGATGATGTTGCCCTTGGCCTTGGCATCGATTGGGCTCATCGCTTCTATTGTTGGCATTGTTATTGTGAAATTACAGGCATCAAAAGCTCCTGCTAGCGCATTAAGATCTGGCACACTATTTGCTCCAGCAATTTTTATTGTGATGGCTTATTTCCTTATTTCAAGCTTAGCCGATGTTTCAATGAATGTCTGGTGGGCGGTAGTTTGCGGAGCAGTCGGTGGAGTGCTAATTGGCCTAATTACAGAATATTATACTGGTGGTGATCCAGTGAAAAAGATTGCAGAATCTGGGGAGACAGGTCCAGCCACAGTTATGATTTCAGGCCTTTCTGTTGGCATGCAATCCGTAGTTATTCCTATATTAATTTTAGCTACCATTATTCTTATCTCAACAACTCTATCCGGTGTTTATGGCGTGGGGATTGCTGCTGTTGGCATGCTGTCTACTGTTGGGATAACCATGGCTATTGATGCTTATGGGCCCGTTGCAGATAATGCTGGAGGCATTGCAGAAATGTCCGGTATGGGCGCAGAGGTTAGAGAAATCACTGATTCTTTAGATGAACTAGGCAATACAACAGCAGCGATTGGAAAGGGCTTTGCAATTGGTGCCGCTGCATTAGCCGCGCTTGCAATTATTTCAGCATTCTCTGCAGTGGTGACACTGAATTTCGGAGATGCCTTCACCCTATCTCTTGATCAACCTATCGTGCTGGTTGGTATGTTTATTGGAATCTGTATCCCATTTTTAATTTCCTCAATTACCATGACGGCTGTAGGCGATGCAGCTTTTGCGATGATCAATGAGATCAGAAGACAATTTAGAGAAATTGATGGTTTGATGGAAGGTACCGCTGACCCTGATTCAGAAAAATGTGTTGAAATTGCTACGAAAGCAGCATTGAAAAAAATGATACTTCCTGGTGTGATTGCAGTATCAATGCCTCCATTGGTTGGTTTTACCCTTGGAGCTATGGCACTTGGTGGGATGCTAGCTGGCGGCCTATTGGGTTGCGTGGCTTTAGCATTATTCATGGCAAATGCTGGTGGTGCCTGGGACAACGCAAAGAAATATGTTGAAAAAGGTAACTTAGGTGGGAAGGGTTCTGATACTCATGCTGCTGTTGTTGTTGGCGATACTGTTGGTGATCCTTTCAAGGATACTTCTGGTCCAGCCATGAACATTCTGATTAATGTAATGGCAATTGTCAGTTTGGTGATCGCGCCGCTTCTGACCCTGAACGGCCTGCTGTAAGTTACGCATCTGCAAAAGCTATAGATCCTGAGATCCACCTTTCAATTAATTGATTGGCGAGCTCAGGATCTTCATCGCAGATAACCTCAGCTACTTTTTTCGTTCCCATGAGGTACTGACTGTCTCTTACAAGGTTTGTATATTTCATTGGCACTATCCCAGTTTGCTGCGCACCCATAATCTCTCCTGGACCTCTAATCTCCAAATCTTTTTCAGCGATTTTAAATCCATCTTGAGTCTCCACTAAAACATCTAATCTTTGAGAGGAGATCTCCCCAATTTTATCTTTATGCAAAAGAATGCAAAAACTTTCTTTGCTCCCTCTACCAATTCTTCCTCTGAGCTGATGAAGCTGAGCAAGGCCAAATCTTTCAGCATTTTCAATAACCATAATATCTGCATCTGGGATATCAACCCCAACCTCAACTACCGTTGTTGAAACCAGAACAGAGGTTTCGCTATCTTTAAATTTCTGAATTTCTCTTTGTTTATCTTTCGCAGATAGTTTGCCATGAAGACATCCAATTTTTGTTTCACTAAAATATCCTTTGAGATCTTCATAAGTCTCCATCACCGCATTCAAATCTAAATTTTCTGATTCCTCGATCAGAGGGCAGACCCAGTAGGCTTTACTTCCTTTCTTAGTCGCTGCCAAAATCCTTTCTATCAGCTTATTTTTTCCGCTTAGGGGCAAGCAAGAGGTTTGTATTGGTTTTCTTCCAGGCGGCAATTCATCAATAATAGACACATCCATATTTGCATAAACACTCATAGAAAGTGTTCTAGGGATCGGCGTGGCAGTTAATGTGAGTTGATGAGGAGCAGAGCTCTCAGAATCATTTTTCTTTCTTAATGCTAATCTTTGATTTACCCCGAAACGGTGTTGCTCATCTATTATAATCAGCGCTAGATTTGAAAAGTTAACGCCCTTTTGGAACAATGCATGCGTGCCTACGACCAATCTCACTTTCATCTCTTCCATATCTCGCAACACTTTCTTTCTACCTTTTGCAGAAGTACTCCCTGTCAGCAAAGCAATCTTCTTAGATTCTTCGCCAAAGAAATTTTGCAAACTTATAAAGTGTTGCTCTGCTAGAAGGGTTGTAGGGGCCATGAAGGCTACCTGGAAAGATGAGTCTAGGGCTAACGCTGCAGCCAAAGCCGCAACAACCGTTTTACCTGAACCAACATCACCCTGCACTAATCGCATCATAGGAACTGCTTGAGACAGATCATGCCGAATCTCTTCTAGGACTCGCGACTGAGCCTGGGTCAGTTGAAATGCGAAGTTATGCTGCACCTCTTTGCTCCATGAGCCTTCTTGGGTTAATGGGAATGCACGATGTCTTTTTTGTTTTCTTTTCAGGAAAGTCATGCCAGCTTGAAAGGCAATCATCTCCTCTTTCAGCAGTCTTACTCGTGCAGGATGGGAACCTCCAGGCAAAATGTCATCAATATCAGTCATTGGGGCGGGGTTATGGATCGCTTTTAAAGCCTCTAAAATATTCATATCTAAAGACGAATCATATTTTTCTAGGTTGAGGAAATCATCTTCAAAATCAAGCTTTTGGATAGCAGCCAAGACGAACCTGCGTATTTTTTTTTGCCCAATTCCTTTTGGAACTCTGTACATAGGGGTTAAGGTTTCTTGTTCTGGCGATGTGCCCACCCCTATTACCTCATACTCTGGATGAATCATCTCTAACCCAAACCTACTGAGGGTAACCTTGCCAAAGCACACAAGCTCAGCTCCAGCTTTCAATTGCTTTGTTTGCATGGGATGGAAATAAAAAAATCTAATATTGATAGAGGCAGAACCATCCGTGCACTTTAAGACCATCATTTTTCTAGGCCTATACAAAGATTGAGAAGACACTATTTTGATCCTAATTAATTTTTCATCTCCAGATTCCAAGTCCATGACTTCGGTAACCCTGGTTCTATCTTGATACCCTGAGGGCAGATGAAAACACAGATCTCGGAGATTAAAAATCCCATAGGAGTTCAGTTTTTCCAAAGCAGAAGGACCAATTCCTTTTAATTGCTTGAGTTCAATATTAGCCACCTATGGATAATACTTTTAATATAGGCACTTTAGAAATATATATATGAAAAAAGTACTAATTATTGGTTACGGAGATCTTGGGCAGAGAATCTCAGCCGCTCTTCCTGGCCATCAGTTTATTGGAATTTCAAGAAGCAATCATGTGCAACATAAAAATTCTGAATGGCTGCAATGGAATTGGTTCTCTGGTAAAGCATTCAAATTAAAACATCAAGAGATTTCAACAGTAATCATAATTCTCAAGCCAACCTCCTTTGATGAGGAGGGCTATCAACTAGGATTTCTAGAAGCTGCCAATAGCATCATGACTAATCTTAATGCTCAGGTAAATTATGATCAGTTAGTCATCGTTAGCTCGACAAGAGTTTACGGAAATAGTAATGGACAAAACATTAAAGAAGAACACACACCTCAACCAGATAATTTTAGAGGCAAGGTGATACTAGACTATGAAGCATTTATTCAGGCGCAATCAAAAGTTGAGCCATTAATTCTCCGAGCATCAGGCTTGTATGATTGCAAGAATAATTGGATGCAGAATTTTGTTAATAACTTTGAGTCACAAAAATTTCAATTAAAGCTTAAAGCAGCCAATAGATTTGACCGCAACGCTCTTGCAGACATCATCTCTAATTATATTGCTAGGAAAAAGTTATCGCACTTATCAGGGGTTTTTATTTGTAGCGAGATCTCCAAAGGCTATGCTGAATTATTTAAGGAGCAATGCCCGGGTCAAGCGTTTGAAGATTTTTTTATTCCTTCGGATCAATCTGGAAAATCATTTGATCCTCAGAAGTTAATAGACAGTGGTTTAATGGGATAATGTTCAAAAAATGAAGGAAAATTATGTTCTATAGCATGACGGGATATGGAAATGGTTCGGCGACCTCGCGAGATTTAGAGGTACTTTGTGAAATTAAATCCGTGAACAATAGATTTATTGAAATTACTTTTAGAGGCTATAGCCTTCCTAACGAATTCGAGGAATACATTAAGGCGCAACTTAAGAAACAGTTTTTACGCGGTTCATTTGAAGTCAAAGTTAATGATAACTTCCAATCTGAACATACCTATGAAATTGATCATAAGAGTTTGCAGAATCTTAAAGATTCGCTGCATTCAAGCAAGGATTTTCAGGGCAGTGATCTTCGCTTGAGTGATCTCAAGGATATTCCCGGACTATTGGTGGTAAAGACTTCTAAAAAAGATATTTCTACTTTAGGAAAAAAAGCTTTAAATCTTGCAATCAAGAATTTATTTGAATCGAGGGCTATCGAAGGCACCAAAATAGAAAAAATTGTGTCCAGTAAACTATCTTTTTTAAGCAAAGCCCATTTAAAATTAACAAGATCGGCTCCATCACTGCTTCAGCATCGCTTGAGGTCTATTAAGAAGAAATTATTGCAAAAAAATATTAATCTACGCAAAGAAGATCTTTTTAATGAGATTTCAACGCTGGCACTGAAGCATGATATTGCCGAGGAACTCGAAAGGATTAGTTTTCATATGGTGTCCTTGCAAAAATTATTTAAGCTTAAAACTGCACACGGAAAGAAGATGGACTTTATCCTCCAGGAACTTTTTCGCGAAGTGAATACGCTCTCTGTTAAAATAGAAAAACCTGATCTTAAGGACCTAGCTTTAACAATGAAGTTGAAAGTCGAGGAATTAAGAGAACAGGCACAAAACTTAGAGTAAATGCACAAATCAAATCTTTTTTTAGTATCAGCGCCGTCAGGCACTGGAAAATCTACTTTAATTAATTCAGTTTTGGACAAAGCTGCTCAATTTAATTTTCCTCTAGAGCTCTCGATCTCCTATACCACTAGGATACCCAGGGTTGGGGAGACTGATACTAACCATTATTTTTTTGTATCTCCTGAGGAATTTATTGCCAAGAAAGAAGCAAATTTTTTTCTTGAGTGCGCTGAAGTGCATGGTAACTGGTATGGCACTTCGGCAGACTTTGTAAAATCTAAGTTAGACGCAGGCATAAGTTTAATTTTAGAGATCGACGTTCAGGGCTTTAGATTAATCGATGATCTTGCTTTTAACTATGAATCAATTTTTATTTTACCTCCCTCAATGCAAGCTTTAGAGGATAGGATTAAACAAAGAGGTGACAAAGACCTTTCTGCAATTAATCTACGATTGGAAAATGCAAAAAAAGAGCTTATGTGCGCAAGTGAATATAAAAACTTAGTTATCAATGACATATTTGATGAGGCATCCGAGGTTTTATATCAAATTATTGCCAAAGAAACCCCTGTTAATGAGCAAAATAGGCAAGAACTTCAACTGTTTCTTGCTCAGCTATTGTCTTCTTAGGTAAATAAACACTAAAATACGCCCTCGGAGTAAAACACTATGGCAAGAATTACAGTAGAAGGTTGTTTAGATAAAGTCGCAAGTCGATTTGAATTGATTTTATTGGCCTCAGGAAGAGCGCGGCAACTATCCACAACCAGCAGGGAACCAATGGTTGAATGGGAAGATGATAAGCCAACAATAGTTGCATTAAGAGAGATAGAGGCAGGTCTCCTCACTAAAGAAATTTTAGATAAAACGCTGGAAGAAGACTTGCTATTGGATGAATTTGCAATTGATCGACACAAACCGCAAAAAGAATACATCGGCTAATGTTTTTCCTGGAGCTTCTAGTTGAGTGACCAGGCCATTCCCAATACAGCTTTATTAGACTTTTCTGATAAAAAGCTATTAGACCCTCTCCCAGAAAATATTCTACAAGCTGCAAAATCTTATTTCTTACCGAAGGAGTTAGACCTTCTTCAGCAAGCTTTTAATATTGCTAGCTCGGCTCATCAAGATCAATTTCGTCAAGAAGGGACTCCTTACATTACCCATCCGGTTGCTGTTACCTTAATTTTACTGGACCTGCATTTAGATGTAGAAACTGTTTGCTCTGGAATGATGCATGATGTTTTGGAGGACAGCCTCTTTAAAAAACCATATATAGAAAAGCTCTTTGGTAAAGACACAGCTGCAATTATTGATGGAGTCAGCAATTTAAATAAATTAGATTTCGATAATATCGAAGATAGGAATGCTAACAATCTTCAAAAGATGGCATTAGCGATGTCGAAGGATATTAGAGTCATCATTGTTAAATTATGCGATCGACTGCACAACATGCAGACTATTGAGTTTTTGCCTCGAGAAAAACAGATCAGAAAATCTATTGAGACTTTGGAGCTCTATGGCCCTATTGCTATCAGGATTGGGATGCAAGATATTCGTGTGCAGTTGGAGGATTTGGCTTTTCGATGCCTGCATCCTATGCGAGCCAGAATGCTAGAGTCAGCTATTAAGCAAGCAGTTGGAGGGCGGCAGCGAATTATTTCTAAATTAAGAAAACAATTTAAATACCACCTTAAAAATAATAATATTTTGGCTACAGTGCAAGGCAGACAAAAATCACTTTACAGTATTTACTCTAAAATTAAGCACAAGAAAAAACCATTTGCAGAAATATTGGATGTATTTGCTTTTAGGGTCATAGTTAATTCTGTAGATGACGCCTACAGGTCACTGGGGACCATTCATAATATTCACAAACCCATAGAGCAGAGATTTAAAGATTACATTGCAATTCCTAAGTCTAACGGGTATCAAGCTATTCACACTTCACTAATTGCTTTGGACGGCATTCCTATAGAAGTTCAAATTCAAACCAAAAACATGGAGAACATAGCTGGCAATGGCATTGCTGCCCATTGGTCTTATAAAACTAAAGATCAGCTTGGTTCTGAGGTTATTGGCGCAAGGAAATGGGTTGAAAGTTTTATGGACTTGAATAAAA
Organism: Proteobacteria bacterium UBA3413; assembly: GCA_002358345.1. GTDB lineage: Bacteria > Pseudomonadota > Gammaproteobacteria > Magnimaribacterales > D2472 > D2472. Next base: position 39,191 of record DEOR01000024.1, on the reverse strand, counting down.
GATCTTTAGACATCAGTGAATTTGTTGAGGCCATTAAAACAGATCTGGTATATGACGAGGTATATGTTTTTACCCCCAAAGGCAGGATTGTAAATTTAAAATCTGGTTCTACCCCAATTGATTTGGCTTATGAGCTTCATACAGATCTTGGAAATCGTGCTATTGCCTGCAAGGTTAATAGAAAATTTGCACCATTGAATATTCAACTGGAGAATGGTCAATCGATAGAAATTATTACCTCCCACGAGCAGTCAGTCAGTCCGGAATGGCTAAATTTTGTGGTCACCAGCAAAGCTCGATCTTCTATTCGTTTTGCCCTGCGGCGCCAAAAGATTTCACAGTCCAGGAAGGCTGGAAAGCTCATGCTTGAATCAGAATTAAAACGAGGGGGCATGACTCTGTCCGAGTATAGAGGCAGCACTCTCTCGCGCGTCTTGGAAGTGATCGGGGTGAAGTCATTAAGTACACTCTTAACTGATTTAGGGTCTGGAAAAAAAACTGGAGCTTTGGTGGCAGAGCGATTCTTTGAAGGTCACAATGTTAGCTCTAATAAATCTCTTGATATTCAAGCCATGGTTTTGATTGATCATAAAATTGAGGGTGTAGCTGTTATTTATGCAAAATGCTGCATGCCAATTTTTGGCGATCCCATTACCGCTCATTCAGATACAGACAGAGGCATAGTGATTCATCATAGTAGTTGTAGGCAAGTAGCCCCCCATAGAAGCAATATTTTATCAGCTAGATACTTGTCTGCTATCTGGGGGACAAACAAGATTGAGAGACACTATATAGGGCATCTTAAAATTCACGCCGAAGATAGGCCGGGAATCTTGGCAGATATTGCTGCCACTTTCTCTAAATTGAACATCAACATAGTGAATATCAATAGCAGGGATATTGATGCCATGATTATAGAGTTTATCGTCGAGGCAGAGATACTAAATGCAGATTCCTTAAAGAGATTGATGTTAAAATTACGCTCATTAAGATATGTGACGAGCTGCTCTCGTATTATTAACGATAATAGATCAAAAAATGAAAAAACCAATATTTACAAATAAAGCACCAGCAGCTATCGGACCATATTCGCAGGCAGTTCAATGGGGAGATGTAGTTTTTATTTCTGGACAAATTCCCTTGATACCAGAAACTGGCACACTCAATAATGCAACATTTGAGGATGAGACTAATCAAGTATTAGATAATCTCGAGGCTATTTGCAAAGAAGCTGGTGGCAATCTTGATAATATTTTAAAACTTACCATTTATTTAACCGATCTCTCAAGATTTGATATGGTCAACACTATTATGGCTTCAAGATTTTCAGAGCCATTCCCTGCTCGAGCAACTGTAGAGATCTCCAAGTTACCCAAAGAGGTCAATATCGAGATAGATGCCATTTTATCTATAGCAGTTTAATGTCTCAAAATCTCCTTAATTTAGCCGACTTCACTGAGAAAGATATCCTCGAGCTTATTGATTTAGCTAATAATTTTCAAACAAATGATCCTGTTGGGTATCGACATGAAAATATTTTTCCTGATAAAAAAGTTGCTTCTATTTTCTGTGAACCAAGCACTCGGACAAAATTATCTTTTGAAATAGCAACGCATAATCTGGGCGCTAAATACCTAGACTTCAATCTTGCTAACTCTTCCATGCAAAAAGGTGAGACCTTAGAGGATACTTTAGAAGCCATGATGCTGATGGGTATTGACCTTTGTATTTTGAGGCACTCAGACTCCTCAATTCATGCGCTAGCTAAAAAATTTCCAAGCTTACAATTTGTCAATGCTGGAGAGGGTTCTGTGGGACACCCATCACAAGCTTTACTTGATTTAATGACTATTCGTGAATTTAAAAAATCTTTTGTGGATCTAAAAATTACAATAGTAGGTGACCTAGATCATTCGAGAGTGGTCAGCTCTTTTCTTGAGGCCATTCAAATTGTAGGTTTCAAAACTATTACCTTTTGCGGCCATCCTGATCTTTGTAAAAATTATCTTGAAAATTCTTTGGGTAACTTTGAGCCTGATTTAGAAACTGCCATGGAGGATGCAGATGTTGTGATGGCGTTGCGCATTCAGAATGAGCGTCTCACTGAGAAATTAACAATTAGCGCCTCAGATTATGTGGAGCGATATCAGATTAATGTTGATTCCTTGCAAGTGGCCTCCCCTGAAACAATTTTATTACACCCTGGTCCTGTAAATTTTGGCATTGAATTAGATCAAGAGGCGGCCAAGCTTGATAATTGCAAAATCAAAAATCAAATTTTTAATGGAGTAGGGATGAGGATGGCAGTTCTAACTAAGCTTTTTTCTCAAGCATAATTTTTTTGATTGTTTCCACGATATTGACAGTGGTTTGATCAATCTCAATATTCACAAGGTCACCTTTTTGAAGGCTCTGAAAATTCGTTACTTTAATGGTCTCAGGTATCAGGTGTATATTAAAAGAAGATTTTAGAACTTTTCCAACCGTAAGACTGCAGCCATTTAGAGCAATATATCCTTTGTAAAATAAGTATTGCATCATTGCAGCAGGAGCTTGAATTCTTAAATCTTTCGTATCTCCTCGATCATTAATGCTCTTGATTACCCCCACCCCAAAAATATGCCCAGATACTAGATGACCCCCAATTTCAGACGTCGCAACCATAGAGCGTTCTAAGTTTACCTTCTCATTTTTGTTAAGCAGTTTTAAATTAGTTTTATCAAGAGTTTCAGTAATTACATCAAATTCCAAATGATTGGTTGACCCTTTTTTAACTGTTAAACAGACACCATTGACAGCCACGCTAGCCCCACGCTTAAGATTTTGAGCAAAGCCTTTGGGCGCTTTAATACTTAGAGTGGTGTAGTTTGGTTGGTTCTGAATTCTTTTAATCAGACCTTGGGCTGTAACGATACCAGTAAACATTATGCTCCCCAGGTTTCGCGATATTCTTGTAGTTGAATTTGATAAGCATGAAAGTGCTCACTATGCTTCGAGAATTGAATGAGCGCATCCAGATTTACAATAGACTCCACAACAATATCAAAATCTCTTTCTAACTCTGCTTTTGCCGAGATTGTGCCAGCGCCTTTTTCCTGCCTATCAAGCCCAACAACAAATAATTTTGCATTAGCCTGAAGACTTTCGATCAGATGAATAGATTCTCGTGCGGCCGTTCCAGCAGAAAGGACATCATCAATAATCATGACGTCTCCACATGGGTCTGTTCCTATAATATTTCCACCCTCGCCATGATCTTTTATTTCTTTTCTATTAAAGGAAAGGGGATATATTCTATTTTCTTGACTATATTTCATTGCTACCAATGAGCCTAAAAAAATACCTTTATATGCGGGTCCATAAATACAATCAAATGAAATTTTTAGGTTCTCAATTGCTTGGAAGTAGCACAAGGCGAGCTGTGATAAATCACAGCCGTTGAGCATTTTTGCTGCATTAAAAAAATATGGGCTAGTTCGACCAGATTTTAGCGTAAAGCTTCCAAATTCTAATGCCTGGGATTTTAAAGCTAAGTTAATAAAATTATTTTGATAGTCTTTTAGTTCAGACATGATTTTTGAACTTCAATAATATCTTTGATCCCATTAGAGGCAATCGCCAGCATGCTATCAAGCTGATCCTTGGAGAAGGGATAAATCTCGGCTGTGCCCTGAATTTCAATAATGCCACCACTTTCTGTCATTACTACGTTTAAATCTGTTTCTGCAGAACTATCTTCGTCGAAGTTCAAATCAAGGAGAGGCTCACCATCTTTTAGCCCAATAGACACAGCAGCAACATATTCTTTAATAGCCCTGTGATCACCATGAGCATTTTTAATAGCCTCAAACAATGCAACGCAGGCACCAGAAATTGCAGCAGTTCTTGTGCCACCGTCTGCTTGGATCACATCACAATCTATGCTCACCGTTTTATCTTTAAGAAACTTTAAATCTACGGCTTGTCTCAATGAGCGCCCAATTAATCTTTGAATCTCCATGGTTCTTCCGCTTTGTTTGCCTCGAGCAGCCTCTCGATCCATTCTGCTGTGAGTGGATCTTGGCAACATCCCATATTCAGCAGTAATCCAACCCTCATTAGAGCCACGCATCCATCTAGGCACACTATTTTCAATGGTTGCTGTACAAATGACATGAGTATCACCAAATTTTACTAATGCCGATCCCTCAGCATGTTTGTTGACTCCTATTTCTATCTCAATAGGTCTCATTTGATTTGTCTGTCTATTATTAGTTCTTTCCATGCCCATATTATATCTCTTTAAATGGCTTTATAATTCTCAAAGCGAGGAAAATCTATTATGAAAAATATTTCACTTTTATCGGTACCACTTTTGCTAATCCTGGGTTGCTCAGATCTAGATGAGTCTTTGAGTGAAACAACTAAAAGTCAGAACAAATCATTTGCTTCAACCTATGAACCAATGCAATCCCAACCCATTTTATATAAATCTGCGAATATCTATGACGGCCTGGGCGGTGAATTCTTAGACTATGATTTACTCATTGCTGATGGAAAAATTGTAGAAATGGGTCAATCTCTTGCTCAATCCGGCATTAATGTTATTGATGCTACTGGGCAATGGATTACACCTGGGATTATTGATATACATTCTCATATGGGGGTTTATTCAGCGCCTGGTGTTAGCACCAGTTCGGACGGCAATGAGGCTACGTCACCTGTTACAGCCGAGGTTTGGGCCGAGCATTCAATTTGGACTCAAGACCCTCAGTTTGCATTAGCGTTAAAAGGTGGGGTGACTTCATTTCATGTATTACCTGGTTCGGCTAATCTATTTGGTGGAAGGGGGGCGACATTTAAAAACATTTCAAAGAATACCATTCAAGCTATGAAATTCCCCAATGCCCCACATTCATTAAAAATGGCTTGCGGCGAAAATCCAAAAAGAGTTTACGGCAATAGAAGGCAATCTCCAGCAACTAGAATGGGTAATATGGCAGGCTACAGAAGCGCATGGATTGATGCAGCTGATTATCGAGATGGAATGCAAGACACAGATTCTGATAAGCATCCAAAGCGCGATCTTGCTATGGATACTTTGGTGGGTGTACTAGATGGAGAGATTTTAATTCAGAATCATTGCTATCGAGCAGAAGAAATGGCCATGATGGTAGAGCTATCAAAAGAGTTTGATTATAAAATTACTACCTTTCATCATGCTGTCGAGGCATACAAGATTGCTGATTTATTAGCAGATGAGGGGATCTGCGCAGCAATGTGGGCAGATTGGTGGGGCTTTAAACATGAAGCTTATGACATGGTGCCTGCAAATATTGCAATTATAGATCAAGCGCGAAATGGCACAGGGTGTGCGATTGTTCATTCTGATGATGAAGTTGGAATTCAGCACTTGAATCAAGAGGCCGCTAAAGCTATGGCGGCTGGTAATCGAGCTGGTTTTGATATCTCCAAGGCCCACGCCATGAGGTGGATTACAAGCAATCCAGCAAAAGCTGCAGGAGTCATAGAGGCAACTGGAAGCATTGAGCCCGGCAAAGATGCGGATATTGTTCTTTGGACTCACAACCCCTTTAGTGTTTATGCTCGTGCACAGCAAGTTCTTGTTGATGGCGCCCTAGCATTCGATATGAATGATCCCAAAGCTCAACCAGTAACAGATTTTGATCTAGGCATAATTCAGCCTCAAACAATCAGGGCGCAATAATATGAAATATTTATTTTTATCTTTATTCTTACTTTTTTCTTTAAATGCTTTCACACAATCTTTGCTGCTTAAGGGTGGCATGGTGCATTCTGGTAACGGAGAGGGTGCGCAGATTCAAGACATTCTCATCACAGGAAATACCATTTCACGTGTTGGAAATAATCTTGCCATCAATGGCACAACTGAAGTTATCGAGCTGAATGGCTTGCCAGTCACGCCGGGTTTAATTTCTCCAATGAGTAATTTGGGCATCGTAGAAATTAATGCGCTTGATGTAACCAGAGATGATGAGTCAGATGTTCTGAAGGCAGGCTTTAGTATTTTCAATGCCTTCAACCCCCATTCCACAGGGATTCCATGGAACAGAAGCAATGGAGTGACTAGTGCTATTACTTCACCCGGGTCCTCATCATTTCCATTGTTTGGCTTGGCATCTTATTTTGTTTTAGATGGGAGTCTTGAAATCAAGGGTCTCAAAGATATTGCAATGTTTGGACGCATGGGGTCATCCTATGGCTCAAGAGCAGAAACATTGTCAGTGCTTGAATCTCTGCTAGAGCTCGGTCAGAAAGCGTCGGCCATGCCAATAGAAGAGGTGTTAGAGATGCGCCTAGCAGATCAATTAGAGCTTCAAGCTCAGGATATCCTAGCCTTAAAAAGACTGGTTGATGATAATTTACCTTTTGTGCTGGAGACCAATCGCGCAGTGGATATTCTTCAAGCAATAGCATTAAAGAAAAAATATGGGCTAAATTTAGTCCTAGCAAGTGTGGAGGAAGCTCCTTTGGTGATCAATCAACTGAAGGCTAGTAAGATTCCCGTTATTATAGACCCCATGGATAATATTCCAGATTCTTTTGATGAGTTAGGCTCTAGCCTTATGCTTGGAAAAGTTTTAGATGAAGCAGGCATTAAGATTATGTTCAGCACTCAAAGGAGTCATAACTATCATTTGATGAGACAAGGCTCAGGTAATGCTGTGGCCTACGGAATGTCTTATGAGACTGCCATTCAAGGGATGACTCAAACAGTTGCTGAGACTTTTAATTTAGGTGCTCGAGGTACGATTGCTCAAGGCAAGATAGCAGATATAGTTGTATGGAATGCCGATCCATTGGAACCATCCTCTTTTCCAGAATTTGTTTTTATTGCAGGTCAAGCTCAAGACCTAAGCTCAAGAGCAACTAGGCTAACTGAGCGATATACAAATAAGGAGAATAAGCCGTCGGCTTACAAGCATTAAACTTAGTCTAATTTAAAAGCTCTTTGACCGCAGCGCTGACAACAGACATGTCAGCCTTGCCTTCTAATTGAGGCTTTAATAGAGCCATTAGTTTGCCCATGTCTTGCATTGTTTGTGCTGATATCTCATCAATACCTTGCTGGACAATTGCTTTGATCTCATCGACAGAGAGTTGTTGAGGTAAATACTGCAAAATAACTTTGAGCTGCTCTTCCTCTTTGGTTACGAGATCTGCTCTTCCACCATTTTTAAATTGTTCGATTGAATCTCTGCGTTGTTTTACGTTTTTGTTAATGAGGGCCAAGATGATGGGATCGGTTGCTTCTTCTCTTTCATCAATTTCATATTTTTTGATTTCAGAGAGCAGCATTCTAATAGTATCTCGCGCAACTACTTCTTTGCTGATCATTGCAGTTTTGAGGTCTTGATTAATGGTGTCTAGAAGAGACAAATTAGCGATAGGATCTTTGTCTTGGGAAACTAAATTTTCTATTAGTTTTATGGGCACGCTTGATCGCTGCAGCCATTTTTCTTTTTCTTACTTCTGTTGGTTTTTCGTAAAATTCTCTTGCTCTAATCTCCGGAACAATGGCAGCTTTTTCACAAGCGCGCTTAAACTTTCGAAGTCCAACGTCAAAATATTCGGTTTCTTTTATTATTATTGAAGGCATAATTGCTGAGTAGTTTATTCTTTTTATAGCCCGAATGCAAAATTTTTTTTATGATTACCCTTGGCATTGAAACTTCTTGCGATGAGACTGCAGTTGCCTTGTTTGATTCAGAAAAAGGTTTAATTGGCGAATCAGTTTTTTCGCAAATTGACTTGCATAGTGAGTATGGTGGAGTGATACCTGAGCTAGCTTCTAGGGACCACTGCAAAAAAATTATTCAAATTTATAAGCATGCTTTAGGCTCAATTGATCCAGAATCAATAGACCATGTAGCTTATACAGCTGGTCCTGGTCTTTTGGGAGCGCTTTTAATCGGAGAAAATTTTGCGCAAGGCTTGGCGATTGCTCTGAACAAACCTTTGATTCCTGTTAACCATCTTGAGGCACACTTGATGGCACCTTTCTTGGGTGGAGAGCAGGTAGAGTTTCCATTTTTAACGCTACTTGTTTCTGGAGGACATTCGCTGATCATTGATGTTCAGGGTCTGAATGAATATAAAATTTTAGGGCAGTCGAGGGATGATGCAGTAGGAGAGGCTTTTGATAAAGTTGCAAAGCTTATCGGTCTTGGCTATCCCGGAGGCCCTGAAATTGAAAAAATTGCAAAGCATGGCGACCCAAAGAAATTTAATTTTCCACAACCCATGCTGCACAGCTCAGATTATGATTTTAGTTTTAGCGGCCTAAAAACAGCAGTGCTCTATGCGGTTCAAGATCTAACAGAAATGACTTCAGAAATTCAAGCTGATATTGCAGCATCATTTCAGCATGCCGCAACTGAAGTTTTAGTTCAAAAAATTTCCAATGCTCTTGAGGGCACTGGAAGGGAATCAATTATTTTAGCTGGCGGAGTGGCTGCAAATAAAATGCTAAGAGATAAAATCTCAAATTTAAGGGCAGGATTAAACATTAATGTTTTGTACCCACCATTAGCCCATTGCACAGATAATGCTGCAATGATCGCCTATCTTGGAAGTTTGAAAGCCCATGAAGCAACCCACAGCCTAGTTTCGTGCGCCAGGCCAAGATGGCCTTTGGGGCTGCATAAGTGATGGAAGATAGAATCTACATTAGCAATCTTAAAGTTCAAGCAATTATTGGTATTTTTGGCTGGGAGAGAAAGGTTCGACAGGAAATTAGCATTGATTTAGAGATAGCACTCAACTCTAAAAAAGCTGCAGAAACTGATGCTATCGAAGATACCTTTGATTACAAAGCCATCACTAAAGCGATTATCGCATACGTTGAATCATCTAGCTTTCAACTCCAAGAAACCCTTGCAGAAGGCATCGCGGCATTAGTAAAAAAGGAACATGGAGTTTCCTCTTTGAGGCTTAGAGTTTCCAAGCCTGGAGCTCTCAGGCATGCTGATGATGTCGGCATTATCATCCATCGATAATGATGAAGTATTTTCTATCGCTAGGGAGCAACATCAACGCCCCAGACAACCTTAAATTTGCTATTGAGGAGTTACACAATCTTCTCTTTGATCTTGAGATTTCTTCGACCCATCAAACTGCGGCGGAAGGTTTTGAGGGTGATGATTTTTTAAACCTAGTGGTTGCTGGGAGCAGTGAGATGAATTTTAATATTCTAAATCAGCAGCTCAAAGAGATTGAAAACTCAGCAGGGCGGAACAGGCACGCACCTAAATTCAGTGCTCGAACATTAGACATTGATATTATTTTACAGATCAACGATACCAATGAAATCATTTTTGAAAGTGAAGAGATTCACAAGTATAAATTTGTATCAGAGCCCCTTCAAGAATTAATCTAAACTTTCTTATCTATAATTTTGCTCGACCAAAGCCCAGGCTGCTTCAGCAAGAGGTGTTACCTGATTTGCGCGATCTTCAGCATGTTTACTTGCAGCAGTACCATCTCTCACTCTGCCAATGATGCCTTGTAAGATCCCAGCAAGTTTAAAGATATTAAAAATATAATAAAATTCCCAGTTACTGGAGAGATCTTTCCCCGTTGTTTCAGAGTACATTTCTCGATACTCTTTCTCACTAGGAATACCATATTCTTTGCAGAACTTTTCATCAGCCAGCTGAGGAATATTACGCCAGCTAATGCAATGATAGTTAAAATCTGCCACAGGATGCCCGAGAGTTGAAAGTTCCCAGTCCAAGACGCCCATGACGTTATTACCTTCATTAAAGACCATATTATCCAAGCGGTAATCTCCATGGACAATACATGTGTCACCATCATCAGGTATGTTGTTTGGCAGCCAATCAATCAATCGATTCATTGCTGGGATTTCTTCGGTTTGGGAGGTAAGATACTGCTTAGTCCAACGAGAGACCTGTCTGGCTACATAGTTCCCAGGCTTTCCGTAATCTGAAAGACCAACCGCTTGATAGTTCACTTTGTGTAGCTCAGCGATAACTTTATTTTTACTGAGATAAATGGATCGTCTTTCCGCCGGAGATTTATCTGCCAGCATAAGATCCCAATAAATATTCCCGTCTAGAAAATCCATCACAAAAAATTCAGTGCCTATGACATCCCGGTCTTCACATAAGCCATAAGTTTTTGGAACAGGAACTTCTGTATTTTGAAGGGCGGTGATTACTTTATACTCTCGATCAACTGCATGAGCTGATTTAAGAAGTTCCCCAGGAGGCTTTCTTCTAAGCACAAAATTTTTCTTTTCAGTTAGAATTTTATAAGTAGGGTTTGATTGCCCGCCTTTAAATTGAGAGACTTGAAGAATTTTTCCAGTCCCAGGGATTTTATCCCCAAGCCATTCTTGAAGTTTAGACTCATCAAATTTTAAGTTTTCTGCAACGTCTTTAGTTCCAGAGAAAATGACATCGTGATTCTTTGTTTCCATTAGAGTGATTTCCCTCCATCTATATTTAGAGTTTGCCCAGTGATGTATTGAGCCTCAGCTAAGAACAAAGCAGCTTTTGCTATATCACTCTCTGTCCCCATTTTTTTTAAAGGCACGGCCTTCAAGATATTATTTTTTTCTTCATCTGACCATGTTTTATGAGGCGGCTCTAGTATTGCGCCTGGCGCAATTGCATTTACTCGAATCTCAGGGGCTAAATCTTTTGCAAGTGATTGGGTGATACTACTTAGCCCAGATTTTGCAGCAAGATAAATCGAATGATTTGAAATAGAGCGATGAATATTAATGTCCGTCACGTTAATGATAAAACCAGATTGTTTTTTTAGCTCCTGGCACAACTCTTGAATTAAAAATAATGGTGCTTTTAAATTACTGCCCATTAAGGCATCCCAGTCTTCAGTGGTAAAGCTTCCCATTGGGGTTGGGTAAAAGGTCGAGGCATTGTTTACTAGGCCATCAATTCTTCCAAAAGCTGCCAAGGCATTCTGTGCAAGTAACTCTATCTCATTGGAGTGATCTAAGTTTGCTTGAATACATACAGCACTGTTTTCTCTGATAGCATTGAGCTCATCGCACAAATAAACAGCATCTCTCTCAGAGCGGTTAAAATGAATAATAACGTTTGCACCGCCGCGAAAAAACTCTTTAGCAATCTCTTTGCCAATTCTTTTGGCGGCGCCCGTAATTAAAATAACTTTATTCATATGATAGATTTCAGAGCTTCATGATAAAGGAATTGTTTTTTTTCCGATACTGCATGATTAGGAATATCTGCTAGTTGAGTAAAATCAATATTGAGCACAGCATTTTTAATTGCTCTTAAAATTTTTACGTGCTCTTGAAAGGCCGGTAAATTAAATAATGCTTCAAGCTCTTGATTATTTCTTGGAAAATTTAAACTTTCAATCAGCCTGAGCTTGCCATCAAATTCCGAGCATTGAATGAGTCTTAAAATTAATTGCAATAAATCAACCGCTCTCTTAAAAGAGTTGGGTATGGGAAGTTCTTTGCAAAGTGAAAAATTATTTACTCTTTGAATTTCTGCCCATTTATGTTCTGGGCAAGAACCATCTTGGCTGACTGCTTCTAGCCCTATAAACCATGGCTTGAGCAGCCCATGCTCTAACAAGCTTTCAAAAAATTTTTCAGTGTTCAGATTGGACAGAGCTTTGCTCACCTCCATCCAAACTCTATCAGCCGACAGGGATGAGAGCTCACCAGAATGGACAATATCTTGAATCAGCTTTGTTGTTTTTGTTGCTGTTATGAATTCACTAAGATGAGGGTATGATTTAAATCTTGCGAGTCGCAGAGCTCTTAAAGGATCTTCAGCAAAGGCACTAGATGTATGACGAAATATCTTCTCTTTAATATCCCGTATGCCCCCAAATGGATCAATAATCAAACCATTTGCATCTTTGGCTATGGCATTAATTGTGAGATCGCGCCTTTGAAGGTCTTCTTCCAAGGTAACATTTTTATCAAAATAAAAGATAAAATCTTTATACCCTATGCCAGATTTCTTTTCTGTCCGAGCTAAAGCATATTCTTCATTCGTGGTGGGATGAAGAAAGACAGGAAAATCTTTGCCGATAGGTTTAAATCCTTTTTTCTTCATCTCACTAGGGCTAGAATTTACCACAACCCAGTCCCTATCCTTGGGCTTGACACCCATTAATTCATCGCGAACACAACCTCCCACTTCATACACTTCCATTTTAATACTTCACTGAAATTTTTTTTAAATCTTCTAAACGCACGGCTGTGAGTTTTCCCTTCCACACACAGCCAGTATCCAAACCTATAAAATGTTCGCTGTGGGTTTTGCCATTTAGCGCTGCCCAGTGACCAAAAATATAGTAGTATTTTTTATCGAGATATCTTTTAGAGTCGTATTGAAACCATGGTTTGAAATTGTTTGAACTAACCGCACTAGTATTTTTTAAATCCAGGGTGGCTGAAGAGTTAATAAATCTCATACGGGTTAAATAGTTGACAATCACCCGATATCGCTCTGATCCCTCAAGACTGTCGCTCCAGGTTCTTGGATTATTGCCCCACATTGATTCGAGAAATTTGCTTGGATTTTTCTTTAAAGCTTCTGATGTTTCTTTGGCTAATTTTTGCGCCTTATTAGGCGACCATATTTCAGGGATTCCAGCATGGGTTATAAAAAAAGTATTGCCTGATTTCAAATCTTTTTCTTTAATAAATAGTGGCTTGCTAAGGAGCCATTGATATATTTTTTTATGGTTTTTAGCCTTAATAATTTTTTTTAACTTTCCTTTGCCTTTATTGATTGATAGCAAATACAGAAGATATAGATCATGATTCCCTAGAACAGTTTTAATCCCTGGGTTATCCATGCAAAAATTAATCATAGCCAAAGATTCATTGCCTCGATTCACCAAATCACCAGTTAAGATAATTTTATCTTTGACAGGGTTGTAATTAATTTTATCTAATAGCCTGCAAAATTGACTGTAACAACCATGCACATCACCGACTACATAAGTGCTCATGTTACGCAAGAGTTGCCTTAAATATGACCATAAACTCATCCAATGAAAGCTCCTCAGCTCTTGCCAATGGGTTAATATTTAGTTTTTCCAAGTTTATTGGTAATTTTTTTAAGTTATTGTTGATGTTCTTCCGTTTGTTTGCAAAGGCAGTATCTACAAAGGTCGAGAAATCTTGATATTGTTCTAATGTTATCTGAGGAGCTTTGCGAGGGATGAGCCTGATGAGAGTAGATTGAACTTTTGGCTTGATATCAAAAGCTTCAGGGGGCACATTAAATAAAGCAGTGCTTTGAAAAAATGCTCCAATTTTTACCCCCAATCTTCCCCAGTTTTTACTGCCATGAGAAGAGCAAACTCGATGAGCAACCTCCCTTTGCACTAAAAAATGGATATCAGCAATATACGGAGTAAAGTGAATTAATTTTAGTATTATTTGTGTAGAAATATTATATGGAAGGTTGCCTACAACCCTATGAATCTGTGTAGATAAGAAATCTAGTGGTGCATGGAGGATGTCACCGTGGATAAATTCATGGTTGGCATGGGAAAATTTTTTTTGAAGAGACTTGATATTATCTTCATCTAGATCCATGGCAATAATTTTTATTTCTTCGCCGATCAGTGACTTGGTAAGAGCGCCAGTTCCAGGACCAATCTCAAAAAAAGTATCTTGCATCTGCGGGTTAATGGCTCTCTCTATTTCAAAAAGAATGACAGGATCTATCAAGTAGTTTTGACCTAATTTTCGTCGGTGGCTTCTATCACTCATCTGAGCTGAATTTCAGCTTGAACAATCGCTTCTTTGAGGGAGCCAAGCAATGGCTTCGCTTTGCCTGCTATTTCGAGAGCCGTTCCATGGTCAACAGAGGTTCTAATGATTGGAATGCCTAGAGTCGTATTGATCGCCTCTCCAAAGCTCAATGCTTTAAGCACGGGCAGCGCTTGGTCATGAAACATTGCAATATACGCATCAGTATCTTTTAAAAGAGCTTTATTAAACGCCGTATCTGCAGAGATTGGGCCCAACACATTAATTCCTTTCGCTTTACAGGCTTCAACAGCAGGCGCAATAATCTTTATTTCCTCTTGGCCAATTTTTCCGCTCTCACCGGCATGTGGGTTTAAGCCAAGTACTCGAATTTTAGGGTTCTTAATATTAAACTTCTTCTTTAGCCCCTCCTCAACAATCCTAATAATATTAATTAATCTGGCTTTTTTAATATTTTTAGCAACTTCTGACAGGGGGATATGAGTTGTGGCTAGTGCTACCTTTATTTTTTTGGAAGCCAGCAACATAACGGCATGTTTTGCACGAGTCTTTTGTTGAATCCATTCTGTGTGTCCTTGAAAATTCTTGAACCCACCATCAACCAGATTACTTTTTTGAATTGGGCCAGTTACTAGAGCAATTTTAGAATTTTTGAGGGCGGCTTGTATTGCGAAGTTTAAATTAGCAATGACATAACCAGCATTATGGGGATTTAATGTTCCAGCAATATTATCCTTACAAGGTGCTGCACAATAAAATTGAATTGAGCCAATTTTATTTTTTTTAGCTTTGGTTAGGTCCTTGAGTTCTAAAAATTGTATTTGAAGATTTAGATCAGCCGCCCTAGCTTTTAGAAGTGCCAGATCAGCTATAACAATAATCGGAGCTTTAATTGCATCCCAAAAATTTAATTTTGCAATATGCAAAATTAAATCAACCCCTATACCAGCCGGCTCTCCATGAGAATAGAGTATTTGCTTCAATCTAATTCTTTGAACTCAACAAATGCTTCTGCTCGAGTTGTTCTCAAGCTATTTTCAAGCTCCTCATCATACTTACGGGCAAAGATAATACCGTACGCACGATCTTTAATGACTTCTTCGGTAAGATCTTCGGTTCTCTTGCCTAGTACTTGTAGGAAGTGAAACCCAAACTCTGATTCAAAGACTGGAGAAATTTCCTCAACAGGGGAAGAGACCATCATGTTTTCAAATGCTTTGGCTGTTTTGCCTAAGCTCAGCCAGTCTAGATCGCCACCGCGACTTGCAGAACCTGGGTCCTCAGAGAATTCTTTTGCAAGTAATGCAAAGTCCTCTCCCGACTCAGCTCGCACTCGCACCTCTTCCAGCTCTGATTTAGTGAATTGCTCATCTCTAATCTTTGTAGGCATCATCAAGATATGCCGAACATGCCATTGTTCTTCAAATCGCACTAGGTTGCCTCGTTTATCTTCTAGTTTAAGGATATAAAACCCTGCACTACTTTTTAAAGGTTCGCTGATAAAGCCTTTTTTCTGATGCTTAAGAGCTTCGGCGAATAAGCTAGGAAAATCAGCAAGATTTCGCCATCCCATTTCACCACCTGACTTAGCATTGGTATTAGTTGAAAACTCTTTTGCCAGAGCTGCGAAGTCTTCACCAGATTCAATTTTTAAGAGTATCTCTTTTGCCTGCTTTTCAGTTACCACAAGAATTTGCCTTACAAATAACTCAGGCGATAGCTCTTTTACCGATCCCTCGGTGGCTAAAAAACCTTCAAGTTCTTGCTCTGTGATATTTACTTGCCGGCCCACCCTTCCTCGTTGAACCCTTTGGATAATCATTTCCTTGCGAACTTGAGTGCGGAGATCTTCATATGAAGCCCCTTGTTCTTCAAGAGATTCTATAAAAGCTTCTAAGGATAGGTTGTTATTATTAGCAATTTCTTCAAAAGCTTGATTGAGCTCCCCATCTCCAACTCGCACTCCAGCTTGAACTCCCATTTGTAGTTG
This sequence comes from Proteobacteria bacterium UBA3413, assembly GCA_002358345.1. GTDB lineage: Bacteria > Pseudomonadota > Gammaproteobacteria > Magnimaribacterales > D2472 > D2472. The sequence continues at coordinate 23,424 of DEOR01000024.1, read as the reverse complement.
TAATTCCTCAATGATCAACCTCTCTTGAACTTGTTCAAGCATGACTTCAGCTGGAGGCAGGGCCGCACCTTGATCAGCATATCTTTGCTTGATTGTTTCTAGCATGCTGGTTACTTGGGACTCCAGCACGACTCCATCTCCTACAATAATTGCAATTCTGTCGAGAGTTTCTACCTTTGCGCTAAGGGGTGATGCTACCAAGAGGACGAGGATTAGATATATTTTTTTTTTCATAATGGGTATTGTACTGAATTAAAAGTTAGCAAAGGTACTGGAAAAGAATTTATTTAGTTGCGTTTTTGAACCTGTAATTCCTTTCAGCTCAAACTCAAAATTAATTCTACTCTTGTTTTCTATAGAAATCATATTCTCCCAAGCCTGCGCTTCAACATCTAAAGATACAGCATTCAAGAAATCATATTTTGATAATCTTTTATCTGATGCAAATAATTTTAAGGCAACGCAGCAGTTTTCATAACCTATGCCAAAGTAACTAGCTAAGTTTTTATTGCTAGAGAGATCCTTGCTAATGCCTGCCAAGAATCTGTAGCCTTGAGCAAGATTATGATCCAGGGTTACCTCGCCATAATCTAACTCATTGACCCTGCCCAGCAAAGGAACTTGCCGTCTAAATTTTCGAGAGACAGATAGCTGGGTTTCTTGAAGTTGAATTTCATAATAGGCATTCATAAAATTTGTTTGATTTGTTATGTGTGAATATTTGATCTCTATTACAGCATTAGTTTGCAAGCCGTCCCATTGTGCCTTCAGACCAGTTCGCTGGTCAGGCTTCAGATCAAGCCCAAGCATTTGATTGAAGACCTTGCTAGCCTGCAGTTCATTTTTCTTGGTAAGCTGAAACAAGACTCGATGCCGATTATTTAAATGCGCTTGCCATTTAATTTGCGCAAGAACATATTCCTGATCTGCCACTCTATCTTTACCAAAAAATATGTCTTTATTATGAGGGCCCAGGTAATGGCCGCTTCTTATATGCAGATCAAATACTGGATCTAGAGACTGATCTTGATAGTTTGTTCTTGCGTATAAAAGGGAGGGAGTGATGAGGGAGACTCCTTGGGGCATTACCTGCCTTGCAGTTGCTGAGAAGGTTGCATCGAACGAGGGGATGGTGCTTGAGTTTAACTCATTGCTTGTAGTGTTGAGGCTGTATTTTTTTGTTATGACAGAACCATTTAATGCAATATTTAAGAATCCAACTTGATGCCTAGAAGAAGACCCTATTTCTGCTACTGTTCGTGAGCCAGTAATGAGGTTGGTTGAGCCAGTAAAACTATTATAATTCTTCTGATTGGCATCAAAATCCGAATATAGAATTCTTCCAAAATAAGACAATGGCCCAATAAAAGATTGATAGGCTAATTCAACTTCTGGCTCTTTAACGTAGCCACCAGATAGAAATGGGTTCAGGGATTGATAGCCTTGCCTTGCAATACTGATGCTCAGATTATTGACGTTTGTGCTAACTTTCATAGATTGAGGGAGGTAGTGATCTTGTTGGTTGGCGACACTAGTTAAGCTTGAAGGCAAGTCTAACAAGACCATGGGATCAGAAGATTTAGCCCAGCTGATTTCTCCATTAATATTGTGCCATTGCCTGGAATCTTTCAATTTAAAAGCCCACCTTGCATCATTCAAAGCATAGTATTTTTTTGCTTTTTTATCGCCTGGAAAATACATCAGGTCGAGATAATTATTTAAGTTGTCGCGCGTCAGATATCGATAATTTACCTCTAATCCTACCCCTCTATCTCTGAGGAGTCTCGGGGCCATAGTAATATCACTTTTTCCTGAAAGGACCAAGAAATAAGGGACATATAGATCCAAGCCATCACTCGTGATCCCTATATCTGGCTCAAGAAATCCACTCAATCGCTCGGAAGAAGTAGTAAAAGGAAAGTAGGGCAGCTTTAGTACTTTTTTATTCCGCACGTGGAGGCTTAAATCTTTGACATAGCCTCTCTGGGAGCTCTCATTAATGGCAATCGTTTTACCTGAGATTTGCCAACCTGATAATGGATCAAGGCACGAGGTAAGACGCGCATCATTAAAGAGCAGATTAGTTCCAAATTCTCCAGTTAATGACTCATACTCAATCAATAAGTTTCTTTGAGCTAAATAACTTTTACCATCCACAAAACTAAAGTTTTTTGACTGCCCATTTAAAGACCCGCTTTGAAATTGAAAATATGAATCTAAATAATACAAGGACCCTTGCTGAATCTCCTGGACGGACTGACTGTTAGAATCATAGCTAGCACTTTGAGCGCTGAGAGTACCTCCATCGATTGGAATTTTTACATTTTCTTTAAGTAACACCACTCCATTTGATTGAATATCAATCGCAAGAGCGCTGGTTTGGGTAGGCCAGAAACGTTTTTCTATGAACGGGTATTCTGGGTTAGCGCATCCCAGGAAAGCATCCTGTACAACCTGGCTTTGAGGCAATTGATTAGCCAGAGTTGCGCTTAAATGTATAGGAATAGTTGCAAGCGCAATGACACAATAAGTAGTGATCTTCTTCATGAATCTAAATTGTACTATTTTGAATTTAGAAAAGAGGAAAACTAAAAAGTTTCAGACGACTCCAAAAGCATATCTTTAATCTCCCTTAAGCTTTCTTTGCCGAAATACAACTCATCGTCAATAAAAAAGGACGGAATACCAAAGACACCTTTTTCTACTGCCTGATTTGTATTATTAATTAGTTCAGCTTTAATCTCAGGGTTAGAGATTTGCTCGATGAGTAAATCAGCAGGGCAATCATACTGCGTCAGCAATTCATGCAAGGTTTCTGCATTATCAAGCTTTAAAGATCGCTCCCACATGCCTATCATCACCACGTCAACGTAAGACTCAAAAAAATTATTTTTCTGAGCCACTATGGCGCCGCGCAGAATGAGTAAGGTATTCACAGGAAAATGCTCATTCATACAAAAATTTTTAATCTGATGTTGCTTCAAAAATCTATTGAAAGCTGTATCAAATTCGTATTTCATTTTATTGGGAATCTCGCCAAAAGCTATCATTGGGGCTTGATTATTAGTTAATTTAAAAATTCCACCCAGCAAACAAGGGATGTAGTTAAATTTAACCTCGTGATTCTTTTCAAGCTCAGTAATTGCTTTGTGACAAAGGTAGGCATTGGGACTGGCAAAATCAAAAATAAAATCTACATTCATGGCTGTCATCCGCTCAACGGCATATAATTACTCTTTAACTTGCATCAATGATTTTAAAAATGCAACAACAAGCTGTAATTTTTAAAGCAAGCTAACCAATAAATTTTTTTGGAGAAAATCGATGAGTTTAGAAGGAAAAGTATTATTTATTACAGGCGGTAGTCGAGGTATTGGACTGGAGATTGGGAAGAGGGCTGCAAAAGATGGCGCAAAAGTAGTTTTAGCAGCCAAGACAGCTGAACCACATCCAAAGCTTCCTGGAACGATTTATTCTGCAGCAGAAGAAATTATTGCTGCTGGCGGCGACGCGCTCCCTATTATTTTAGATGTTAGAGATGAGGCAAATGTCAGAGCTGCTGTTGATGAAACGGTGGCAACTTTTGGAGGCATTGATATTTGTGTGAATAATGCATCGGCTATCTCTATGACTAATACACCTGATACAGATATGAAGCGCTACGATCTGATGCATCAAATTAATGGTCGAGGCACATTCCTGGTGAGCAAGTACTGTATTCCTCATTTAAAAAAATCTAGCCATGCCCATATTCTTAATTTAGCACCTCCCCTGGATATGAAGCCTAAATGGTTTGGACCTCATTTAGCTTACACCATGGCAAAATTTACAATGAGTATGTGTGTTTTAGGTATGGCCGAAGAGTTGAAAGGAGATAAAATTGCTGTGAATGGTTTATGGCCAAGAACGGCCATTGCCACTGCGGCAATCAAGAATATTCTAGGCGGCGAGGAGCTGATGAGTATTTCTAGGACCCCAGAGATTATGGCTGACGCCGCGTATGAAATTTTCAATCAAAACCCTGAAACTTTTTCTGGCAATTTTTGCATTGATGACTTGGTTTTATTTGAAGCAGGGGTGAGAGACTTTACCAAATACGCAGATGTGCCTTTTGATAAGCTTGCCCTTGACTTCTTCTTGCCGGATGACACGCCGTTGCCTGAGGAAATAAAAAATAGCTAATTTGAAAGAATCAGAGGTCTTGGATTTAGGTTCACGATGTGGATACCCATCCAATAGAGCTTTACCCTTAAAAAATGAAGCGAGTGGACGAGAGTATTGGAGGCTCTCTGCAACTGGTTTTAGTTGTATTTTATGTTATTTAGACCCCGCATATGGGGGTCATCAAAAATTTGAAACCATTGCAAATATTTTTCAAGCACATCAAATTAATTCACCTAAAATTCTTCATCATGCCTCTGATTTAGGCGTCTTAATTCAAGAGGATCTAGGGGATTTAGATTTGCTTGTTGCGCTAACACGCGATAATTCAAAATTACTAACCTTTCAAAGCCTTGATGTGCTGGCCGCCATTCACTCTATTGAACCGATAGATATTCCAAAATTAACCCTTGAGGGTTTAAGGGGAGAGATGGAGCTATTTTGTACAATCTTTTGTAATCAATTTTTAGGCTTGCCTGATAACCTATCATTACCAAGTTTGATTATGCACACGTCTGAACAGCTAACCCAACAACCATGGGTTAACTGCCATTATGATTTTGAAAGAAGAAATTTAATGCTATCTAGCTCTGGCCAGATACATGTCATTGATTTTCAAGACCTATGCAAGGGCCCCATTGGCATTGATTTAGCCGGCATCCTTGTTGATCATTATCTGCCGGCAGATAAATCTTTTATCAGTTCGGCAATGGAGCATTTCAGCTCTTTAGTTACTTCCAATCAAGATATTGCTTATGGGTATGAGATCGTGCGATGGGGAGCTATTCAAAGGAATATGAGAATTTTAGGAGTTTTAGCTAGATTATTCCTTGAACAAGATCGGGATTTTAGGCTGAAGGATATGCCTATGATTTTATCCAATTTGATCGCCATGGTTCCATCTGATGTGGATTGCCGAGATTATATGATTGCAGAAATTCAACCACGTTTGATCCAAAGATTATCAGTCCTATGAAAGCAATGATTCTTGCAGCAGGCCTTGGCAAAAGATTGAGCCCTCTGACTCAGCAGACGCCTAAGCCGCTGCTGAAAGTTGGAAAAAATAGCTTAATTGTCGATCAGCTGAATAAGTTGGCTGCCATTGGCATTGATGATTTTGTTGTTAATGTGTCTTATCTAGGTCAGCAACTTAAAGATGAGCTAGCCCAACATAGCCAGTCTTTTAATATTCATGTGATAGAGGAGCCGTTTCCTTATGGGACGGGAGGCGGCCTGATCAATGCGATGGAGACCCTTGGAGATGCACCCTTTATTTTATGTAATGCAGATATTTTTTCAGAGATTGACTATGCCCATCTTTTAATGGAAACCTCTCATGCTCATTTAATTGGAGTGCCCAATCCCCCTCACAATCCTGAGGGAGATTTTTCAATTGAAAACGAGACAGTAATCATTCAAACAGGGCGCAATGATCTTACATGGTCTGGTTTGTCAGTCCTTCACCCGAAGATTATGCAGGGCTACATCGATCACCAGAAGCCATTTGATATTTGGAATACTATCCTCAAACCCTTAATTTTGGAGTCTAAAGTGACGGGCTACACTGATTCAGCTCTCTGGATTGACGTGGGGACCATTGAAAGATTGGAGCTTGCAAGGCGCTCCTTAAAAGAAGAAAATTAAACTATGAAAAATCCTAAAACTTTAATAGCGCCCTCAATTTTAGCTTCAAATTTTGCTCGGCTTGGTGAAGAAGTTAGCTCAGTGATTCAAGCCGGCGCAGACTGGATTCATTTCGATGTGATGGATAATCATTATGTTCCTAACCTAACCATTGGACCAATGGTTTGTAAATCTCTTAGAGATGAAGGGATTCAAGATTTTATCGATGTCCATTTAATGGTGGAACCTGTTGATGAGATTGCAAAAAGTTTTGCAGAAGCAGGCGCAGATCTTATTAGTTTCCATCCAGAGGCTACTAAACATGTAGCCAGAACCATCGATCTAATTAAAGATCTAGGGTGCAAAGTGGGAATTGCTTTAAATCCTGCAACCTCAACTTCTGTGCTTGATAATGTAATTCAGGATATTGATTTAGTGCTCTTGATGAGTGTGAATCCTGGGTTTGGCGGCCAAAAATTTATTCCAGGTACATTACAGAAAATTCAGAAAGTTTCAGAGATGATTGCTTTAACAGACCATCAAATTTTCTTAGAAGTGGATGGCGGCATCAACCTTGACACAATTGAAGGCGCAGCAAGAGCAGGCGCAAATGTCTTTGTGGCGGGCTCAGCAATTTTTGGATCATCTGACTATGTACAGACCATCAAAGAACTTCGTCAGAAGATTTCTTAGCCTTCTCATCATCTTTCTTGGCCTCTCGCTGGAGGCGCTTGAAATTTCCTTTGCGGGCACAGAAAAATTTCTGACTGTAAGTATTGCAAACAATGATCAGCTACGAAGAAAAGGCTTAATGCACACTGATGATTTAAAGCAAAATACGGGCATGCTTTTTTTGTGGCAGACCAGTGGACAAAGATGCATGTGGATGAAAGATACTTCATTGTCATTAAGTGTGGCCTATCTTTCAGAAGAGGGCACTATTCAAGAGATTTATGCAATGGAGCCATATTCAGAAGAGTCGGTGTGCTCAATTAGTCCTGCGAGGATGGCGTTAGAAGTGAAGGAAGGGTGGTTTGCAGAGAATGGCATTGGCGTTGGCAATACAATAATTTTTAAGTAGCAAGAGCAACATGATCTCAAAAGAAGAGTACAGTAATTTTTTGAAACAGGGTTTCTCGGTCATTCCCATGGCAAGACAAATTCATGCGCCCAATGAATCCCCAATTTCGCTATACCTAAAAAGCGCCAAGCAACATAATACTTTTTTACTTGAGTCGGTTGAAGGAGGTAAGAAATGGGCTCAGTACTCAATCATAGGTATAGATTGCTCTGATTACATCAAGGTTTATGGCAATGAAATTGAGACTTTTATTGATGGGCGAATAGACCGCTTTCATTCAGACGATCCTTTGCATGAGGTTCAGATGATGACCATGTCACACAAAGCTCCTCTAATCGATAATTTGCCTCGATTTTATGGTGGGTATGTTGGATTTTTTGCTTATGAAAGCGCCCAATATGCTGAGAAAAAAATTGCTAGTTTGCAGACAAAAGGCTCAAAGTTTCAAGATCATATGCCCGACATCTTACTCATCAAAGCGGAGAAATTAATCGTATTTGATAACTTAGATCAATCAACACAACTAATTTTCAACGCTAACCCAAAGAACACATCATTTGAAGAAGCGCAAGAAATACTTAATGGAATCGAGTCACTGATTACTCCAGGGATTGAAATACCATCTAACAATTTTAAAAAGCCCACAAATCAATTTAAATTTACCTCTAACTTCTCTAAAGACGGCTACCTTGAGGCAGTTCAGACCATCAAAAATTACATTGCAGAGGGTGATGTGATGCAGGTTGTTCTAGCTCAAGATTTTTCTGCAAATTTTGCTGGCGATCCTTTTGATTTATACAGAGCTATTCGACAGTTAAATCCCTCTCCCTATATGTATTTTTTAGATTTAGATGAATGCCAGATTGTAGGTGCATCTCCAGAAATTCTAGTGAGGCTTGAGGATAGCCAGGTGACCCTGAGACCTATGGCTGGCACCAGAAAAAGAGGCCAAGATGATGCTGAAGATCTGAAACACAAAGAAGAGTTATTGGCTGATGCAAAAGAAATAGCAGAGCATCTCATGCTGATAGATTTAGGTAGAAATGATGTCGGCAAGGTTTCAAAAATTGGAACAGTTAAAGTCACCGACAAGATGGTGGTAGAGAAGTATTCTCATGTGATGCATATCGTTTCTAATGTTGTTGGAGAGCTGCAAGATGACCTGCACTATCTGGACGTTCTAAAAGCGTCCCTACCTGCTGGCACTCTATCAGGGGCGCCAAAAATTCGAGCAATGGAAATCATTCATGAGCTTGAGCCTAGCTCTAGAGGCATCTATGGAGGTGCTATCGGCTACATTGGATGGAATGGAAACATTGATACTGCCATTGCAATTAGAACAGCTGTAATTAAAGATAAAATTATTCATGTGGGCGCAGGAGCTGGCATTGTAGCTGACTCAGTGCCGGAGAATGAATGGTTAGAATGCCAACAAAAATCTAAAGTATTTGTAGATGCGATGGAGATGATCTCATGATCCTTGTCATTGATAACTATGACTCTTTTACCTACAACTTGGTTCACTATATTGGCGAGTGCGGTCATGAAGTGAGGGTGTTTAGAAATGATGAAATTACCATTGGAGATATTCAGGCTCTTAGCCCAGATAAAATTGTGATTTCCCCAGGGCCATGCACCCCGAATGAGGCTGGAATTTCAGTAGAATTAGTTCATGCAGCAACCGTCCCTTTGCTGGGTGTCTGTCTGGGGCATCAATCAATTGGAGCGGCTTTTGGAGGAAACATTATCAAAGCCCCTGAAATCTTCCATGGCAAACTATCATCAGTTCAACATTCTGGAGAAGGTATTTTTCGAAATATTGATGAGAGCTTTGATGTTGTCAGATATCACAGTTTAATTATCGACCATAAAACTTTGCCTGATGAGCTGCGAGTTACTTGCACCGTTCAGGGCAAGCCTGAGATTATTATGGGTGTTGAACATAAAACAAAGCCTATTTACGGCGTTCAATTTCATCCAGAATCTATTGAGACTGACTATGGCATAAAACTAATAGCAAATTTTTTAACATCATGATTGACAGCCTGATTCAACAAGTCCGAGATAAACAAGACCTAGGGTTTCTGGAAATGCAAGCTGGCGTTGAAGCCATCATGACCGGAGAGGTTGCAGATGATGCCATCGAAGAATTTCTTTTGGCATTAAATGATAAAGGGATCACTGAAATGGAAATCACTGCAGCAGCTAGGGTGATGAAAGACAAATCTTTAACTTACCAGATTGGAGACGGTGATCACATTGATACCTGTGGAACTGGGGGCACTGGGATGCACACCTTTAATTGTTCTACGGCCTCTGCTTTTGTCGCAGCTGCAGGCGGCGCAGCAGTAACCAAGCATGGCAATAAAGCAATCTCAAGTAAGTCTGGCAGCGCAGATTTTTTACAAGAAGCTGGAGCTAACATTGGCCATGATCGCGAAAAGCTTACAGAGATTTTTAAAAGGGTTGGCTTCATTTTTTTATTTGCACCTTTGCATCATGAGTCCATGAAATATGTCATGCCAGCAAGACAAAGGATCGGGAAGAAAACAATATTTAATCTATTAGGCCCGCATACAAATCCTTGTGGTGCTAAAAGGCAAGTACTTGGTGTCTACAGCAAAGAGCTGGTCACAACTTTTGCTTCTGTTGCTAAAAACCTGTCCATGGAACATGCATTAATTGTTCATGGGTTTGATGGCTTGGATGAAATTACCATCACTGACTCGACGTATATTACGGAGCTCAAAAATAAAAAGATTATCAGTTATGAAATTTCTCCTAAAGACTTTGGTTTATCTCTGGCACAACTCACTGAAATTTCTGCACAATCTGCAAATGACAGTCTTCAATTAGTACGAGAAGCATTTGCAGGAGAGCAATCTGCTGTGCAGGACATGATTGCTTTAAATGCTGGTGCGGCTTTGTATGTTGCAGGTAAAACCATTTCAATTGCCGAAGGGGTGGACCTTGCTTTGAGCTTAATGAATAACGGAGCGGCAGCAGACAAACTGGCTTCTTATGTGAGGGTTTCAAATAACTCATGAGCATTCTTCATGACATCGTCATCAACACCAAAGCTAAACTTGAGAAGCAGAAGCTTCTCTTGCCTCTTGAAGATATTAAATCCCAACTGTCTGAGTTGAATCTTCCAAAAGGCAATTTTAAGACCAGTCTCATGAATAAGGATCAAGCAATTATTGCGGAAATAAAAAAAGCCTCACCTAGTGCGGGAATTATTGCTGAAGATTTTGACCCTGTGCAGAAAGCTAAGGAGTATGAAGAGTTTGGGGCAGCCGCTTTATCCATTCTCACTGAAGAAGATTTTTTCTTGGGCAGCATCCAGTATCTTAAAGACGTTAAGGCCATGAGCACTCTTCCTATCCTTAGAAAGGACTTCATGGTTGACGAGTATCAAATCTATGAAGCAAAGTTAATTGGTGCAGATTGTATTTTATTAATCGCCAGCATTTTATCTGATGCTGAGATGAGTTCATTTGTAAATCTCGCAGAGGAATTACAGCTCGACTATTTAATTGAGGTTCATGATGAGCATGAACTGGCAAGAGTAGAGCATTTTCAGAATGCAATGATTGGAGTCAATAATAGAAATTTACAAACCTTTGAGGTAGATCTTCAGAATTCAGTCAGACTCAAGACCCTTTTTAGTCAGAAAAATATTTTTGTGGCCGAGTCAGGCATCAAAAATCAGAATGATCTAAATTATTTAAAAAAAAATAATATTAATGTTTTTTTGATAGGCGAAAGCCTCATGAGGAATAATTTTTAAATATAAGAGCTGGCTGAGGTCATAACCTTTGCAGTAAGACTCATTATTTTTTTTGCGGGCTTCGGCAACGACTCTCCCCCGCTAGCTGAGGCTTCTTTTGCATGCTCATCCTCGTCGGCTCTCATGGTTGTTAAGATATCTATGGTCTCTTGATCATTTTTAGAGACTTGAGCTAAATGTTTTTCTAGGTGTTTGACTACTTGTTTTTCAGTTTCTTCCACAAAACCTAAACTTGTTTTTTCACCCAAGCTTCCAAAAAGGGCGCCAATCGTAAAAGAGCCTGCGTACCAAAGAGGATTAAAGATAGATGGCCTGCCGTCGAGGTCTTCTAAGCGTTTCTTACACCAAATTAAATGATCGGTTTCTTCTTCTCCGGCTTGAATTAAATGTTTTTTGATTTCCGCATCCTTGCAGACCATTGCTTGCCCTCTATATAGAGCTTGTGCCGCAACTTCTCCTGCAAGATTAACCCTCATAAGTTGAGCAGAGAATTTTTTTTCTGTTTTTGTAAGGGCGTGTGCACCCTTGCTGCTAGGGTAAGTCCTGCCTGTCCCGCTTTTTTTATACGACAGAGTTTTTAGCGCAATATCACACTCATGAATAAAGTTATCGATTAGCCTCATTTAATTCCCTTGTATCCAATATCCTTTCTATAAAAAGCACCATTAAATGATACGGAGTTTACTAAATCATAAGCCTTAGACTGGGCTTCTTTTAAATTTATACCAAGCGCAGTTGCACAAAAGACTCGCCCGCCAGAGGTCATGACTTGATGATCTTTGAGCGTGGTGCCAGCATGAAATAACTTCATGTCTTCTGAATGTAATTCTGTGATTTGTACTTCTTGGTTGGATAGATATTTTTCTGGGTAGCCTTTGGAAGCAATGACCACGCCACAAGAATGTCTTTCGTCCCACTGAGATTCATAAGCTTCTAATCGATCTTCAATGGCGTGCAAGCATAGTTGCACCAAGCTTGATTTTAACCTTAGAAGAATTGGCTGAGTCTCTGGATCACCGAATCGGCAATTAAATTCTAGAACTTTAAGCTCTCCCTGATGAATCATAAGCCCTGCATAAAGAAAACCCAGGTAGGGTGTACCTTCATCAATGAGACCTTTCATAGTTGGCATCATGACTTCATCAATAATTTTTTGATGCATGCGCGAGTCAATAATTGGTGCCGGGGAATAAGCTCCCATGCCCCCAGTATTTAGACCAATATCACCTTCCCCAACCGCTTTATGATCTTGACTGGTGGCAAGGGGGATCATCTTATCTTTGCTCACAACCGCAATGAAACTTGCCTCTTCTCCTTGCAGGAAATCTTCAATTACCACTCGATTACCGGCTTCGCCAAACGCTTGATCTTGAAAAATATTTTTTAGAGCATCATCAGCTTCATTTTTATTGGCACAAATAATGACCCCTTTACCCGCAGCCAAGCCATCAGCCTTAATGACGGTCGGGTAATCAACATTCTCTATGTGTGCTATTGCTAACTCATAGCTATCAAAAGAAGCATAACCAGCAGTGGGTATTCCGTACTTAATAAAAAAATCTTTAGAGAAAGTTTTTGAACCTTCAAGTTGGGCTGCAGCTTGAGACGGACCAAAAGTTTTAATCCCCTTGCTTTGAAGGAAGTCAGACAGACCATCTACCAACGGCTGTTCTGGACCAATGATTACCAGACCAATGTTCTCAAGAATACAAAAAGTTTCTATTGCCAAGAAATCACTCAATTCGATCTCGATATTTTTTATCTTTTCTTCTAAGGCAGTGCCTGCATTACCAGGGCAAACAAACACAGTTATAACCTCTTGATCTTGAGCCGCTTTCCAAGCCAATGCATGCTCTCTGCCACCCGATCCAATCACTAGAACTTGCATGATTTTATTTAATGTCGGAAGTGGCGCGTTGCAGTAAAGACCATGGCAATATTATTTTCATCAGCAGCTGCAATCACTTCCTCATCTCTAATTGACCCACCTGGTTGAATAATTGCAGCAATACCGCTTGCAGCCGCTTTATCGATCCCATCTCTAAATGGGAAGAAGGCATCGGAAGACATCACAGCGCCTTCAATAATTAATCCCTCATTTTTTGCTTTGAGGTTTGCGATATCTGCACTGATCACTCTGCTCATTTGCCCAGCACCTATGCCGATAGTCTGCTTATTCTTTGCATAGACAATTGCATTAGATTTCACAAATTTTGCTACTGTCCAAGCAAACATTAAATCTTTCATTTCCTCTGGAGAAGGCTGTCTTTTAGTCACACATCTTAGGTCTGCTTGCGGCACAGAATAATGATCATCACTTTGAATTAAGATGCCACCAGAGACTTTCTTGATTGTTCCAGGGTAGGGATTGTCTTGCTCTAGATCCGCACACAAAACCCGCATATTTTTCTTTTGTGCAAAAGCAGCAAGCGCTCCATCAGAAAAGCTTGGCGCTAAGACGACCTCAACAAATTGCCGAGCATTAATTTCTTCCGCCGTCTGGTCGTCCACAGGTTTATTAAAAGCAATAATGCCGCCAAAGGCAGACGTTGGGTCGGTTTTAAATGCCAAGTCATACGCATCATAACAAGACTGTGCTTCAGCAACTCCACAGGGATTAGCATGTTTAACGATGACACATGCCGGCTCTGTAAACTCTCTAACACATTCCCAGGCTGCATCTGCATCAACAATATTATTGTATGACAGTTCTTTGCCTTGAATAATGTCAGCGTTAGCAATATTGCGATGCTGCAATCCAGAAAAAGTTAATATTTTAGCGGACTGATGTGGGTTTTCTCCATATCTCAGAGTGCTTGATTGTTCAAAACGATAGTCTGGTAATTCAGCAGCACCTTCAGACAGATAGCCTGCAATGGCTGAGTTGTAATCTGCCATCAATGCAAAAACTTTTTTTGATAACTGCTTACGGAACTCATAAGAAATTCCACCTTGCTCGGACCACTCAGACATCAAGACGGAATAATCTTCGGGATTTGTTATGACAGCTACATCTTGAAAGTTTTTTGCAGCAGAGCGAATCATCGTTGGGCCACCAATATCAATTTTTTCGATAGCTTCTTCAAACGTACAATCTGATGCAATAGTTTCTTTAAACGGATAAAGATTAACAACAACTAAATCTATGACCTCATAACCACGATCCGCAAGAACCTCTAAATCTTTATCCCGTCTTGCTAGGATGCCAGCATGTATTTTTGGATGGAGGGTCTTAACTCGACCATCCATCATTTCTTCGAAACCAGTAAAATCAGACACCTCAATAACCTTGTCAGTAATATTTCTGATGGCTTGGAAGGTTCCGCCTGTAGAGATCATTTTAACATTCTGCTCTAATAAAAATTGCACCAGTTCATCGAGATTAGTTTTGTCTGATAGGCTAATTAATGCTGTTTTAGGCTTAATGAGATTCATGGTTTTTCCAAGATATTGTAGTGCTGAAGTTTCTTTCTTAATGTTGCGCGATTGAGGCCGAGCATGATGGCAGCTTTTGATTGATTATTATTTGCAAACTTCATCACAGCCCTTAAGAGCTCTGGTTCCACCTCTCCCATAACCATCTCATAAACGTTCGCAGGCTCTATGTCATCCAAAGCCTTAAAATATTTGCTCATAGCCTTTTTTACCTGTTCGCTTAAGGTCTTAGACTTGGAGTTTTTATTATCTGATTTATGAGCCATGTTATGCGCTTACTGCGTAAAGACTAAAGTTTACAGCTGATTAAAAATTGCTCAACCGTATTTACAAATTAATTACAGTTTTTTTATCATCACCCAGCTTTAGCTTGATTAATGAGCCACCTTTTAACCATATTTCAGTTCTAGAGGCATAACCTGGATAAAAGTAAGCAATGGTATTTTGTTTGGTGAGATATGAAACTAAAGCATTAATTACCATAAAGTGCGTTGTGATAATTGCATTATCAGCGCAGGATTCAAGCCATTGAATTAAATCTTGTCTCCACACTTTGACCGATTCAGGTAACTCCTCTAATGGCAATTGAAATATATTCTGTAGCCATTCCTGCTTATGTTCGCTCTGAATATCGTGAGATGGAATCTCGCTAAAAATATCCTGAATAATAAATTCTTTTGCTTGTTCTAGTGCGATAGGTTTCATTGTCTCTATGGCTCTGCTTTTAGGGCTAGAACATAACTTGTAGGATAAAAATTTCCCCCCAAAAGTTTTACTAACCCTATCAGCCTGAGCAATTCCATCAGCGCTGAGACCAGGGTCATGATGCTCGGACCATAAAGAAGCTGCTTCGCCGTGCCTAACAAGAATAATGTGAGTTTGAGTCATATGAAAAATACCGATTATAATGAAATTATGAGAATCCCTAGAATATTATGTGCCGAGCTAAGCTCTGCAATCATCTATTGCACAAACATAAAACAAATTCATCACCTTGCCAAGGTATTAAGGGTAAAGCCTGGCCAGTTATTACAATTGTTTGATGGCCATGGAGGCTTAGCCACAGGAACAATCCTTGAGATTACTAAAATATCTATTTCTATCACTGTTGAGAATTACACCACAGAGCTTAATCCATACCATCGAGCTTATCAGGCCATTATTCCCCATATCAAAAAAGAGAATTTATTTTATTTAGTACAAAAATTAGTAGAAATAGGCGTAAATTCTCTAATTCTTTTTAAACCCGATCATCTTGATCAATCTCTTGTAAAAAAAGATATAGATAAACTGCATGACAGAATAGATGAGGCGGTGATTCATGCCTGCGAGCAATCAGGCTGCAATTACCTGCCATCTATTCTTTACTTTGATAACTTAAATACTGCCCTTGATCATGTGTTGCAGGAGACAGAGTCTAAGAATGTATTTGTACTTGATACAATTGCTGATAAGTTATCGGGAGACATGCGTGAATGTGATACTCAAATGATCAGTTTTATTACAGGGCCAGAATCAGGGTTTTCTTCACAAGAACGCTTGTTGTTAGACAAAAGAAATCTCTCCAGTTTTAGGCTTGGGCACTATGTCTTGAGAGCAGAAACAGCTCCCTTGGTTGCATTATCTAAATTGCACACACTACACGGTGAAAATTCATGAAAAATTCTACATCACTATTTATTACTGATCCCTTAAGTGCTCTCAATGCTAAAAAAGATACAACTATTCTGTGGATGCAAGAAATTGCCGTTCAGGAGGGGCAGATATTTCAGTGCGAAATGAGTGATTTAGTTTATAGCGACGGCATAACCCAAGCAAAAGTCTCTGAAATTCCAGATGCCGTATTAGCACCCCAAGTAGCTCAATCCCTAGACGGGCTAAGGCCTCTCAATGAGTTTAATTTCATATATATGCGCAAAGATCCGCCTGTGGATGAGAATTATATGAATGCTCTACATTTGCTATCTCAAGCTAAGCAAGAGGGCGCAAAGGTCATGAATGATCCGGATGCATTGAAAAAATTTAATGAAAAAATATTTGCGCTCCAGTTTAGTAAATGGATGCCAGATACAAGAGTGATATGTAAACAGGAAGATTTACTGAATTTTAAAGACAAGCATCAGATCATTATTTTAAAACCTTTAGATGGGATGGGTGGAGAGTCTATTTATAAGTTTGAAAATCTATCCTCTGAAGACCTAGATATTTTTCAAGCGCTAACTAGCAATTTTCAAACCATGGTTATGGTTCAGAATTTTTTGCCAGAGATTTATGAGGGTGATTATAGAATTTTAATTATTCATGGGAAACCATTTCCCGTAGCATTGGCACGAATCCCTCAAGGAGATAGCTTTAAAGGCAATCTTGCAGCAGGCGGCAAAGGCGAAGCGCGAGCATTAAGTGCTATTCAGCAGGAAGTAGGAGAGGAAATTGGAGCGCTGCTAGTCGCAGAGGGCATTACTTTTGCTGGCATTGATATGATCGGCAGTTACTTAACAGAAATTAATATTACGAGCCCTACAGGGGCAAGAGAAATCTTAAATCAAACGCAGCAAAATCCCATTCAAACATTTTTGGAATCCCTTTAACAATTGTGCAGCCTTTAATTTACAAGCAGCGCATCCACAGATGGGGTTTTCGTAAATCTTTATTTGCTTCTCTAGGATTTCATTTATTTGTCTTGTTTGGCATTAGCTTTGTGGTCATTCAGCAACCTTGGAAATTTCAAGAGGAGACGATCGTCAACGTCAAATTTGCAAACTCAGCATTTGATATGGCAGGCCAATCTTTTGGAGAGGAGTCAGCTTCTAAGCAGAAGATCAAATCAGGTGCCTTGGTTACTCAAGATGTAACACTTCAAGCAGATTCTCAGTTTAGCGTGAGACGGCTTGAGGCTAACTCCACGCTTAATAGTTTTGAAGCAGTATATCTAAACGCCTGGCAGCGGAAGATTGAAATGGCTGGTTACTATGAGATTGCATCTTCCAACCTGTCCAAAGGGAACTTTAGAGTGCAAATTAAATCAGTTATCGATGCAATGGGGAACTTGTTGTCCGCCGAGATATTGCAATCTTCTGGAGACTTAGTGCTAGACAGTATGGCCCTGAGAATTCTGAGGCAGTCTTCGCCGTTTCAACCATTTTCTGTCGAGATGCTCTCCCAGTATGAGCAGCTAGAAATTGTTCGAGACTGGAATTTTACAAACTCCTGATTATGCAAATTCTAGCATTTGATTATGGAACTAAACATATTGGTGTTGCGGTTGGCCAGACGATTACTAGGACTTCTTCACCTCTGACAATACTAAATGTACAACAAGAAGGCCCTGATATTTGGCGGACCATTGTACAATTGGTCGAAGAATGGAAACCTGATCGTTTGCTTGTGGGGCAGCCCCTGAACATGGACGGTACGCCAAGCGAAATGATGAAGAAAGTAAATAATTTTTATATCAAGTTACAAGCAGAGACAAAAATTGCCTGCGAGCTCGTGGATGAAAGACTGACCTCTTTTGAGGCCAAGCAGCTTCTTGAGCCTGATTCCAAATTCACTCGCATAGATGACCTAGCTGCTAAAATCTTTCTTGATAACTGGATGGAACACAATGTCGATTCCTAGTAGTTTCATTGATCAACTCATCGATCAATCTGATATTGTGGAGGTGGTTGGCAGAAGACTGCAGCTCAACAAAAAAGGCTCAAATTTTTGGTGCCTTTGTCCTTTTCATGATGATTCCAATCCATCGATGGCTGTCAATCAAGACAAGCAATTTTTTTACTGTTTTGTTTGTCAGGAGTCTGGGAACGCGATTCATTTTCTTAGGCAGTATGAAAATTTAGATTTTGTGGATGCGATTGAAACCCTGGCTAGCTCTCTTGGTCTGGAAGTGCCCTACGAAAATGGTAAGCAAGATAAGATTAAGCCCAGTGGCTTGGTGGAGCAGGCCGTGATGTTTTATCAAAAAAATCTTAAATCAAAGGCCGCAGAAAAAGCAGTGCAGTACCTCAAAGATAGAAATATTTCAGGAGAGACGGCGCAGAAATTCCACCTTGGTTTTGCTGAAGATAAATGGGATGCGCTGGCCAATCATTTAGGCAAAGATATCCCTGTAAATGAGTTAGAAGCGTCTGGTCTTTTTAGTCATAAGGATAATAAATTCTACGATAGATTCAGAGGCCGGATCATTTTTCCAATTCGTAATATTAAAGGTGAGTTTATTGCGATGGGGGGAAGGATCATTGATCAAGGTGAGCCCAAATATCTAAACTCTCCTGAAACCACCTTTTTTAATAAATCGAATGAGCTCTTTGGGTTATTTGAGGTGAAAGAAGCAGCAAAGAAGATTTCTTCTTTGATAGTGGTGGAAGGGTATATGGATGTTATTGGTCTTTACCAGCATGGCATTAAAAATGCTGTTGCCACCCTAGGCACAGCAGTTACGCCAAGCCATGTTGCTAAGATTATGCGCTATACCAATAAAATATTTTTTGCATTTGATGGAGATCTTGCTGGCGGCAAAGCTGCCTGGAAGGCCGTGGAAAATACTTTTCCTATTATCAGGGAAGATGTAAATATTCATTTTGTTTTTTTTGATGAGAGTCATGACCCAGATTCATACATCAATGAATTCGGGCTTCAGGCTTTTCAAAAATTACTTGATGCATCCATTTCTTTATCAGAGTATTTTTTATCCAAGGTTAAAGATTTTAATTTAGAAACTTTGGAGGGTCGATCGCAAGCCGCTGCCTTTGCCATACCAGTCATTCAAAAAATTAATAATGCTGTGATCAAAGAGATTTATGCAAACGAAGTTTCTCAACTTTGTGGGATGGATGTAAAAAGCATGCACGTTCCGAAGCAAACATTTAAGCCCAATCAAGCTTCTAATCAAGCTCCGGCCACACCTTCTACGCCTGTTCGAGTGAAGGCCTTGATTAATATTTTCAGCGCCTTGCTGAAACACCCTGCGATTGCGCAGAAAAATATTTTTGAAGGCCTTAGAGCCCATACTAAGTTTAATTTTCTATTTGATGTGATTAGTCTTTACAAGCAGACTCCAGACATTAAGCCTTCTAGGGTACTGGAGGCTCTTGAATCCTTGCAAATTCAAGGATATTTCTCACAAGCTGTCATTGCAGAGCTCGATTTATCCGAAGAAAATGCCCTAAAATTGATTGAAGATTGCATCAATGTTTTGTTAAAAAATCAAAAAGAAAGAGAGCAAATTCTGAAAGACAAGTATAATGTCAGATCGATTACATCGGCAGAGCGAAGAGATTTACAGCAAATCATCTTAAAAAAAGAAGAGATATCAGATGATGATCGAGATTGGTTACAAAAATTAAGTTCAAACCAGGATTGAAAAACTCAAAGTTTGGCATCACATAGAGTGAACATATTTATTAAGAGGCAGTGAGTGGATAAGTTAAAGAAACAAGGTTCAAGAATAGCAGAGTTGATTGAGAAGGGCCGAGAGCAAGGCTATCTTACCTATTCTGATGTGAACGACCACCTGCCTGAGGATATTTCTGATCCAGATCAAGTAGATGAAATCATCAGCATGATCAACGACCTAGGTCTCCAAGTCCATGAGACTGCACCTGATGCAGATAGTTTGATGCTATCTGAGGACTCATCGGATGATCAAGACGAGATAGCTCTCGAGCAAGCGGCCGAGGCATTGGCAGCTGTAGAGAATGAGAGAGGCCGAACCACTGATCCTGTTCGCATGTACATGAGAGAAATGGGCACTGTAGACCTATTGACCAGAGAAGGCGAAATTGAAATTGCCAAAAGAATTGAGGAAGGTATGAGAGATCTTCTTTCATCCAGTGTTAAGTACCCTGGAATTGTTGAACACATCATCAATTTCTATGAACTCGTCAAACTTGAAGAAAAAAAATTAGGCGAGTTGCTAACAGGATTTTTAGAAGAAATGGAAGAAGTCCCATCTGCTGGACCCGGGAGTGAGAAAGCCAAGCAGCTTGAAGAGAGCGATGAAGAGATTGATAACGGCCCAGATCTTATTGAAGTACAAAAACGCTTGACGAATTTGAAGCGTCAATTTAACAAAACACAAAAGGTGATTGAATCCAAAGGCACACATTCAAAAGAAGCTAAAGCTGAATTTGCTAAATTAAGCTTGATCTTTAAGTTCTTAAAATTCTCGCCAAAAATGTTTGAAGACCTGGCCTTTATTGCTAGAAAAGATTTAGCGGAACTTCGATTGCATGAAAAGAGAATCCAGTATCTTTTTGTCAAATCTGCAAAAATTCCTAGAAAAGATTTTATTGCAATGTTTCAAGAAAATATTACAAAAGTGAAATGGATTGATTCGTTGATGACCAATAAAAAGTATTCTAAAAAATCTTTAGAGCACATCAAACCAGACGTTGTGATTGCACAAAAATCAATTAAAGCCCTCGAAGAACGCGTGGGTCTAAACATTAAAGATATCAAAGAGATCAATCGAGCTATGTCGATGGGCGAAACCAAGATGCGTCGTGCGAAAAAAGACATGGTCGAGGCTAACTTACGATTGGTAATATCAATTGCTAAAAAATACACAAACAGAGGATTGCAATTTTTGGATCTGATTCAAGAAGGTAACATTGGCCTCATGAAGGCAGTAGATAAGTTCGAGTATAGAAGAGGATATAAATTTTCTACTTATGCAACCTGGTGGATTAGACAGGCTATTACTCGCTCTATTGCTGACCAAGCAAGAACAATTAGAATTCCAGTGCACATGATTGAAACGATTAATAAGCTTAATCGAGTCTCTCGCCAGATGATGCAAGACATGGGAAGAGAGCCAACACCTGAAGAGTTAAGTAAAGAACTTGATATGCCTGAAGATAAAGTCAGGAAAGTGCTCAAGATTGCTAAAGAGCCTATCTCTATGGAGACCCCTATTGGAGATGACGAAGATTCAAATTTAGGTGATTTTATTGAAGACACAGTGATTCGTTCACCGCTTCAAAATGCAACAGAAGGCAGCCTTCACTATGCAACTGATGATGTTCTTTCAACATTAACCGCAAGAGAAGCGAAGGTTCTTAGGATGCGTTTTGGCATTGGCATGAACACAGACCACACACTTGAAGAAGTTGGAAAACAGTTTGACGTGACAAGAGAGAGAATACGTCAGATAGAAGCTAAAGCTTTAAGAAAGCTTAGACATCCATCAAGATCAAGTCACCTGAAAAACTTTCTAGACGAATAGTTTTCGGGCCTGTAGCTCAGTCGGTTAGAGCAGTGGACTCATAATCCATTGGTCGGAGGTTCGAGTCCTCCCGGGCCCACCATTCATTAATGAAAATTACAGCAATGTCTAGTTTGACTTAAAATATGCTCTAAGATTTCTACTAAAAGAGGGACTGCATATGCAAAAAGATATAGACATTATTATTTATGGAGCCACAGGCTTTACGGGCCAGCTTTGCGTAAAATATTTTCAATCATTAAACACAGAAGTGAAATGGGCAATGGCAGGGAGAAATCATGAGAAACTCCAGCAAGTAGCTCAAGATCATTCAGTGGCAGTAGAAATTTTAATTGCTGATTCAGATGATGAGGTGGCATTAGATATCCTCACCTCAAGAGCCAAAGTTATTTTATCCACCACGGGACCATTTCATCGCTACGGCTCAAAGCTTGTCGCATCCTGTGTAAAAAATAGCGCTCATTATGTAGATATAACAGGTGAAAATTTCTGGGTTAAAAGCCTGATTGCCAAACATCACGAAGAAGCATCTGCAAAGGGCATCAGAATTATTCCCTCATGTGGATATGATTCCATTCCCTCAGATCTAGGAACTTTTTATTCAGCAAAAAAAATAAATAAGCCCATTAAGCGCATTGAGTCCTTTCATTCATTTCAAGGTGGAGCGTCCGGCGGCACTCTTGAGACGATGTTTGCGATGGGAGATTTAGATTTAGGTGATGATCTTTTAGATCCCTATTTGTTGAATCCCGAGGGCTCTTATACTCAAGAGCAAAAAGATCAAAGCGCCGACAGGGTCGGCATTGCAAAGAAAAATGAGATTAATGCCTGGTCAGGTCCCTTCATTATGGCAGCTGCCAATACAAGAGTGGTTCGACGAACCGAAGCTTTGCTGGCTTTAAGACAAGAATCTTATGGCTCCAATTTTACCTATCAAGAATATGCATTTCATAAAAACTGGTTTAGTGCATTTAAGTCTTTGATGGTTACAGGAATATCTGTCTTGGTGCTAATGTCTCCTTTAAAAAGAGCGGTTAAACCCTTCTTGCCTAAACCAGGAGAGGGCCCCTCAGAAGCTGTACAAGAGAATGGATGGTTTGATTGCAAGTATATTGCTGAGACAGAAGACGGAGAGAAATCAGTGTTCCATATGCATGGAAAAGGTGATCCTGGCTATAAAGTTACCTCAAAACTGGTCTCTGAATGTGCTCTTTGTTTGATCGAAGATGCTGATAGTCTTCCTGGAGGCTCAGAGTATGGAGGAGTTCTCACCAGTGCCGCAGGCTTGGGTAGTTCTTTAGTCTCCAGACTAAGCAAGGCTGGGATTTATTTTGAAGGGCCTCTATAAGCGAGCCTATTTATTTGGAGTCATCCTTCAGGTTATGCTCTTTAACGTATTTTTCCCAGTCCTCCCAATCATGAGGAGTACCTGCTCTAGGTTTAGTTAGATTATTTGCTCTTTCAAGGGCTTTGGTTTGCAAAGATGTTTTCTTATCTTCAAAAAATCTTTTAAAGGTTTTCTTGATTTGATCTTTCATACAAAAGAGCTTTTTTTAGGCATAATCACATGATGAAGTTAATAATATACCTCTTAATAGTATTATCAATGAGCTCTTTTGCAAAATCCCTGAACAACCCTGAGACTTGGCAAGGCATCACTGATCAAGTGATGGGCGGAAAATCTGACTTGGTCATCACACATCGCGATGGAGTGTTTACGATGTCAGGAATTGTCACGACTGAAAATAATGGGGGCTTTGTCAGACTGTCTAATAGGGTAGATATAAATAGCAATGATTTTCAGGGCATTCAATTTCAAGCCAAGGGCAACAATGAAGCCTATGAAGTGCATGTCACGCTCAAGGGTTTCAAGATTCCTCCTTGGTCTTATCTCAGCAAATCATTTGATGTGACCAATGAATGGCAAGTCTACCGGATAGCATTCAAGGATTTAAAAACTAATGGATTAAACGCCGCTTCAATGAAACCTAAGAATATTAGAGATATAAGTATTGCGGGCTATGGCAGAGATTTTGAGGTTGATCTTGCAATTAAAGATATTAGCTTATTCTCTGATTAAGCTACTTCGCATCAAGATTTCAGAATCAG
>DEOR01000060.1:1929-3097 GCA_002358345.1 Proteobacteria bacterium UBA3413 | reverse complement strand
AGTTTAGAGCATTGAAAGCTCAAGTATCGACGAGACGCAAGATCAATACTGACAGAGCACTTAACCTCATCCATGACCAATGTCTCAACGCTGGAATATCTACATATACCAAGCCTATCATTTAATGCTGTGTTGATTGCTGAGCCTAAGGTAATGGCAACATCTTCTATCGTATGATGCTCATCTATGTGCAAATCACCATCGCACATTAAATACAAATCAATTTTACTGTGTTTAGAAAATTGTTCCAATAAATGATCTAAGAAACTAATGCCTGTATTGATTGAATACTTGCCCGTGCCATCTAGATTGAGATTAATATAAATATTCGTCTCGTTAGTTTTACGAATTTCAACACAGGACCTAGACTTATCAGTGTCTGTGACCCGACTTCTTCTAATATCAACAGCTGCTGCGTGAGCATCTAAACCTTCTGCTGAAGCTAGCGTTGTAACCGTATCTTTGAGATTCATGAATCCTTCTGATGAAGCAGCTTGCACAGTAATTTGTTTACCAAAATCTTTAATGCCTAGGCCTGAATATGTTTTTGCCTTTCCGTTGGTGGGTAGAACGTGATTTGAACCAGAGGCATAATCTCCAAATGACTCAGGGGATAGAGACCCACAAAATATTGACCCAGCGTTATTAATAGAAGGCAGGTACTGAGCGAAATCATCGTCAAGTAAAATTAAATGCTCTGGTGCGCATTCATTGATAAGCTGCGAGGTATCAATCGCTGATTTAGACTTAATTAAAATTAGATTTTTGATGCTCTCATTAAGTATGGTCTGTCGCTTAAGACTCTTTTTTTGCTTAAGCACTTCAGACTTTACTTTCTTTAAAACATTAAGTTTTTGAGAGATAACGAAGGCCTTTGAATCGTCTCCATGCTCAAGTTGAGACAGTGCATCTGCGGCAGCTAGAGAGGAATTCTCAAGATCGTTTGTCACAATCATGACTTCGCTGGGGCCTGCTGGTAAATCTATGGCTACGTCCTTAGATACTAATTCCTTCGCATAGTTTACATATGCATTGCCAGGGCCAAAGATTTTTGAAACCTGCGGAACTATCGTGGTGCCATAGGCCATTGCAAGGATTGATTGGGCGCCGCCAATCTTATATATATTGCTGACATTATATAATTTACAAATCCATAGTATTTCAGGTG
>DEOR01000060.1:1431-1741 GCA_002358345.1 Proteobacteria bacterium UBA3413 | reverse complement strand
GCAACGGTTGCTGGGATAATTTGCATTAATAGCGATGAGATCAATGGCGCAGTGCCACCTGGAACATAAAGGCCAACCGAATCAATGGCCCTAAATTCTTTCCATATAGTAATACCTTTAGTAGTTTCTATTGGGCTTGATGAAAGATTGATTTTGTCGTTCTCACAAACAAGTTGGATATTTTTAGACGCAGCTAAAATTGCACTCTTCAACTCTCCCGAGACAGCTTGATCTGAGCTACTTATTTCTTTCGAGCTGACTTTGTATGCTTTGAGTTTTTTAAGTCCTAATTGTTTGTTGATTGCATCCA
>DEOR01000060.1:0-1187 GCA_002358345.1 Proteobacteria bacterium UBA3413 | reverse complement strand
GAGGTAGAAAACCAATTAATGGATTGCTTATTAGAAGTTCTATTGATTAGCTTCATCTTAGTAAAGAATTTTTTCTACTGGCATGACCAAGATTGATGAAGCGCCACTGATCTTTAAATTCTCCATCGTCTCCCAGAATACTGGCTCTGTACAAAGAGCGTGGATGGCAACTTTACCTTTTTCTTTTAAGGGGATAATGGTTGGTGAATCTGCTCCTGGCAAAAGTTTGCAAATACTATCAATCGATTTTTCTTGGGCGTTCAGCATGACGTACTTACTTTCTGCGGCGTTAATCACCCCTTCAAATCTCTTTACTAAACTTAAAATGCTTCGTTCCTGCATGTTCTTACGCTTCTGATTAGATATCAGGACAGCCTCTGACGCCATCAGTGTCTTGAATTGCACAAGGTTATTAGCCTCTAAGGTTGCCCCAGAGGAGACGAGATCACATATACAGTCTGCTATACCAATGTAGGGTGTTAGCTCTACAGAGCCATTAATTTTAATAACCTCTGCCTTAATATTATTTTGTTTTAGATATTTCTTTACCAAGCCGGGATAGGATGTCGCAATCGTCTTGTTGGCTAAACTTTTCATGTTTGAGGAGGAGGGCCTTGCAAATGCCAGGGAGCATCTTGAAAAACCTAAAGGTAAAATAGTGTGGGCTTTAAGATTAGTATTTGTTGCTGACTGTTCGGCTAGGACATTTTCACCAACAATACCTAGATCTGCCACACCCTTGGAAACAAGAGAGGGGATATCATCATCGCGAACGAGTAAAATATCTATATTCATATTCGAGGATCGAGCTAGAAGTTTTTCACCGGATGTTCGAAAGTTTATGCCGGACTTCTCCAATAAATTCTTGCTATTATCAGAGAGCCTGCCTTTTTTCTGAATGGCGATAGTAATTTTGTTCTCTTTCATTTGATTCTCTTGAATGCGTTTTGGTATCCATTGTTTGATTCAGAGAATAAGAATCTTGCTACTCGAGTTACAGTCGCTGTAGATGTCTTTAGATCTGCTGCAATCTCTCTATAACTTTTATTTTTTTTATACAGCAATTGCGCAACCTCCCACCTTTCATTAAGAGCTTTGATCTCTGAGGGGGTGCATAAATCCTTTAGAAAGTTTTCAACTTCATTGGGTGACTTGAGTTCATTTATAACGTTAGTTAATTTCATAAA
>DEOR01000018.1:20682-21446 GCA_002358345.1 Proteobacteria bacterium UBA3413 | reverse complement strand
TAGCTCTGTTTTTTTTCGCCTACAATAACTGAAGATATTTAACAGCCTCATCCAGATCATCTTCGATGAGGAATTCTTTTGGTAAAACAAACGATCCACCCACAGAGAATACATTCCGTAATTCGGCATAACTTTTATAGTTAATTAGATTGATACCCCCAGTGCACATGAAACTGATCTCTGGAAATACTGCATTAAATGATTTTAATTTCTCCACTCCGCCAGATTGTTCAGCCGGAAAGAATTTTAATTTCTTATGCCCATGCTTAATCATATTCATTATTTCTGATGCAGTTTCAATGCCAGGAATATAGACAACACCTTCTTGCTTACAATAATTACTAATTCCTTCATCAAAGCCTGGGGAGACGACATAGGAAATTTTGAGATCTTTAAATTTAAGAAGCTGCTTAAGATTGAGCACCGTCCCTAACCCTAAATTAATCCCAGACTCATTTGAGATATATTCTATCGCTTCATAAGAGACACCTGATCTTAATGTCACCTCAAGAGAATTAATCTTTGCGGTCCTTAAAAGATCACAAACCTTTTTTGCTTCATGCACAGAAGAGAGAGTGAGGGTGGGTAGAATCTTTGGAATGATTAGATCGAAGTCAGTCATGAAAAATAGTTGCTCCCAGTTTTACCGAGCTCACATTGTCTCTGAATATTTTAAATAGCTCTCTGCCAAGACCATGATTGCTGGCAGCAATCTGAATAGGCTCTCGTTTTTCAAGGTTTTGATCCTCGATAGATAGCTTGGC
>DEOR01000018.1:14342-20547 GCA_002358345.1 Proteobacteria bacterium UBA3413 | reverse complement strand
CCAGACATTCGCCCATCAGTAACCAGTGCGATGTTATAACCTCTTTTTTGCAACACATTGATTGGAGATGTCAGTTTATGTAATTCAGGCATTCCATTCATAGCTGGACTTTGACCCAACAACACTAAGATTACATCTTGATTTAATTCATCACTCTCAAAGGCTTTTAGCACTGCCTCTTGGCTCAAGAATACTTTTGTAGGAGCTCGGATCACTGCATTTTCATCCTTTAAAGCAGAAACTTTTATCACACCTTCTGCAATATCACCGCCAATGAATTTAATTCCACCATTAGGTTTAAATGGGCTCTCTGCAGTAGCAATACTTTTAAGAGGTCTAGTATGCCTCTCAAGGTTTGCCCATCTCAGAGTCTTATCTTTAGAGGATTCTATGAAAGGAACCTTTGTATAGTGTGATAGGCCTAATCCAGCCACGGTCTGAATATCTTCGTAAATTAAGCCACCATCTATTAAATTTGTTAACAACCTGGCTATTCCTCCTTCCGTGTGAAATTCATTAACATCAGCATTTCCATTTGGATAGATTTGGCATAGAAGGGGGATGATTTGGGAGAGATCATTAAAATCTTCAATTTCAATAATGTATCCAGCTGACCGAGCCATTGCGATTAAATGAATGACTAGGTTGGTTGAGCCGCCACTCGCTAATAAAACAATGATGGCGTTAATCCAATTTTTAAGATCTAACATTTCACCTAATCCCAGCTCTATATCCATCAGTTTCATGAGTGATTTTAGACTTTCTTTGTTAAGAGCCTCTCTAATGGGTGAATCTGTTGGAGTGAAGGCTGCTCCTGGAAGCTGAAAGCCCATAGCTTCTGCTATTAATTGATTGGTGTTAGCTGTGCCATAAAATGTGCAAGTTCCTTCGGAGTGGTAGGCTTGTTGCTCTATTGCCAGAAGATCTATTTTCTCTATTTCACCAGCCGCATAGGATTGCCTTGTTTCTGATTTTTTTGCATTAGAGATGCCGGTTGCCATTGGACCTCCTGGAATAAATATGATGGGCAGATGACCAAATTTAAGAGCTCCAATAAGCAAACCAGGAACGATTTTATCGCATGTGCCCATGCATATTGCCGCATCAAATACATTATGAGATAAACCAATGGCTGTTGAAAGTGCGATTGCATCCCTACTAAATAGTGAGAGCTCCATCCCAGGTTCACCCTGGGTAATACCGTCACACATAGCAGGCACTCCTCCGGCGACTTGGATATGAAGGTTTAATTTATCAGCCTCATTTTTTAGCTGCCCTGGGTAAGCTTCTAGCGGTGCATGCGCAGACAACATGTCGTTGTAAGCTGTAATTATCCCAATAAATTTTTTAATATTCAGACTTTCAGTCGGGGATTTTTTATTGCATGCAGCATAGGTATGAGCCAAGTTCGAGCAACCCAGGCTGTTTCTATTTGGAGAATTTTTTTTCCAGAATTCAATATTATTGAGATAGGCTGCTCTGCTTGCATTGCTTCTTTGTTGTATTCTCTCTTTAATTAAACTAATTTTATTTAACATCTACTCATCCTCATTGTTCCATTTAGAATTATGCTGTGAGATAAGTAAATCCGAGCTTGAAGGGCCCCAACTTCCAGCGTTATATTTAGAGAGACTTAAGCCACCATTAGAGATTGAGTCAATCAACCCATCAATAAATACCCAGGCTGTCTCAACTTCGTCTCGACGCATGAATAACGAAGGCTTATTATCAATCACATCCATCAAAAGTCTTTCATAGGCATCCAGAGGATCGTCTTCATAATAATCATTAAAGAGAAGGTCTAGGGGCAGTTCTTGTAATTGAAATCCTGAAGCTGAGGGTTTTTTAATCATAATTTTCAGTTTAATGCTTTCTTCGGGCTGAAGTCTGATGATCAATTGATTATCTTTTTGAATCTTTTTTGAATCAAAAATATTAAGGGGGACGGACTTAAATTGTATGACTATTTCAGAGCGTTTTTCAGTCATGCGCTTTCCTGTTCTCAAAAAGAAGGGTACTCCTGACCATCGCCAATTATCTATCCATACTTTTAGCGCAACAAATGTTTCTGTTTTACTTTCGTCTTGAACGCCTTCCTCGCCCCTGTAAGCTATCTTTGGCGTTGAATGAATGGCTCCGTCTTTGTATTGACCAATGACACAATGATCTTGTATTGAATTCATCTCTATATGGCGGAGAGATCGAAGTACTTTTAATTTTTCATCTCTTATAGACTCAGAATTCACACTTGTTGGTGGTTCCATTGCTACTAGGCATAAGATTTGCAGCAGATGATTTTGAAGCATATCTTTGATCGCCCCAGTGTGATCGTAATATGAACCTCTATTCTCTAATCCAAGTGTCTCGGCAACTGTAATTTGAATATGATCTACCGCCACATTGGACCAGATTTTTTCAAATAGTATATTCCCAAACCTTAGAGCTAGTAGGTTCTGCACTGCTTCTTTGCCAAGATAATGATCGATTCTAAAAATCTGATTTTCTGCAAAATGCTTTGCGAGAGCCTCATTAATTTCTACGGATGATAGAAGATTTGTGCCGATTGGTTTTTCTACAATGATAGAAGAGGAGGGGCCGATCAATGATTGATTGCTTAAGTTATCAGCTATTATTTTGTAGAATGATGGCGAAACTGCTAAATAATAAAGATTTCTTTCGTTTGCAGTCGTTATATCTCGCAACGATTGAAAATCATTCGAAATATTAAAATTAATTTTTTTGTACTGAACTAATAGCAAAAAAGTATCGATAGATTGCTCGCTATATTCCTCAGGTTCGAGATAAATTTCTAGATTCTTTTTAGTATCTTCCCTATAGGTCTTTGTATCTATTTCTCTAGATCCAATGCCATATATTTGAGTTTCAGGATTTAACCTTTCTGCTTTGTGATGCCGGTACAGAGCCGGCAGCAGCTTTCTTCCTGCTAGATCGCCAGTACCACCAAATATAAATAAATTCATTGAATTGATTAATTGCTTGTATAAAAGAATACTCCTTAACTGACAACGATGTCAAATTATTCATATTAATGGAATATCGAGTATAGTGCGAAGCATGAACGCCATAAAAACAAAAATCATAGCTACAATTGGTCCCTGTACTGATACATATGATGTATTAAAGAAACTCCATAAGGCGGGCATGAATGTTGCAAGAATAAATATGTCTCATGCGACACATAAAGACGCGCAAAATGTTATAGATCTAGTTCGTCAAATTAATGCCGAGCAATCTGCTGATTATGGTCCTATTGGTCTATTACTTGATACTCAGGGCCCTGAAATTAGAACGGGTGTTTATCAAGGTGATATTGACCTCAAGGTTGGAGATATTGTAAATCTAACCATTAGAGAGGATCTTGACGTTGAGACTTCATCTATCCAGATAAACTACAAAGGCCTCATTAAGAGTGTGTCCAAGGGCTCAAGGATCAGTATAGATAATGGGCTAATTAATTTTAGAGTTCTAGCCAAGGACAATGAAAATTTAACATGCAAAGTCCTTGATGGGGGCAAGTTAGGTAGCAAGCGCCATGTCAATCTCCCAGGGGTAAGGGTAGACCTTCCGTCCATCACAAAGAAGGATCGCAAGGATATTAATTTAGCAATAAAAAATAACATAAGCTTTATTGCACTTTCATTTGTTAGGAGTGCTCAGGATATTCATGAGCTAAGGGCCATTCTTAAAAAAAATAAATCGTCTGCTAAAATTATTGCAAAAATTGAAAATCAAGAAGGGTTAGACAATATTCATGAGATTACCAAAGCTACTGACATAGTGATGGTTGCAAGAGGAGATCTTGGCATTGAAACAGACTTGGCTGACTTACCCAATATCCAAAGAAGAATCATGTATGCAACTGCAAAGTGGGGCAAGCGATCCATTGTTGCAACTCATCTTCTTGAGTCTATGATTGTAAATCCAACACCCACCAGAGCTGAAGTTACTGACGTAGCTAATGCAATCTATGAAGGCGCTGATGCTGTCATGCTATCAGGGGAAACCAGCGTAGGTAAATACCCCGTTCAATGTATCAAGATGCTGAAGAAGATTGCTGCTAAAACTGAAAATTTTAGGACCCTGGGGTACGAAGAATTTCTTAGCGACAAATCAGATTGGCAAAATATTGCAATTGGCGCAAGAGATCTTGCCTCAAGAATTGATGCAGATGGAATAGTAGTGGTGACTCGATCGGGTCAAACTGCAGATGTTATTTCAAGCACCAAACCTTTTAGGATGCCTATTTATGCATTTACTAATAACTTAGATACTTTTCAGCAACTTAGCTTAGTAGGGGGCATGCAGCCCCACTATATGAAATCAATCTCAAATCAAGCATCAACTATCAATAAGATTAAATTAATTCTGAGATCAAAAGTTCGTTCAAAAAAATCATTAAAATTTGTTTTAATTGGTGGGGTTTACTCAGCCTCTCATTCAGATTCCATTCAGATTATCTCTACTTAATATGTTTGATCAAGCTATAGAAAGCATTATTTTATTATTTGTGGCGGTAGATCCGATCGCATTAATTCCTATTTTTGCGAGTCTTACTCAAGGTCTGACTAAACAAGAATGTAAAAAAGTCTACATTCATGCCAGTTTGGTGGCTTTTGGTATCCTGGCTGCTTTTTGGTTATTTGGAGGTTCTGTATTGGCAGTGATGGGAATCTCAATGAGCTCATTTAAGATTATTGGTGGTTTATTTCTTATTGCTATAGCTTTTCAGATGGTTTTGGAGCAACGCCAAGAGAGAAGGCAGAATACAGCTGATGTTGCGCTTGATGACGAGTCTCTGCAGTCTTTAGCTATCTTTCCTATTGCTACCCCTCTAATCGCTGGTCCTGGCGCAATGACTGCCGCCTTACTTATTGCAGAGCAACGCTCTTCAGACCCTCTTGAGATGATTATAAATTTTACTCCCATCATCTTTATTATTGCCTTGGCTGCCTTGGCAATGTGGCTATCCGCCAATCTTGCAAAACGGGTCAGCCCAACAATTATCGTTGTTATTCAAAAAATATTTGGTATTTTACTTGGGGCCTTGGCTATTGAGTTTGTTGTCAGCGGTATAAGAGAATCTTTTAATCTATTAGGTTAATTAGAGACTCTCTTAATATTAATTCAGAGATAAATTCTTTGGAATCCATCTCTTCGCTTAACCCATCAATATTTCCTAACAGCAATCTAGCGGCGTGATAGGCCATATCCTCCACGGGCTGACGAATAGTTGTTAAAGATGGCCAGAGCTGCGCGGCAAGTGGCGAGTCATCAAAGCCAACAAGCGATAAATCTAAGGGAATATTAATACCATTCATTTGCGCAGCCTTCATGACCCCAGCTGCCATATAATCATTGCTAGCAAAAATAACCGAAGGTTTGTTATGAGATTTCAAGAGCTCTAATCCAGCGCTAAACCCTGAATCAAAACTAAAATTACCTTCCTTGACCCATTCACTGTTTAGGCTCATTCCCCGATCTTTTAATGCCTCTGTAAAACCATTAAATCTTAAGTGGGATGCTGAATGTTTGTGATGGCCCTTAATAAATCCAATATTCAAGTGACCCTTATTAATAATTTTATTTGTCATAGCGTAGCTCGCTTCATAATCATTTGATGAGACGTAAGATTTTACTTTTCTAGTATTACTTGGGGCAATGATTGAGTATTCTGTTTGGGTTTGATTGAGATGTTCTAAGAATTCATTCATATCGCTTAAGGGTGGAGTGACAATCAATCCATCGATACTAAAATCATCAATAAACTCAGTGATCTCTAATCCCAGGTTAACGTTTGTATAATCACATTCCTGCAATACAAGGTTATAGCCTGTTTCCTTGCAGAGCCTTAATATGCCGCCTTGAATGTCTGCTAAATAATGTTTATTTGGATTGTTATACAGCAAAGCAATCATGTGCGACCGTTTTGATCTAAGGCTTTGAGCGCTTTTATTAGGCTTAAACC
Organism: Proteobacteria bacterium UBA3413; assembly: GCA_002358345.1. Classification (GTDB taxonomy): domain Bacteria; phylum Pseudomonadota; class Gammaproteobacteria; order Magnimaribacterales; family D2472; genus D2472. The sequence continues at coordinate 14,561 of DEOR01000018.1, read as the reverse complement.
CTAGTTTTTGAATAGATTTAATAACAATCTCTTTGGTCTTCTCGGAAACATTCTTTTCCTTGTTGATGACTCTAGAGACCGTCTTAATTGATACCCCTGCATCATTGGAGACATCTTTGATTGTTACAGGCATTTGTCGTGGCATATTTGCTTTATCTTACTATTTTAATGATAATTTAGCTTAGTTGACAACGATATCAGTAATTACTAGGGGTGGTA
>DEOR01000018.1:8681-14121 GCA_002358345.1 Proteobacteria bacterium UBA3413 | reverse complement strand
TCTGAGGACTACTTCCTTGCAGGCAGGTCTCTGCCTTGGTGGGCTATAGGAGCCTCCTTAATAGCTGCGAACATCTCTGCTGAGCAGATCATTGGTATGTCAGGTCAAGGCTTTGTAGTTGGCATGGCAATCGCTGTATGGGAATTAACTGCAGCAGTGGCCTTAATAGTAATGGCAAAATATTTTTTACCCTTATTTCTTGAGAAGAAAATTTACACCATGCCTCAATTTTTAGAACAACGTTTCGACAAAAGGGTGAGTTTGGTCCTCTCGTTTTTCTGGCTCATTATTTACGTCTTTATTAATTTAACAACTGTTCTATGGCTTGGAGCGCTTGCAATTAATGCTTTGACCGGTCTTGAGCCTTTATACGGCTGTATTTTATTAGCGATGTTTGCATTGGCTTATTCTTTATCTGGAGGCCTTAAAGCTGTTGCTATGACAGACATAGTCCAAGTTGTTTTATTAATTTTTGGTGGATTTGCAGTTCTTTATATCGCCTTGAATCAGATTGCTGGCTCGGGGGGAGTTTTCCAAGGCCTAGCGATTGTTTTCAATGCAATGCCAGAGAAGTTCGATATGATTCTTTCGCCTGACAATCCCTCATACAATAACCTGCCTGGCATTTGGATTCTAATTGGCGCAGGTGTTTGGATTGGACATTTTTCGTATTGGGGCTTTAACCAATACATTACGCAGCGTGCCTTGGGTGCAAAATCTCTTCGAGAAGCTCAAAAAGGTGTGATGTTTGCAGCTTACTTAAAATTACTAATGCCGATCGTTATTGTTTTGCCTGGTATATGTGCAGCCATGGCTATGGAAATGCAATTAATTCCCAATATAGTGAAATCAGATCAAGCCTACCCAAGCATGATGACTTTGCTTCCTCATGGGCTTCTGGGATTAACATTTGCTGCTTTGATTGCCGCAATTGTGTCATCACTGGCCTCCATGACCAATAGCATAGGTACAATTTTTACCATGGATATATATAGATCTTTTTCGCCTAACGAGGTGAGCCAAGCGAACCTAATCAAGACTGGCAGAATAGCCGTAGTAGTGGGTTTAGTAGTTGCAGTCTTTATTGCGCCATTGCTCGATAGCTTTGATTCGTTGTTTCAGTATATTCAAGAGTTCACTGGCTTATTCACCCCAGGCATCCTTGTAATTTTCTTGGTTGCGCTCTTCTGGAAGAAAGCAACAACCATGTCAGTTCTTGTTGCGGCCATTCTCTCATTGGCTCTTTCTATCTTCATAAGCAATATTTTTCCTGACTTTGCTTATATTCATAGAATGGGTGTCGTGTTCTTTTTATCAGGGCTGGGCTGTTATATCACAGCCTTGTTTCAAGGACATGCTGATCAGCCCAAAGCTATTAATCTTAACAACATAGATTTTTCCACATCAAAAGCTTTTAATATCAATAGCGGTGTCGTTATTGCAATTCTTTGCATTATTTACTTTTTATTATGGTAACAAACCCAAAAATACTGCCCGCAGTTGCAAAGATACTTCTTGTTGATATAGGCGGAACAAATGTTAGAACATGTTCAGCAAATATTAATTCTAGTATTTTAATAAACCCTCAAAAAGAAAATACTAGTTGTTTAAAATCTTTTGATGACCTGATTGCAAATTTTCTTTTGCAAGACCCCTTAATTGATCATATAGTTTTCTCCGTTGCCGGGCCAAAAATGAACGATACAATCCGCATGACCAATCGTGATTTTACGCTTAATGCTAAAGATATTTTGGAGAAATTTAATGTCTCCTCCTGCCATATTTTAAATGATTGGGAGTCTATTGGTTATAGCTTAAGTTTATTTGATGAGGGCGACATGACACTAATCGCTCCAGGAAAAGATTTTAACAAAACTGCGTTAATTCTTGGTCCTGGCACAGGTCTTGGAGCCGCTCTTGTAGTCGACAATCACACGGTGCTGCCCACAGAAATAGGGAATAGCACCTTCTCCATTGATTCTATGATGATGAAATCAGGATTAAAGGCATCCAAGGATTTTCATGTGCTGGAAGATTTAATTTCTGGCAGAGGAATTTCAAATATCTATAAAGAATTCTCCGGATTGATCAAGAGCCCCGAAGATATTGTATCGACCTACGAAAGCGACACACTTGCTCAAAAATCAATTGATCAGTTTTTAATTTGTTTGCCTCAAGTGCTCTCCGAGCTAGCATTGATTTACATGCCAGGCAATGGTATTTATTTTGCGGGCGGGCTCATGAGATCGTTAATGCAGTTTATTGATGCCACCACATTTAGAGAAAATTTTTTATTAAATCGCAAGCCAATGCATTCAGAAATCTTGGAAAATATCTCTATTTTTTTAATTGAAAGAGAGATGACCTGTCTGCATGGAAATCTAAGTTACTTCAACCAAATGTTCTTAAAAAAAACCAGCTGAAGTGAAGGATACTAATTTAAAAATTGCTCAGTCTATCGCTCATTCCTTAGCGTTGGGAATTAATCAAGTTGGACATGCGACCCTAGTGGTCCCTGGCGGCAGCAGCCCCCTAGATATTTTTGCTCATTTAAGTCTAATCCCCATTCAATGGACCAAGGTAACTATCATCCTAGGTGACGATCGTTTGGTGGATGTAACTCACGAGCATTCCAATGAGCAGCTTATCAAGGAGCACCTTTTAATTAACGAAGCCAAGGCAGCCCATTATATTTCTTTAATACATCCTTCGCTAAGCGTATCTCAACTGGAGCTACCTTTTAATGTTGTTCTTCTGGGCATGGGTCTGGATGGTCATTTTGCCTCGCTGTTTCCTGACTTGCTTGATCTAGACAGATTATTTAATGCCGATGGTCCTCATGAAATATTCACCTCAGAGATTACTCTCGGAGATCCAATGCATCTAAGAAAGACCATGAATATGTCTTTGCTGCTAAATGCTCACAGATGCATCCTTTTGGTTTCAAGCCTTTCCAAGCGGAAGCTTGTAGACCATGCAATGAGCGATAATCGCTTGCCACTTTATTATCTATTAAATCAATCAAAGCTCGACATAGAGTTTTCTGACATCAACTTTTAATTAACCCAGGAGATAGAATGCAAAAAGTACACATTAATTTATTTATTCTTTCATTAGTTTTTTCTTTTAGCATTATCGCGCAAGAGGATTGGTCCAGGAGCAATACATGTAAATACTCCTATGAAGCTAACGATGGGCTTATTAATAAGCTCCTCTCGCAAATGTCTATTGAGCAAAAGGTTGGTCAAATCATGCAGGGTGACTTAGATTTTATCACTCCAGCCGATGTAAATAAATTTCACATTGGATCAGTTCTCAATGGAGGCAATACATCGCCTAACGGAGACAAGTACAGCACCGCAGATGATTGGAAAAAACTTAGTCAGGAATTTTATGATGCCTCTGTAGAAATCGATGGAATCAAAATTCCGATATTATGGGGCACTGACGCGGTTCATGGCCACAACAATCTCATTGGCGCTACTTTGTTTCCTCACAATATTGGGCTGGGCGCTACGGGGAATGCTGCTTTGCTTAAAGACATCGGCGAGGCTATTGCCTTGGAAGTTCTCTCTACCGGCGTCGCTTGGACTTTTGCCCCAACCATTGCTGTACCTCAGGACGATCGTTGGGGAAGAACCTATGAAGGATTCTCTGAAAATCCTGAGTTAGTTTCAAAGCTTGGCCACGCAATGATTCTTGGTTTGCAGGGTGAGGGCCTTGAGTTTTTAGATCAAAACCATGTCATTGCCACAGCCAAGCACTTTATGGGAGATGGAGGAACACTCAATGGGGTTGATCAAGGAAATGTTGTAGTCTCTGAAGCAGAGCTTAGAGGGATTCATGGGCATCCTTATTTTAAGGCTTTAGATGCATGTGCTCAAACAGTGATGGCTAGTTTTAATTCAATCAATGGCAGCAAAATGCATGGAGATAAAGAGCTCTTAACCGGAATACTCAAAGATCAAATGCAATTTGATGGCTTCGTCGTTGGGGACTGGAATGGCCATGGGCAAGTTGAAAATTGCTCCAATGTGAATTGCGCCCAAGCTTTTAATGCTGGGGTTGATATGTTCATGGTGCCCGAAGACTGGAAACTGTTGTTAAAGAATACGATCAGACAAGTAAAATCTGGTGAAATTTCAAGTGAAAGATTAGATGATGCTGTCAAGAGAATACTGACGGTTAAATCTAGAATGGGTTTACTGGATGGCAGAGTTCCTCATGAGTTTAAAGGCAATTATCTGGGTCACCCTGACCACTTGGCGCTTGCCAGGCAAGCAGTTCGAGAATCCTTGGTGCTGCTAAAAAATAACAATCAAATGCTTCCATTGAATCCAGTCGGTCACATTGGAGTCATTGGCGAGGCTGCAAATAATATTTCTTCGCAAACAGGGGGTTGGACCATTACATGGCAGGGGAGAGAAAACAAGAACTCTGATTTTATAAATACTAAGACTATTTTTGAATCCTTGGAAGAAGTTGTTACCTTGGCTGGCGGATCCATTGAATTTTCAACCAATGGTAACTTTACAAACGACCCTGATTATGTGATTGGTGTATTTGGAGAGGAGCCTTATGCAGAAATGTTGGGGGATCTTAAGAATGTTTCATTTACAGCCACTGACCCTACATATTTACCAATATTATCAGCATTAGCAGCTATGGATATCCCGGTCGTGAGCTTATTTCTTTCTGGCAGACCCTTGGAGGTCAATCAATACATCAACGCCTCTGAAGCTTTTGTAGCAGCTTGGTTACCGGGTACTGCAGTGGAAGGCATCTCTGATGTTATATTCTTAAAAGATGACGAGATGCAATTTGATTTCCAGGGCAAGCTTTCATTCTCCTGGCCAAAACTTAAGACTCAGGGAGTGCTGAACAGTCACAATGAATTCTATGATCCCTTGTTTCCGTTGGGCTATGGTCTGAATTATGAATCTAAGACTAATCTGCCAAATATCGCCTTGGAAAGACCCAGTAGAAAAATAGAATCTGTGAATATTTTCTTGGGTGCTGCTACTATACCAGGCCAAGAATTTATCTTGTCTAAATCTGGCCCTGAGTTTGTCTCTGCAGATGAATTCTCTAGCCTCGACAAGAAAATTTTAATCTCAAGATTTGACCATCTTAGGCAAGACGATGCGAAAAATTTTATTTTCAATGAAAGTGATGTCATGCAAGGTTTTGGAGTGTCAACCAAATCTGCGCTTGATCTCACGCCCATGAAATCGCCTTATTATGAGATTATTATGAAAATTAATCATACGGAAGGCGCACCGTTATTTTTTAATGTTACATGTGGAGAGGCTTGTCAAGGCACAGTTGAGCTCCCATCCAGCAAAATAAATTCTTGGGAAACAATCACTGTGCCAGTTTCTTGCTTGGAACAAGATGGGTTGGATAAATCTAAAATACAAATCAGGAGCCTCTTATTTAC
>DEOR01000018.1:6815-8517 GCA_002358345.1 Proteobacteria bacterium UBA3413 | reverse complement strand
TATGGATCGGGTTTCCACTGAAGCAAGCTCTCTAGGTAGTAGTTATCTTGAAAGTCATTTTTTTCAATAATAAGCTTTGAGGACAATGAATTACCGAACTGATAATCTAGCTCAAAACGATTAATATCTCCACCGTAAAACTCCTCATTGGTAAGTTTATTTTTTAGTTCGGTGAATCTCTGGTGGAGGTTTATTTTAAGAACATCTGAAAACCTAATGCCGGCAACAATATTTTGAGTTTTTTGATCGCCAATTACCGGGGCCTCAATTCTGTATGCAATTTGATCACCGCTTTCGTAACGAAAGCCAAGCATGAATGTTTCCGAAGGTGAGTATTCAAACGCAAGCTTGATTTCATCCTGCTTACCAAATTGCTTGCCTTCAAATTTTTCGCTTGCTTTGGTAACAAATTCAAATACACCGTTGATATTAGAACTTGTTTCAATACTTAACCTGGTCTCAAGACGCTCCCTAGTTTTTTGATCTTGAAAATTTAGTCTATTCTGTTTGCTAGCATGGATTGTAATTTTTCTAAATGTCCCATCAGTTCTAAACGTTCTGCCGTGCCAATAGCTTCTTTCTTTATAGTTATTTTTTCCAACCAATCCAACGCTGGAGCGATAGGTTGGCGACACATCTTTATGCCTGAGGCCAGAATAAGAACCCTCTACAACTCTCCTTAGGCGAATATTGTGCGCGCGGCCTGAAAATTTCTCTCCATCCATTTGATAAGTGTGACTACCAAAAGTATCTGTAGTGTCAAGGAAGTTGAGATATCCTTCTTCGGTCTGACTCCTGGCAAAATTTAACTCTAAGCTATAGTCCTGAAGGATATTGATGAGACCATCTAGTTCAACCAGCGATCCATTCCCGCCTGAATGATAATCTCGATTGGTTAACAGCAACCCAAGATTTGATTGATTGGGAAGATTCTTTTTAATTTTTCCAATTGTCACTCTACTTTTGCCTGCATTTCCTTCATAAGAACTATATTCTCCGGCTGCTAAATATGGTGAGGAGGTATCCGTTGCTTGCATAAAATAAATTGAATTAGTCTCACTCTGGTTAATATATTTAACAGCACCCAAGGGGGCGCTTATAGATCGGGTATAAACAGACCCTAATTCTGATTTAAGTAGATCGGCACCCTCAAGAAAAAAAGTTCTTTTTTCTGGATAGGATGTAGCAAAAGTCTGATTCGCCATAATTACAGGGGCGTCAGACTCAACCTGGGAGAAATCTGGATTGATTGCATATTCTAGGGAAGAAGATTTACTCAGGTCAATTAAGCCACTGATCCCAATCTCATAATCTGGGTTTTGAAACTTTAAATTTTTAACAGGCCTTGTGGCATCTTGATTCAGGAATATATAAGGATAAATATAATTTCTTTTATCTATATCTGGTGACCCCAGATTGATTATTTCATCTGCTTGGCATGCATAGCAATTCTCTCCAGGTTCATTTTTATATGAGCTAAAAACAGTCTGAACTCCAGGCTCAAAAGATTTTCTTAGAAAGCCAATTTTCCATTGCTGAATTTCTTTCTCTGGAAATTGTAGCTCTGAAAAAGGAATAGCAATCTCTGCGCTATACCCATAATCTGTAAAAATTGCATTGGATTCATAAACAATATTCCATGAACTATCAGGTTCAGAGGTCGAGGTGTGTTTTTCATCCAGTTGTGAGCCCATAGCGTTCA
>DEOR01000018.1:6351-6615 GCA_002358345.1 Proteobacteria bacterium UBA3413 | reverse complement strand
AATCTAAGAAAAGCAATAGTTTTTAATTTTGCCTGACCGTTTCTTGCTGGCAACACTTCATACTCTAGCTCAAATTGCCGTGCAGCAGACCATTCTAATTCTGTTACATCACCATCTATAGTAATTTCTTGAGCTTGAACTAGAGACACCCCACATAGAATACACAGCAAACTATGCCCAATAAATTCTTTCAATTGATGAGTTTTATTATTCAGATTGACGTTGATAACTTTCATGGAATGATTTGGGTGGTTGCTCCTAAGT
>DEOR01000018.1:2719-6148 GCA_002358345.1 Proteobacteria bacterium UBA3413 | reverse complement strand
CTTGCTAGCAATTATTCAATAAATTTAGATAGGAATTCTAAATGATTTGGGTATAATCATTCTCATTATGGCAGATAGCAAGAAAAAACAGAACAAGGTTTACTTAATTCCCGAAAGCGAATCACGAGATAGTCATACCTATCATTACCTAGCGGTAAAAACTAAAAAATTAGTTATCGAAAATCAAAAACTTAGGCTAAAAAAATTCAATCCTGCTAAACAGGCTCATGAATGGTTTATCGAAGCTAAGCTTCCGCCACATTCCAAGTAACAGAATACTATTTTTTCTGTTTTTCAGTTTCATCACGATGCTTCTTTAGGTACGACATAAAAGGCGTTCCTCCTGTGCCAGTGATCGTCGATCCGCCCCTTCCAAATGGATTCTTAATTTGAGCTTGTTTATGAATATAGGTTCCAGCATATTCTAAGTGCATGGCTCTAAATGCTCTGATTTCTTCGAGGCAATTGTTGTAGTCTTCTGTCAATCTTTGTGAGCCACTTATGATGTTTTTAACTTGTGTGCTAGATTCCAGATTTGATATAAATTCTCTATGTTTTGGCGGCATGTAGTCTCTCATCTCGTTTAAATAATGGCGCAAGTGATCCTTGGTGTGCTTGATTTGCAGAGCCCCATCAAGCGATGGAATGATGCTGCTTTGAGCGCCAGTCTCGCCGCGAAAAAATTGAGGGCTATTCTTGAATTCTCCTTGGAAAATAAGTCCATTTTTTAGATCAGGATTATCCTTGGTTCCAAAAATAAATGGCCTAACTCTATGATAATAAATATAGGGATCACATTTTTCTGGCATTCTAGAAAAAATCTGATTTACTTTTTTCATTGAGTTAACGATTCTCGAAAGTAGAGCGCTGACCTCTAATTCTGAAGCATCAGTTCCAAGTTTTGAGATCTCCTCGCATGCCGCTATAGCATCACCAGCAGCATCTTCTATGCAGACATGTATTGTTACAAACCAATCCTCGTCAACCCCTCCAAGAAAATTATTAATTAAACCAACATTTTCTAGAGAAATAGGTTCACCTGGATCAATCAAAAACCAATTATCCAAGCAATAGCTGGCATAGCTAAGAATAGGAGGTCGACCTTGATTATTAGCTACTTTGACCCATGGATTTGCTAGCGCTTTTGGAAGCTTTCCATGCGGTTTAGAGTCTCCCCAGATGTAGGCATGAGCTATGAAGCTGAGATGGGACATCGCCAGTTTTAAATCCCTGTTGACCTGATTCACTAACAGCTCATCAATTGATAAATCTTTCACTGATAACTTGTTAATAGTAGATTGAACCTTGCCCGTTAGAAGCAGTTTGGGTAAGTTGCCGCATATCTCCTCAATTCTTCCGCAGGAGTCAGAGACTATGGAATAGGATTTTGATGGATTTTTTTTTGGAAGAAAGCCTTGCATAATAAATAACGCCCCTAGTCTTTATGCCTCATGTATATTTAGTATACATGGATTATTTTTAGGTCATTCCTGATTTCTGTCTGATATCTGAAGATGAAATGTCATCCCTAAAAATTTCTTCATCAAAGCCTACAAATCGATCCTTAACATGATCAGGAATTTTAACAGAGGCAAGGCCAATGAATTTTGACTTAATTTTTCTGCCGAAGACTAAAAAATTAATATTATGACTATTGAATAGATCGAGTTGGGTTAACATATCCTGGCGGCTTAAATAAAATTTTTCATCCAAGATTCTGGTAAGAGTATCAGCTCCGATAATAAATACAGAGTTAGGGAAGAGGGCTGCCTTATCAGTAAACTTCCCTGCTTTTGTTAGTACCCAGTCATGCTTGCCATCAAATTGTAATAAAGTTCTTTGGATCTCATGGTAGCTAAGAGGAGGCTTATCAGCATTTTGTACGCAAATTTCATAAACTAAACCCAAGCCTGTTTTATCCTGTGCAAGCTTGCTCATTTCATGATGGCCTGAATGCAGGGGGTTAAATGACCCAGGAAAAATTAGCTCAGGAATTCTTGAAGTGGAGGCATCAAAATCAATCTTATTATCAACTAGCTTAACCCAATTCTTTTTAGCTTCCACGGTTGTAATTCTTAGGGTTTGTGTTTCCACTTCATTGGTTTCCACCTCGCATGCACCAGCAATAGCTATAATAATATGCTGAGTTAGCAATGTTTCCTCTTGCGCTCTTGTAAGCGCGCCTTTTTCAAACTTGTAACTATAGCTTTTAGAGTATTTATGCGTCTGAATGGCTATAAAAAACTTGTGGTCCCCTTTTTTTGAGTAGCTAGTTGCTAAGGATGCTGTAATTGCTATGCCTAGAAGTTTTCCTGGGTGGCTTTTAGAATCAATCTTCTTAGCCGCACTAAATGCCTTGGCTGCCATGCTTAATGTAGTATCTTCACTGCAATATTTATCAGGTTTTTTGAGCAAGTAATAATCAAGAGATTCTCGTGCGTAGGGGATGTACGATTCCAACACAGAATTACTTGCTCCAGGTACCCTGAGCAAGTCTGACACTGCATCTGAACCGCCTCCACTAGACACTAATACGAATCTATATCCGCTGGCATGAATCTTTTGTATTAAATGTTGTTGGTCCAGCATATTTTCTATAGTTTTACCTAGATAGGGTCTATTTTATGTGCATAATCAATAGATTGTGAAAATAAATAAAAACAATCTTGTAAATGCTCTAAATAGCTCAAGCTTTCCCGTTCTTGCTGCTTCTTTGGTTCATATGACTAGAGACATCAATATCTTAGATAGACTCCCTCAGCCGCAAACAGCTATGCTGGGTGAGGTTCAAGGATACTTCACTAATGATCAAAAGCAGCAGGTTCTGGACATAGCCTTGCCAATAGTTGAGACATATCTTTCGAACGAGAGTGCAAATAATTTCTATATTCCAAATGAAGAAGATCTCAAAAGAATGATGAGCTATGTGGTTGGTTCTGAAGTCTCAGATCAATATATTCCAATGATGCTAGAGGATATCAATCTTCTTTCCAAGCCCTTAACACCTAAACCCAAGAGATCTAATTCTCACAATGCTAATAATTTCAGCATCCTAATTGTGGGCGCGGGCATGTCTGGAATTTTAATGGGCATTAAACTGTTAGACCTTGGCATTCCAGTTCAAATTTATGAGAAAAATAACGATGTGGGTGGAACCTGGTTCGAAAACACCTATCCGGGATGCAGGGTAGATATTGCCAATCATTTTTATTCGTATTCATTCGAAGAAAATAATCAATGGACGCAATATTTTTCAGAACAGCCCGAGCTTCAAGACTATTTCCGTCAATGCTTCTTAAAATATAATTTGAATGACATTACTCACTTTAACCAAGAGGTTACCTCGATGACGTTTAGTGATGATGTCAATATGTGGTCAGTTACATCATCTTGTGATGAGCAGCCGCGTGTTGAGGAGTTTAATTTAGT
>DEOR01000018.1:1114-2644 GCA_002358345.1 Proteobacteria bacterium UBA3413 | reverse complement strand
GATCAGTGCAGTGAGCTCAAAGTCTTTCAGAGATCACCACCCTGGATGTTTCCGAATCAGGACTATCACAGAAAAGTTAACGCTGAAAAAAAATGGCTGCTAGCGAATCTTCCGGGATACTCTCGCTGGTATCGGTTCCTATTGTTTTGGCCTGGTTCAGATCAGCTACTTGACTCTCTGTTTGTTGATCCAGCATGGAAAGGAGGGGACTTAGCAATTAACGAAAGCAATGAGCAAATGAGGCAAGTTTTCACTCAGGCAATGCTTTCTCAAATCACAGATCTATCGTTAATAGATAAAGTTATTCCAAAGTATCCGCCGTTCGGCAAGAGAATGTTGCAAGATAACGGAGCCTGGCTCCAAGCTCTGCAAAAAACGAATGTTGCCTTGGTTACAGACCCTATCAATGAAATTACCTCTGTGGGCATCAACACGAATGATCAGATAGATGAATTTGATGTCATTATTCTTGCCACGGGATTTAAGGCTCAAGAATTTTTTTCATCCATTCATATAGACGGAGGCACTGGAGCCTATCATGAAATATATGGCGATGCTCCCGAATCATATTTAGGCATCACATGTAATACCTTGCCTAATTTCTTTATGACTTATGGACCTGGAACTAACTTAGCTCACGCAGGGAGCATCATATTTAATTCGGAGTGCCAGGTGAAATATATATGCACAGCCATTGAGCATATGCTTGAGCATAATCTTCGCTCGATTAGAGTGAAAGAAGAAGTGCTTAGAGAGTATCAAGTAAATTTAGAGGCAAGATTAGATCAAATGGTCTGGCAGCATCCCAAAGTTTCAAGTTGGTATCAAAACGCACAAGGTAAAGTAGTCACCACTTCTCCTTGGAGATTGGTAGAATATTGGGAATGGACAAATAACTTTAAACCCTCGGACTATGAATTATAAATACTTATTTTTAGCGCTTCTATCGCTGGGGATTTTTGCTGAGGAAAAAAAACCTAATGCCAGGGAGATTAGTGAGACAACGTTCTCCTATTGGGATAAACCAGATATTCAAGTTTTTTATTCCGCACCGCCAATCATCACCCCTAAAACAAAAATTCTGTTTCTTGTACATGGGGTCTCTAGAACAGCTGAAAGATACCTGAATGATTGGGTGCTGCTGTCCCAAGGAAGAGATGTTCTTCTCGTTGCCCCAAAATTTTCGAAAGAATTTTATAATGAGTATGCCTACTTAATGAAAACGAATAAAACAGGCAGACCAATGAACGATACCTCTCTTGATTTGGACTCTTCTCTCGACGAATTATTTAATTTCTTTTCTGCAAAATTTAAGATACAGACTAATGATTTTAGACTCTACGGTCACTCTGGCGGCGCTCAGTTTGTGCATCGATACTTGATGCTGGGCAAGGAAACTCGAATTGATAAGGTGGCTATCGCCAATGCAGGTTTTTATACTTTTGCCGACTCATCTATCTCATTTCCATTTGGTATTAAAAATATGAATGTTTCTGATGATCGCTTGAAATGGTTTTTAAGTCTTAAAGG
>DEOR01000018.1:496-849 GCA_002358345.1 Proteobacteria bacterium UBA3413 | reverse complement strand
TTTTTTAATGATCTTGTTGGTCTTGGGGTTAAGAAAAATGCACCCTTTCGGTGGAGATACCAGGTTGTTCCTGGTATCGCCCACGATAATACTGGTATGAGCTTAGCTATATCAGAATTTTTGCTAGAGGATCTTTAAAAAGTATGGTTGCTAATAAATTCTTCTGCTTTTAAGAATATTCTCTTTTTTCTTACTTGATCTATCTTGTCTAGGGACTTTGGCATAAGTGCCAACCTAGGATTGCCTGTAAAAAATTCACGGTTCTTCTCTATGAATCGCCAGTACAATCCATCAACAACATCGCACCACTCACCTTTTTCGTAGTTTGACATTCTAAGCATATAACTTGAGCC
>DEOR01000018.1:0-278 GCA_002358345.1 Proteobacteria bacterium UBA3413 | reverse complement strand
ACCATAACCCAGTCAGCTGAATCTACGTACATCTCCATAAACCATTTATAGATTTCATTTGGCCTAATACCCGCTAGATTCATCACATTAGAAATAATCATTAAACGGTTAATGTGATGCGTGTAACCGTACTTAAGGGAATCTTTAATTGCATCGTCAACAGGGGGTATCCCAGTAGTTCCCTCATACCAACTTTGAGTCAAGCTTTTTTTATGCCCCCAAAAATTAGCGTCCTTATATTCCGGCATGTTTTGCCAATACACACCACGAATAAACTC
>DEOR01000046.1 GCA_002358345.1 Proteobacteria bacterium UBA3413 | reverse complement strand
ATATGTTGAAAGCTTTTAGAAACTTTATGAGTAGGCGAACGATGATCGCCAAAATTAGAAATCAAGTTATGAATACTTTTTCTAGTTATAAAATTTTAAAAGATGTTCGTAAAAAAGCTGAAGCTGCAAGACAAGATGAGAATAGACCTCATGAGGTATTATATTTTCATAAGGTTGATGATCCATACTCTCATCTCACAATCCACTATATTGAAAAATTAAAATCTTCCTTTAATATTATTCTTACACCAATTTTGGTTGGAAATGAAGATCTTGAAGCTGTCCATGAACCTAGCTTATATAACACTTATTGTTTGCAAGATGTAAAACGTATCGCACCTTTTTACAACATTGATTTTACGACTGATGAATATCCTGCAAAAGATATAGTAGAAATAGCTAACTCAATTTTAACCTCAGTAAATGCCGAAGATTTTGGTGAGATAGCTATACAAGTAAGTTGCGCTCTATGGAGTGGAGATGCTGCTGCGCTCAATGAATTATCCTCTACTTATTATGCAACTAAGGCTGAGGTAAAAGAGAATTTAAAGCTGGGCAATGAAACTAGACATGCGAAAGGCTATTATTTTGGATCTGCATTTTATTACGAGAAAGAATTGTATTGGGGCGTGGATCGCTTGCCTTATTTAGAGAAAAGACTGGTTGAGTTAGGAGTAAAACATCCTCAAGCCAGTAATTATGTATGCGCGCCAGAATTAAAAGCTCCAAGACAACTAAAGTTAGATAGAAAAGTAAATTTGTATTACTACCCATCTTTAAATAGCCCATATACTTTTGTTAGCACTAAGAGAGTTCGACAAATCAGAGAAGATTATCCTGTACATCTTATTACGAAGCCTGTTTTGCCAATGCTGATGCGTATGATGACTATCCCAAGTTATAAAGCTAAATATATTATCTCTGATGCTGCTAGAGAGGGACGTAAGCATGGTCATGAAATGAAATCTATCTATTCCCCCATTGGAAAACCCACTCGGAAGTCTCTCTCAGTCTTTCCAGTCATTAATGAGGCTGGAAAGGGGTTTGAGTATATCGAAGGCTTGTTAAAAGCGTCTTTTCAAGATGGAATAAACATAGGCGATGAAAAATTTTTAGAAAACTTGGTTACTGAGCTTGAACTAGATTGGTCAATCATCAAAAAAGATTTAAATACCAAATATTGGAAAACAGTTTTAAATGATAATGTAGAGGATATGTATAGTGGAAATTGTTGGGGAGTTCCTAGTTTTAAAATTACTGATGAAGATGGAGGCAATCCTTTTTACGTTTGGGGACAGGATAGAATGTGGCTTTTGAAAGAAGAGATATTTAAACGTTTAGAGAGTTAATTATAAAAACTAAAAATAATTTGTTAGCAGTGTTTGCATTACTTATTGCATCATGCTCAGATGCAAATAACTCAAAAAATTCTAATTCCGCTTATCCAGGATTTCCATCATAGTGTGTGCCATTTCCAGTCCTGAGTTTTGGTTCTGTCCAGTTACAAAACGCTGCTGATCATCAACTGTTACATGAGTAGCAAATATATCTAGAAAAGCTGTTTTACTCTCAAAGGTAACGCCAGCTTTGCGCAGTTCTGTCTCTGGATGCTTAGGCGTAAATTCAATGCCGAGCTCACTTATCTGCTTATCAGTCACGCCTGTCATTCGGCGTCCAGCAATTAATAAATTTCCCTCATTATTTCGGGCATTAACCAGTCCAAGTACACCATGACAAACACCGCCGATAATTGGCTCTTTATCACTATAATAGGACTCGCTAACCTTGATGGCCAATGCTGGTGATTGCGCTAAATCGTATGCAGCACCCCAGCCGCCTGAGAGAAATATGATGTCGTACTGATTTACATCAACTGCTTCAATTGAAATAGAGTTTTTTACCTTAGCTTGTGCAATTGGATCATTGAGATAACGCTCATCCTCCGGTGTCTTAACCATAAAAAAAAAGCTTTCAGGATCTATTGGAAGCTCTCCACCCTGGATGCTGGCTATATCAACTTCCATGCCGCCATCTAAAAAAGTGTAATAAGGATGAGTCATCTCTGATCCAAAAACACCGGTAGGCTTTCCTTGGGTTTCACCTGGCTTTGATAGGACTGCATGGCTTGTAGTAATAACTAATGCACGTTTACCCGGTAAGTTTACTGATGAGCCCATATACTCTGGATGCAACCCACTTTTGTGCAAAATAGTAGGCAGGGATAATAGAAACACTCCGACTAGGGAGATTAATACAGCAAAGGTAGTAATTAGTTTTTTATTTTTCATTTGTATTAGTAATAAATTTTGAATTCTAGTCACAATAAACTAATGTCATATTATATGTTAATACTTTTAATGTTCTTTGGGACATGCTAATTTTTATAGTGAAAAAGGCCATACATTCCATTACAAAAAGATCCATCTGGTTCTTACTAAAGCGTCATTAGTTTAGACCTTGACTTAGAGTTAGCTATAACTGTTAGACTAACTCAGTAATTTATTTTGGGAGAAAAAAATGCCAGAGATGTCACTTTATGGATGGTTTCATACCGTCATGGGAATTATTGCTTTGTTAAGTGGTTTATATTCTTTAATTAGATATAAAGTTATTAGCTCAAAAAATACTTCTGCAAAAATTTTTTTAACCTGTACTTTAATTGCCGCATTGACCGCCTTAACCTTATATAAGCAAGGTGGATTTGGAGTGGGGCATATGTTGGCTGTTTTAACTTTATTAGCCTTGATAGTTGGAAGAATTAATGAGCAAGGATTGTTATTTGGATGGTTAACACCTTATTTTCAAGCAATCTGTTATACCTCTCTTTTCCTTTTTCATTCTATTCCAGCAATTACCGATGGTTTGCGACGCTTACCAGTGGACGATCCTATTATTACAACTTTAACTGATCCTCTTTTAATGAGTTTTTATGCTGCTTTTCTTTCAATTTATTTGGTTGTATTAGTTTTGCAAATGGTTTGGATTAAAAGGAATTCTTGAAATGAGCTTATACACAATTTCACAAGCATCTGAAGAAGTGGCTCTGACTCCACACACACTGCGTTATTATGAAAAAGAGGGCTTACTTCCCAATGTTAAAAAAGATTCTGGCGGAAGAAGAAATTATCAAGAAGATGATATTCAGAGAATTGGGTTTATAAAATGTCTCAAGGGAACAGGGATGTCTTTAAAACAAATTAAAGAATATGGAAACTTATATGCGCAAGGCAAGCAAAAGTTTCAGGAAAGAAATGCAATGCTTGAGGCTCACAGAGAAAAAATATTGCTGGAGATCAAAATCCAAAAGAAATATTTAAAAATAGTTGAAGCAAAAATTGAGATGAAAATCTAAGAATGCATTTTAAAGATTTTCAGCCTTTTTCTAAGGTTAGTGCTTTAACTCTTGGTGGGGGAGGCATTGGTCAGGTTTGGGGGGAAACAACGAGAGAAGAGTCCATTAAAACAGTTCATGCTGCTTTAGAGCATGGCATTAATCACTTTGATGTTGCTCCCATGTATGGCAGAGGAGAGGCTGAAAGAGTCCTGGGAGAGTCTTTGCAAGGCAAGCAGAAAGATGACCTGTTCTTTACTACCAAATGTCAGCTAGGGACTCTACCTGATGATCAAGTCTATGATAAATTAAACGCATCACTCTCAAAGAGCTTAGAGAACATGGGATTGGAGAAAGTAAATTTATTTTTACTTCACTCGCAACTCATTGAAGATGACTGCAAACTTTTTCAGTTTGATGAATTGAGAGCTAAGAGCACCACAACCTTAAGTTGTTTTTTTAATTCTGTGATTCCTGCTTTTGAGAGATTGCAGCAAGAGGGCAAGATTGATCATTGGGGCATCGGCGGTCTTGGACAAGAAGAGGCAATTAAGCAAGCGCTTGCTCATGATAAGCCCCCTAGCGCAGTTCAGTGCGTGGTTAATCTTTTAAATTCAGCTGGAGCTATAGGCTATGTTTCAGAAAATTTTGATCCAAACTCAGTCTTATCTGCATGTCAAAATCATAATATTCCTATCTTAGCAATCAGAGCAGTTCAAGCAGGTGCATTGACCTCCTCGATGGATAGAAAGCCTCATGCCTCTGGGTTTGATAAGAGAGATTTTGAAGACTTTGAACTAGCCAAACCTTTCAGGAACTTAGCCAATGATTGGCATGTATCTCCTGCCAGCTTAGCTCATCGCTACGCACTCAGTATCCAAGATGTTGCATCTGTTATTTTAGGTGTTAAAAATAGAAAAGAGTTACTTGAGTGCCTTGAAGCAGAGTCGCAAGGCATTTTATCTAAGGTTGAAATTCAACAGATTGAAAACTGTATTAAGGAGGGTTGATAAATGGACACATTTAAGAATAAAACTGTATTGGTGACAGGTGCATCCACTGGTATTGGAGAGGCTATGGCCAATGATCTTGCGGCTCGAGGAGCTGAGTTAATCTTAACCGCCCGATCTCAAGATCAATTAGAGGCATTGGCTAATCAGATCAATGAAAATGGTGGCAAAGCTCATGTCTTTCCAGGAGATTTAGCTCTGGCAGGCTCAGCCGAGACTTTGCATCAACAAATTACAGCCTCAAACCTCCATGTAGATATTTTAATTAATAATGCTGGTTATGGACGATGGGGCCAATTTGGGGAGTTCGATCGCGAAGATTATGCCTCTATGATTCAATTAAACATCACATCCCTAACCGATCTTTGTCATTTATTTATTCCTGCAATGGTCAGCAAAGGTGAAGGCGGCGTCATCAATATTGGGTCCTCTGCCTCGTTCCTGCCTGTTCCATATGCTAGCGTTTACTCGTCTACCAAAGCATACGTTTTAATGTTTTCTGAAGCGCTCAGGTATGAATACGCAGAAAGTAATATCCGAGTGATGGCATCATGTCCAGGGGCAACAGATTCAAACTTTAGACATGTTGCTTCCGAAAAATCATCCGAGACACTGAAACAAAGAATTGGTCAATTGAAAGGTGCTGGCCAAGTGGGAGACACCTGTGAAAGAGTTTCCCAAGAAACCCTTGAGGCTTTTATCAAAAATAAGCATTACATTGTCCCTGGAAAAGGAAATTCAAAGTTTGCATTTTTACCTAGAATTTTATCTAGGGCTAGAGTCTTGAAACTTACAGGTGATACATTTAAAAAACACACTGCCAGCTAGC
>DEOR01000056.1 GCA_002358345.1 Proteobacteria bacterium UBA3413 | reverse complement strand
GGTAATAAAAATAATGGAGAACTTAAGTTCTCCATTATTTTTATTACCAATTAAATATTATGAAACAAAAAGTTATTGATCAAGTTGAGTTATTAGTCCTGATAACTGTTTTTATCTCCTCTGTATACGCTATTGCCCCAGTGGTGTAATATCGTTAGGATGAAAAACTCCTTACTGATATTAATCCTCCTATTTACTGCCGACTCATTTGCTTGTTCAGAAATCCTTGATAGTTCATTAAGAGTATTAGACTCTGATACCGAACAAAGTCTTTGCGAATACTCCGGAAAGGTTGTGTTGGTAGTGAATGTTGCTAGCAAGTGTGGCTACACACCACAATATGCAGGTTTGCAAAGATTGTATTCAAAATATAAGGAGGACGGTTTGGTTGTAATAGGTATACCTTCAAGAGATTTTTTTTTTAAACAAGAGTTTTCCGAGGAATCAAAAGTTGCAGAATTTTGCAGCACAGAATATGGAGTAGATTTTCCTATGTTTGCAACTGCAAAGGTCAAAGGCAGAAAAGCACACCCTTTATATAAGAAACTTATTGCTGCGACGGGCAAAGAACCTAGCTGGAATTTTAATAAGTATTTGATAGATAGAGATGGGCAGGTTATTGGTCATTATGAATCGAGCATCAAGCCAGAATCTGAAGATTTAGTTTCGGCTATTCAATCTATTCTTTAAGCGCTGCCCACAATAATTTTACTGGGCTTGTGATGGGCAAAAATACCATTATCTACAACCCCAGGTATTAAATTTATCTTCTGCTCAAGCTCCATTGGGTTTGAGATTTGTAAATCACGCACATCTAATATTTGATTTCCGTGATCCGTAAGAAAGCCTTGTCTTAATATCGGAGTACCCCCTAGCTTCACCAGCTCCCTTGCAACATAACTCCTACTTCTTTCTAACACTTCTACTGGTAGCGGGAAAGTACCAAGTTTTTTTACTAACTTTGATTTATCAACTATACATATAAACTCTTGAGAGGCAGCAGCAACAATTTTCTCTCTAGTGTGAGCGCCACCACCACCTTTAATTAGATAATTTTGCTCGTCCACTTCATCAGCCCCATCAACGTACAATAAGACTTCATTGACATCATTTAATTCAAATATCTCTATTCCTTGAGCCATCAGTAATTTAGAAGAAGCCTCTGAACTGGAGACAGCACCTTTAAATAAATTTTTAATTTTTCCTAACTCAGCAATAAAAAAATTAACAGTTGATCCAGTACCAACTCCAATAATTGATTGAGTATCAATAGTAGCTTTTAGATATTCGCAGGCTTCGATCGAGGCATTTAATTTTGATTTATTCATTATGGGTATAATAGTTAGATTATCATGCTACTAAAATGAGACTTAAAATAAAAAAAACCGGCTCCTTTAAATCTTCAAAGAAATACTTAGATTTAATTACTAATTCAAAAGTATACGATGTAGCTACAAATACACCTATTACATTTGCTCCAAATTTATCGACCAAATTAAAAAATGATGTTTTCCTAAAAAGAGAAGATATGCAACCCATTTTCTCTTTCAAGATTAGAGGTGCGTACAATAAAATTGCTCATCTCAGCGCTCAACAGAAAAAAAAGGGCGTATTAACTGCTTCAGCAGGAAATCATGCGCAAGGTGTTGCAAATGCGTGCAAAAAATTAAAAATACCCTGCCTCATCTTTATGCCTGTGACCACCCCAGATATTAAAGTGAGGTCCGTAAAGAGACTTGGCGCAAAAGTTCAACTTTTTGGTGATAACTTTGATCAGGCATCAAAGAAAGCCATACAAATAGCAAAAGAAAAAAATTGTGAGTTCATTGAAGCGTTTGATGACCCAATGACAATTGCGGGCCAAGGAACTGTTGGTAAAGAAATTTTAGATGTAGATCAGTCCCTAGATGTAATTTTTGTTCCAGTAGGCGGCGGTGGCTTACTAGCTGGTATAGGTGCGTGGGCTGCCCAAACTCAATCTAAGACAAAGATTTATGGGGTGGAGGTTGAAGATTCCGCATGCTTGTTTGAAGCTATCAAAGCCAACAAACGCGTCCGGTTGCGCGAGGTTGGATTATTTGCTGACGGAGTTGCGGTTGAAAGAATTGGAAAGAATAATTTTGATGTAATTAAAGAATGTGTAGATGGAGTTATTACAGTTAGCATTGACGAGCTATGCGCAGCAGTGAAAGATATTTTTGAAGATACTCGCGTGCTATCTGAGCCAGCAGGTGCATTAGCGTTAGCAGGTCTAAAAAAATATGCATCTAAAATCTCTAACAAAAGATTGCTTGCAATTAGCAGCGGGGCAAATGTTAACTTTGAAAGATTAAGTTATATAGTTGAGAGGTCAGAGGTTGGCGAAAAAAGAGAAAAGTTGATTAGCATCCAGATTCCTGAAAGACCAGGAAGTTTTCTACGATTATGCAATATTTTTGGGCGAGCGCAAATCACAGAGTTTAACTATCGTCTTGCTAATAAGTCTATTGCAAATGTTTTAGTTGGAATTAAAACTGACAACGAAGATGCCTTCAAAATGCTAAAACTTAAACTTACCAAAAGTAAGTTTAAGTTTACTGATCTTACAAAAAATCAAATCTCCAATGATCACTTACGGCACATGGTGGGTGGACATAAAAGTATTATTTCTGAGACTGATTCAGAGAGATTATTTAGATGTCAGTTTCCAGTAAAACCCGGAGCTTTAGTAGGATTCCTTAAAGACTTTGGTGCAAAATGGAATATTTCTTTATTTCATTATCGCAATCTTGGAGCAGCCTTTGCAAATGTATTGATTGGAATTGAAGCTAAGGGGAAGTCAGCAACTGCGCTTGATAAACACCTTAAATCTCTTGATTACAGCTTTATAGAAGAAACTGATAATGGAGCTTATAAGGAGTTTTTAAAATAATGATTAGAGCATTTGAAATTTTTATTCCCGATGAGAAAATTGAGCTACTAAATCAAAAAATTGATTTAACCAGATGGCCTGATGAAATTAATGATGACAGATGGCGGCTTGGCACTAAAAAATCTTTTTTAGAAGATGCAGTGCGCACTTGGCGTAACGATTTTCGTTGGAGAGAGCACGAAGAAAAACTGAATCAAGCAGGCAGCTTTAAATATAAAACACAATCAGGGCTCGAGCTACACTATTTGCATCAAACCTCCAGCTCTAAGAATGCCATACCTCTGTTACTAACCCATGGTTGGCCTGGAAGCGTTCAAGAGTTTTTAAAAATCATACCGCTTTTAACTAAAGGAAGGGAGGGGATAGAATTTAACGTAGTCTGTCCAGCAATTCCAGGGTATGGTTTTTCTGATAAGCCAACAGAGCTAGGTATGAATTCTGAGGAGGTTGCAAAGTTAGAAAATGAATTAATGCTTGGCCTTGGTTACAGTAAATATATTGCTCAAGGAGGTGACTGGGGAGCCACCATTACCAAATGGATTGCAGAATTATTTCCTGAAAACTGTATGGCCATTCATTTAAATCTTGTGCTGGCATTTCCACCTGAGGGGGGAGATCCCATGGAGGGAGTCACCCTAGAAGAGGTTAAAGGAATGGAGAATTTCCAGAAATATCAAGAAACTGGTTTTGGATATTTTGCGATTCAAAGTACCAAACCACAAACTTTAGGCTATGGATTAAATGATTCTCCTGTAGGGCTAGCTGCTTGGATTATTGAAAAATTCCATGGTTGGGCGGCCAAAGAATCTGATCAATTAGTTGTTCCCCTAGATGAAGTTTTGGCTATTATCTCTTTGTATTGGTTTACTGAATCTATCACATCATCTGCAAGGCTTTATTATGAGAATGGACCAATTGGTTTTAGTTTTAATAAGATAAGCCAACCGATGGCAGGCGCAATTTTTGAAAATGAAATTGCAAGACCTCCTAGGGCTCATGCAGAAAAAATTTATAATATTGCGCAGTGGAATCAATATCCAGGAGGGCATTTTGCAGCCCTAGAAAACCCAGATATTCTTGCCGGCGATATCTTTAGTTTTGTTAAGAAATTAGATATTCTCTAAAATCTTTCTTCGCCCAACTCAGTAAAAATACGGTCAAATTTAATGTCATGCTTTTCACCAAATACGTTATCAATTTTTTGAAAATGAAAAAGTAAGCCAATAATTAGCGGTTTCTTCACATTTTTCTTTTGATGTGCAAAAAATCTATCGTAGTAGCCCCCACCATAACCCAACCTAGAACCATTTTTATCTACCCCAATGGACGGCACTATGATGAGATCATGCTCATAAATATTTACTTCAGAACCTTCCGCCGGCTCTAAAATATTGTATTTATTATAGAAATATTCACATCCATCATTGGGCTTTATGAGCTGTAATTGCTTGTTAGGCCGAACTACTGGAAGGGTGAGAGTTTTAAGGCGTGTAGTTTCTTTTAAGATCAGCTCAAGGCCAACCTCTTTATTTGACGGCATATATAAAGCTATATTACCTAAATTATGCAGGGGGAATGAGCAAAGAAAATGTTCTTGAATTTTCTCTGAAAGAGAGGAGTGATCCTCGTCATTTAGAGACTGTCTTTGCTGGAGGACAGATTGCCTGTACTTATTTTTCA
>DEOR01000008.1:1346-3111 GCA_002358345.1 Proteobacteria bacterium UBA3413 | reverse complement strand
CCCATGGGTCCTAAGCGATAATTAATTTTAACAATAACTACTTGCTGCTCTTTTACTAGCGCAGAAAAATCATAGTAGTCTTTAATGCCAGAGGTATTGCCGCCGCCATGAATCCAAAACATCACAGGCAAAGATTTATTCGAGGGCTTTTCTGGGACTTGGATATCTAAATATAAACAATCTTCTTGGCCTACTATTCCCTTTCCCGGGATTCCTCCATAGATACTTGACTCTTGCAGACATCCATTCCCATCTTTTGCAGAGAGAGCTGTTGTCTGATCTTGGTATGAGCGAGGAGCCCGCCATCTTAAGTCACCGATGGGCGGTAAAGCATACGGGATATCCTCCCATGAGATCACTTCATCTTTAATGCCCCCCTGCGCGATGCCTGTGGAGGTAATAACAGTATTCATATCTTGAGTGGTATTAATCCCTGCGCATGAAAGCAAAAAGATACTAACAAATAAAGAAAGGCAGATATTTGGATGGCTAAGAGGTAAGTTCAGATTCATTGAGCAATTTGATGTGTGAAGTATTATTATGGACTTTTATCTTAACCTAAGTAGTGAGGGTTCATAAAGCAGTATCAAGCTCATAATTATTGCTGCGCTAATGCTCTAAGTCACTTAATTCGTAGAAATATATAAATTTATTAAGAAAAATAATGTTGAATCTCTCTTGAAATAATGGAATCATTAGTTTTATTAATAAAGTATGTTTAGAGAATAAGTATGGTTACAACAAAAGAAAGGGCAAATTTAGCACTGCATAATGAGCTGCTTAAAAGAGCCGAGGAATTAATTCCAGTTCTAAAGGCCCGTTCAGAAGCAGCTAACGAAGATCGTAGAATCCCCAAAGAGACGATTAAAGATTTCAAAGATGCGGGTTTTTTTAAAATTCTTCAGCCCAAGCGATATGGTGGATACGAATTAGATCCGCATACTTTTTCTGAAGTGCAGCTCAGAGTAGCTCAAGGCTGTATGTCAACAGCTTGGGTGCTAGGTGTGGTTGGCATTCATCCATTTCAATTAGCCCTTTATGATGACAGGGCGCAGCAAGAAATTTGGGGAGAAGACCCAGACACCTTGGTCTCTTCCTCGTATGCTCCTATGGCACAAGTAACTCCAGTTGATGGCGGATTTAAAGTATCTGGTCATTGGCAGTGGTCCAGTGGATCAGAGCATTGTGAGTGGGCCTTACTAGGTGGCTTAATCTTTCCGCCAGAAGGTGGGGCACCAGAATACAGGACGTTTTTACTCCCACGCGCTGATTATGAAATCAAAGATACCTGGTACTCCATGGGCTTAAAGGCTACTGGCAGCCAAGATGTTCATGTGCATGATGTCTTTGTTCCTGAGTATAGAACGCACAAACAATCTGATGGCTTCAACCTCACAAATCCAGGTTATGAAGTAAATAAAAATGATGTCTACAAAATCCCTTGGGGGCAATTATTTGTTAGGGCTGTTTCGACTCCTGCGATAGGCGCGACAAAAAAAATGTTAGAGCTCTTTATTGCAGGCGCCAACGGCAAAGCCTCTAGTGATCCAGCTAAATTAGCTGGGGATACTCATACTCAGAGTCTCATTGCTGAAGCCTCATCTCAACTTGATGCACTCGAAACAGTGATGTTTAGAAATTATGATGTCATGGTTGAAGAGGCTGGTAATCAAGGGGGAATAGCTATGATTGATAGAGTTAAATTTAGGTACGACGCCTCACTTGTAATAGAGAAGTGTTTGGAGGTGGTAGATAAATTATTCTC
>DEOR01000008.1:502-1177 GCA_002358345.1 Proteobacteria bacterium UBA3413 | reverse complement strand
AGCTTCGGTAGAAACTATGGCGCGATGCAATTAGGAGTGGAAAATACCGACTTCTTTGTTTAGCTGTTAGATGTGATAGCCCCCATCTACGGGGAGGCAATGACCAGTGATGTATCCGGCCTTGGAGGATGCAAGGAAAACTGCAGTATGAGCAACCTCTTCAGGGTACCCGAATCTTTTTAGAGCTAAAGTGTTGAGGACAGACTCATGCCATGCATCATCAAAAAATGTATTATTTTCTTCTCGCAGGCGATGAAAGATACCTGTATCAATAACCCCAAGCGCAATTGAGTTAGCCCGAACTCCATTCTTACCCTCCTCTTTGGCAATGCCTTTGAGTAGATGTTCAATTGTGGCCTTTGGTGCAACTGATAAGACATCACCTGGAGGATACTTAAACAGGCCAGCTGAGCTAATAAAAACCATCGAGCCTTTGGAAGCCCGAAGGTGAGGTAACCCAGATTTAACTAGGTTGAAAAAACCGTTCACATCTGCATCCATCACGCTTTTCCACAAATCAATATCTATCTCACCAATAAACTTCTGGGGGATATCAAATCCAGCAGCGTTAACAATAGTATTAATCGACCCAAATTTATTAATGAGCTCATCCATCACTCCATTCACAGAGTCTGGTTTCTTATTATCAAGCTGAAAGATTTCAATCCCTGCATC
>DEOR01000008.1:0-182 GCA_002358345.1 Proteobacteria bacterium UBA3413 | reverse complement strand
CTTATCGATCATTTAAATTTTTTCTCCATTAGCAATGTATCTCCTAGCGCAGCACCTAACTGAGTTATAAATTGTGCAGCATAAACACCATTGATCACTCTATGATCATAGCTCAAGGATAGTGGTAAAAACTCCCGTGATTCAAAGCCCTCATTTTTAGCAACCACCTTAGGGAAAGTTTT
>DEOR01000061.1:9805-10398 GCA_002358345.1 Proteobacteria bacterium UBA3413 | reverse complement strand
ATACTTTCGAAGATACACAATATGAATCCCTTGGATTGCTGAGAGCTTTAAGTGCCTTGCCCATAACTACCTCAGCTTCTCCTCTCTCATAACCTTCAGCATTATCAAAAAAGTTAATACCTGCATCCAAGCAAGTTCCAAACATTTTTTCAGCTAAATTTGCATCTACTTGCTTATTAAAGGTCACCCAAGATCCGAAGGATAACTCTGAAACTTTTAATCCCGATCTACCTAAATTTCTATAGTTCATAGTATCTTCCTAATAATAATTTACCTGATCTTGCCCTCTACTAGGATGCATCCTTCTTTACACTAAAAATCTCTTTACCATGCGAGTAGGTTGCAATAACTTTTAGCCTCAGGAGAGAGCTTGTCGGCATATTCAAAGGGTCTTGTGAGAGGACCACGAGATCAGCTAATTTACCAACCTCAATTGTGCCCTTGGTTTCTTCTTCAAAATGCTGATATGCGGCGTTAACAGTCATAGCTTTTAAAGCATCGTAAGTTGATATTTTTTGATCTTCACCAAGAACCCTGCCAGAGCGAGTGATTCGATTTGTTGTAGACCATAGCAATCTAATCATGTCCGGAGG
>DEOR01000061.1:0-9644 GCA_002358345.1 Proteobacteria bacterium UBA3413 | reverse complement strand
ATCGGCGCATCGTTGTGAACGGTAAAGAGCATGTCTCTTTCAAGAGTGGATCGTGTTGGGCTAATCCGTGAGGCTCGATCTATACCAAAGACAGAGTCTCGATGCCAGTCACCCCAATAAAAGGTATGCGACGAGAAGTAGGATGGGATAATTCCTAGCACTTTCATTTGGTCTAGTTGATCCTCTCTAACTGTTTGAGCATGAATCATGATGGTTCGGTGATCAGAAGTTATCCCAGCTTCTTCTATCGATTGAATCAACATATCAGCCGCCGCATCGCCATTGGCATGAGCCATGATGGGTATGCCTGCTTGGGAGTATGTTTTAACTAAGTCATTGACAGATGTTTGGGGTATCAAAGGGTAGCCTTTGTAATCAGCTACTTGTCCATGTGGAGGTCTAAGGTATGGTTGAGTCAGGTAGGCTGTCTTCCCTTGAGGCGAGCCATCGAGCACGAGTTTGATTCCCCCAAGCTTTAATCGTCCTTGGTATTGCCCAAAGGCAAACGAGTCTATGAGGGCTTCAGTATTTCCCTGGCCAATAGGGTAGGTGATGACATCTAAATTAAGATAACCCTGAGCAGCCGCGGCTTGCATCAACGCTATTGATTCAAGGCTCGCAGCCCCATCTTGCGCCGTCGTAATTCCATTCCTTGCATAAATCTTCATGGCTTCTCTAACACTTCCCAGAGGGTCTTTATAAGAGGTCATGGCTAGCTGCTGCAGAGGATATGCTGCAGTTTCTTCAAAAACGCCGTTGGGCTCAGTTGAGCCTGACAGTCTTCGAATCTTACCCCCCGAAGGATCCAGGGAATCCTTGGTAATATCAGCCAAAGACAATGCAAGTGAGTTGGCGGCACCCAAGTGACTTGACACATGAATTAAATATATCGGATTGGACGTGCTGACAGCATCTAAATCTTTCTTGGTGGGATGGCGCTGCTCCTTTAAAAGTGAATCATCGTAACCAAGACCAATGACCCATTCTCCTGGACCAATCTCCTTTTCTTTAATAAAGTTTTTTAATTGGAGCTGAAGGTCTGCAATGGTTTTCACTTCACCAACAGGAGGAGAGGCTAGGTTTGCTACCTGGGTAGCAAAAGCCACATAAGAAGCATGACCATGCGCATCAATAAATCCAGGCAAGATTGCCTGGTCACCAAAATTAATATGTTTGCCTTTAATGGTTTTGGCTGTTTGGTGATCCCCAATCCACACAATTCTCTGGTCGGTGATAGCCACTGAAAGAGCCTGAGATTGTCTCTCACCTGTCATCAATAAAACATGGTTAGAGCTAAGGATTAACTCAGCCTCATTGATCGCATAAGTGGCGCTTGAGAAGAGCAACAAGCCGAAGATCAGACTTACAGAGCGAGTAAAATTTATTAGCATATTTTTAATATTCATTACCAAGCCTAACAGCATAGCGAGATACGAGTAATTTTTATAGATTCTCAATCAATAAAAAATATAGACATAAAATATATGATCTTACTTCTCAGTAAAATAAATACATCTTTTTATTGCATTCATGATCTTTATTTGATTAAGTAGTATGTATAGATACTAGTGATTGTGTTCTGCTACTGCAGAATCATTAATCTCACTCACCAGTTATTACTTTTATTAGGGGGAAGTAAAACCATGAAAATAATACCAATGAATAGAATCCTGCACGCTTCAGTGCTGGCCGCCAGCCTTTTGTTTGTTATGCAGCCGCTGCATTCTCAAGTAACCTCTAGGAGTCTTATTGAAGAGATTATTGTGACCTCACAAAGAACAGAAGAAAGTCTTCAGGATGTTCCTATAGCGGTTACGGCCTTGACAGCCGATATGCTTAACGACATGCAGATTGAATCTGGTTCAGATCTTCAGTTGGTTACACCTAGTTTAAATTTTCAAGGCAATGACGCAGGTGGTGGAGCTTTTAATATTCGTGGTATCACCAATTTAGCTGTCTCGGCGACTGCTGAGTCAGGGGTCGAAATTCATGTGAATGATTTGCCAGTTGGATCAACCACCATGCAGGATGGTGAATTTCTGGATATGCAGCGTATTGAAGTTTTAAGAGGTCCACAGGGCACTCTTTATGGAAAAAATTCAGTGGGTGGCGCAATTAATTTGATTACCGCTAGACCACAATTTGATGAAGTCACTCAAATGGTGTCAGTGGACGTTGGTGATTATAATTTAGAGAAACTCAAATACACGCTGAACTATCCCCTAAGTGATTCCATGGCCGTCAGGTTTGCCACTGCTTCTATAGAGAGGGATGGCGACATCAAAAACATTTACTCAAAAGCACCTACCTCTCACATTAATAACCGAGATTCAGCGGCTTACAGATTTTCATTTGCTTGGCAAGTGAGCGACTCAACGGACATTCTATTTGTCTATGACAAGTACGAGGAAGATTCCGCTCGCCACTATGTAAATAATAGGTATTGTAAACGTGACCCCTCTGTAGCAGTGGGTTGTACCCCTGGCGGCCCTTTAGTTCATGAATTAACTCATCCGATGGCAACCTTTGTTGAAAATTTAGCTATTCTCACTGGGATTCTAGACTACACCCCAGTGACAGATATGTCTGGCGCTCCTCAAGGTTTTTGGCAATCAAATAACCGCGGCAACCCTCGATACATCATCGATCAAGATATCACGCAGTTAATCATTAACCACTCAATCAATGAAAGTTGGGACATGACATTTTCTCACTCTAGCAAAGAACGATTGTATGACCGAACAGGCGTGTATGAATCAGAGGAATATGATGCTTTGAGATTCAAAGACAGCCCATACTTTCCCGGTGGATATATTCCTATGAGTGGGTATGGCTCCAATTGCACCCTTGAAGATGGAACACTTGGTACCTATGGTGGCTGCGTTACAGACATTATGAATTACCCAGATGGATTTGATCGCCAATACAACCCCGAAGGCAAAAACGAGGTAACAGAAGTCCGATTCCAATCCAGCCTTGATGGTCAATGGAATTATTTGCTTGGTGCGATACACACCAGTGCCTCTGGAAAAAGTGTTTATGATATTGCAGCAAATGGCTTGGATGCATTGGCGCTTTTCCCTCCAGGAGTATTAACTGGTGGAATACCCCAAGGCTATGTGCAGTTATATGCACCTCTCTATAGAACTTCTAGTATCTCTGCTTCACGCAGCTCCGCTATTTTTGGTGAAATTTATTACCAACAGAGCGATAGGTTGAAATATACACTGGGTCTTCGAAGAACTGAAGATTACAAAGAGCAGTATGGCAGATCACCATTTTTAAGCGTTGTGGGTTTTGGAAGTCAGGGCAACGGCTTTACCGCTATTCCCGGTCAATCAATTCCTGAGTTTGGTCAATCATGGTACGCCTCAGGTACCCCTGGAGATCCTGAAACTGAATATGCCAATAACACAGGGCGTTTTGTTGTGGACTTTGTTCTAAACGATAATACGCTTGTCTATGGCTCCATTTCCAAAGGTTTCAAGGGCGGAGGATTTAACCCGGCGTTGGACCCTGCTAAATATCCAAACACCCCTCAGGTTTTCCCTTCAACCGAGCTGAATGCTTACGAGGTTGGATTCAAAGCAGACTTCCCTTCTCAGGGCATGAGATGGAATGCGGCGGCCTACATTTACGATGCGCAAGACTACCAGGTCACAAAAATTCAAAATAAAACTCGTGTGAACGAAGGGATTGATGTTGACATGATGGGTTTTGAGAGTGAATTTATTTGGGTGCCTGTTAATGCTCCCCAATGGCAATTTAATATTGGGATGAGCTGGGAGGAGTCAGAGATTGCTAGCGGTGAAATGCTGATGAATCCAGCCAATGCTGATCTATGCTTAACAACCGGTTGTGGTAACTGGCATCTGATGAAAAATGCAGCTGATGGAGAGGTGTTTGTTGTCCGAAAAGATGTTGCAACTCTTATCTGGAACATGTGGCAGGCTGGACTTTGGGGTCCTGCACAAGCACTCATAGTGCCTGCAGAATTCCATGGTGATAGAACAACTGGCGAACCCACCCCTGTCAGCTTCCTGCCCAATGTTGCTGCAGGTCATTTGCCGTCATTGACTGCTTCGCGAGATCTATATGGTCAAAACATGGTGAGTACAGCTTGTGCTATTTTAGGCTGCACCCCTGCGGATGTTATGAAGGATGGACTCTTATCTGATATTGGCGGCAACTCTTTAACTCATCCTGAGTTTTCAGCAAATCTTGGTGTTCAGTACACCATGACCACAGAAAATTTTAATGTGAATTTTAGACTTGATGCATACAAACAAGATGAGCGCTACACCAGTTTGTTTGATCTGGAGTGGGATAAAGTGCCAGCATGGACTGAGTACAATGCCATGGTTTCTATTACACCTGCGACGGACGATGCAAAATGGCGTGTTGATATTTATGGTCAAAACATCACGGACGAGCAAAACATCATGCACATAGGCGAGGCAACAGCGCCGCTAGGATTCAATAAGTCCATTTGGGCTAGAGATCAGGCAACCTATGGCGTGAGATGGAAGTATAACTTCTAGGCTTTCCCCTAACTAAGTCTATAAGATTGAAGGCCTCGCTTACGCGGGGCCTTTTTTATGGATATGGCTGCTGAAACAAAAAATGATGCTTTTAATGCCAGTCTTTTTTATTGTATGACGCCATTAATATCGTAGGTTGAAAAGAAGCCCCATATTCTACTGCTTGAGTCCGGAGAGGCGATGCTGCTATACCTGGAACCTGGCCATATGTGTCCTGCTCCTTGAACGTATAGATGAACATTTTGCGTATTATTTAGGCAGTTATTATATTCATAGGTTTCAGTCCAGGATGAGGTGCCAGGCAGGATCCCAGGGAGCGACAAGATATAATCATCACATCCATTGCTCACTTTCCAATACTCCATAACATCCATGATTGATTTCATGGATAGGGCATCCAATCCCTTGTAAGGTACGGTGGCATCAAGAGAGCCATGTATCTGCATCACTGGAGTAGGCTTTCTAGGGTTACAGTTATCAAATGTCTCAAATGTCATCGAGCCAGTTACCGATGCTACTGCAGCAAAGCTCGCGCTTAAATTGCATGCTAGATGAAAACTAAAAAACCCCCCATTCGACATCCCGGTTGAGTAAATTCTTTCTGCGTTGATAGAATATTTATCCATCAATAAATTAATAAGATTCTCAACAAATTTGACATCATCATGAACGCTTGTTGACCATCCTTTAATGTTCCAGTAGCTCCTTCCATAAATATCATCAAGGGCTTCAGGGTGAACCAAGATAAAACCATTGGCATCGGCTTGAGATCGCAGATCTCCATATGCCATTTGCTCCCTTGCATTACTGCTATAGCCATGAAAATTAAATACCAAGGGTTGTTTCGATGAGCTGTCATAGCTAGACGGGACGTACAAAATAAATGTTCTAGAAATTTCTCCGTAGGCAAGAGTTCCATCAATAGTTCCTGTTGTGTGTGCTAACAAATTTGATGAGGTAGCTGGAATCACTGGCGTGCTGATATTGCTTATTGGCAAGGAGGCGTTATTAGAGCTTCCGCCACCACCACCGCAACTCATCAGCACAAAGAAAACCAAGAGTAAGTAAAAAACAGGAGTCTGATTTCTCATGCCTTCAGTTTAATTTATTGCAGCATTTCATTCAAAGAGATTATTGAAAGTAATTTATTTGATTTACTTAATGAGATCTTTTTTATTTGTTAGACTATGGCTTTATTCCTATTTCAATTAAGAGAGAGCCTAGTGTCAGATAATTATATTTCAAAAGGGTCTTTGTCCGTTTCAGACAAGCTAGCCAACTTTGTATCAGATGAGCTTCTGCCAGGCCTGGCGATCACACCAGAGAATTTCTGGGATCAGCTAGAGACAATCATTCATACTTTTGCTCCTAAAAATAAAGAATTATTGGCAAAACGAGAATCGATTCAAGGGCAAATCGATCAATGGCATTTAGCTAATAAGGACCAACCTTTTAATTTAGAGTTGTACAAAACATTCCTCAAGGACATTGATTATATAGTTGAAGAGGGCGGCGATTTTCACATCACCACTCAAAATGTAGACCCAGAAATAGCAATGATTGCAGGGCCTCAATTGGTCGTGCCAGTTATGAATGCAAGATTTGCTTTAAATGCAGCCAACGCTCGTTGGGGCAGCCTCTATGATGCTTTGTATGGGACAGACATGATAGGAGAGGAAGACGGAGCCTCAAGAGCTGGAGCGTATAATCCAATTAGAGGCGATAAAGTTATTGCCTTTGCTAAATCATTTTTAGACAAACATTTCCCCCTAAAGAACGCATCGTTTAATCAAGTGACCTCCTTGATTATTGAAGATGGATCATTGATTGCTAGACTGGAGAATGGATCGAATACCGCATTGATGAATGCAGATCAATTTCAAGGGTTTCAGGGGACTTTGCAGGAGCCTTCTGGCATCCTCTTAAGAAATAATAATCTGCACGCAGAGATTCAAGTTGACCCCACTCACTCAATAGGCGCTTCAGACCTAGCTGGAATTAAAGATGTCTTATTGGAATCGGCCATTACGACTATTCAAGATTGTGAAGACTCTGTGGCAGCAGTTGATGGCGAGGATAAGGTCCAGGTTTATAGAAATTGGCTTGGTTTAATGAAGGGTGATCTAAAGGAAACTTTCATGAAAGCTGGCTTAGAGATGACCAGACATCTTAATCCAGATAGGGTGTATCAAGGAGCTGATGGCTCTTCTTTTGCTTTGCCAGGCCGCAGTTTGATGCTCGTAAGGAATGTTGGGCATTTAATGACAAATCCAGCGATCCTAGATTCAGATGGCCAAGAAATTCCTGAAGGTATTTTAGATGCAATGTTCACAATCTGTATTGCCATGCATGATTTAAATGGCAATAGTTCAGTGCAAAATTCTAAGGCAGGGAGTATTTATATCGTCAAACCCAAGATGCATGGCCCGGAAGAAGTGCAGTTTACCTGTGATCTATTTTCTGCTGTAGAACAAGCCCTTGGGCTTACCCAACTCACCGCAAAAGTCGGGATCATGGATGAGGAGAGACGGACAACTGTCAATCTCAAAGAATGTATTCGAGCGGCTCAGGACAGAGTGATCTTTATTAATACAGGATTTTTAGATAGAACAGGGGATGAGATTCACACCAGCATGGAAGCAGGACCCATGATTCGTAAGGCAGAAATGAAGCAACAACCCTGGATACTCGCATACGAAGATTGGAATGTAGATTCTGGTCTTGAGACCGGATTCAAAGGCCATGCTCAGATAGGCAAAGGCATGTGGCCTATGCCTGATGAAATGTTGAATATGTATAACATTAAACTCATGCACCCTAAAGCTGGAGCTAATTGCGCTTGGGTCCCATCACCCACGGGAGCTACCCTCCATGCGATGCACTACCATCAAATCCTTGTGTCAGATCAGCAAGAGAAGCTCATCAGCCGAACAAAAGCCAGCTTGGACGATATTCTAACTATTCCACTTTTACCCAATCCCTCTGCTCTAAGTGCTGTGGACATTCAGCGCGAACTTGATAACAACGCTCAAGGCATACTTGGCTATGTTGTGCGATGGATAGATCATGGTATAGGCTGCTCAAAAGTACCGGATATCAATAATATAGGTCTGATGGAAGACAGGGCTACTTGCAGGATATCTAGTCAACATATTGCCAATTGGTTGCACCATTCTTTATGCTCTGAGGAGCAAGTCATTGAAACAATGCAGCGAATGGCTGTGATTGTGGATGAGCAAAATTCTGGCGATCCTCAGTATCAACCCATGGCTCCTTTATTCACTGGGACAGCTTTTCAGGCAGCATGTAATCTTGCTACCCAAGGTCGATCGCAGCCCAGCGGCTACACTGAGCCCATTCTTCACCAGATGAGACTTAAGTTTAAGGCTCAATGAAAGCTTATTGGATCACTCGGTGCCATGTGCACAATGCCGATGAATATGCAGAGTATGTCAGCTTAGCTGGCCCAGCAATCACTGGGCATGGTGGAAAATTTTTAGTACGTGGTGGGGCACAAGTTGAGTTGGAGGGCGGCCCTTACGAGAGGACTGTTCTAGTAGAATTTAATTCTATGGAAGAGGCCAATGCTTGCTATCATTCGGTGGAATATAAAAATGCGTTAGCCTTTTCGGAGAATTCATCAAATCGTCATGTTGTTCTAGTTGAGGGAGTTGAATAATGATTAAGAAATACTTTCTATTAAATGTTTTATTTACTTTAAGCTTTATCTCACATGCTGCGCCGCTTGATCCAGTTCAGCTGCTTTCAGACTTCGTCGGTGTAGATACCGTTAACCCTCCAGGCAATGAGTCAAGAGCGGTTGATTTTTACGCTAATATTTTTGAACAAGAGGGCATTGAATATTCAAGCGCAGAGAGCGCTCCTGGCAGAGGAAATATCTGGGCTCGAATTAAAGGCGGGGATTTACCAGCCTTGATTCTTTTACAACACACAGATGTCGTGCCTGCCACTAAAGAGTATTGGGATACTGATCCTCTTGTTGCTGAAATCAAGGATGGTTATCTCTACGGAAGAGGGGTGATCGATATGAAGGGCGCTGGCATCTCTCAGTTAGTATCCTTTATCAAATTACACAGAAGTGGCTTGAACCTCAACAGAGACGTGGTGTTTGTTGCAACTGCTGATGAAGAAGCGGGCGGAATTTATGGCGCTGGCTGGTTAATTGAAAACCACCCTGCAATATTTGAAGGCGCAGGTTTTGTAATCAACGAAGGTGGCAGCGGTCAAATCATTGATGGTGAAAAAGTATTTGCTATAGAGATAACACAGAAGGTCCCTGTCTGGCTTCGCTTTACTGCCGTTGATACTCCCGGCCATGGCTCCTCCCCAAGAACTACTAGCTCTGTTTCCAGAATAGTTCATGCGCTAAACCTTGTTCGAGAGAATCCTTTTCCACCTAGAATTATTCCTTCAGTAGATGCTTACTTTAAGAGTCTCTCGTTGAAGATGGATGGCAAGCAAGCGAAAGCTTTTGCGAATATGAAAAAATATATTACCAGCAAGAGATTTCAAGCTGAGCTGCAAGAATCCTCACCTTCCTATCACGCACTGACAAGAGATACCTGTTCACTAACGATGTTGGAAGGCTCTCAAAAAATTAACGTTGTACCCCCAGTTGCAGCCGCAGAAATTGATTGCAGAATGCTTCCAGATCGAACTGCTGAAGAATTTATTCAGGATATTAGAGATTTAGTAGAGCCAGCAGGGGTGAGTGTTGAAGTAATTTTGGCATTTAGCCCAGCAGTATCCTCTGTTGATTCTGAATTTTTTAAACATATTGCCAAGGTTACTGAGAAGCTTCATCCTGGTTCGCGCATTGTCCCTGCAGTTAGCACTGGTTTTACAGATAGTCATTTCACTAGAGACTTAGGTATAGACAGCTATGGTTTTAATCCAGTCTTGTTTGATCCCAAGGATTGGAGGGGTGTACACGGCAATAACGAGAGAGTAAATATTGCTAGTTACCTCCAAGGTACAGAAGACTTGCATCAGATAGTTAGCCAATTTGTTATAGATTAATTTTTATGCAAATGAGACGATTTCGATTTCAAAAAAGCGTCAAAGTAAAATACTTCATCTTTT
>DEOR01000011.1:3928-8227 GCA_002358345.1 Proteobacteria bacterium UBA3413 | reverse complement strand
TATAAAAAATAATCGTTGCATGAGCTTCATCTAGCATAACCTTTAGTTATTATTCCATAAGAAACATTTACTTTTTATTAACCCTTTTTTTGGTATATTACCCCCATGAAAATCGGCGTCCCCACTGAAATTAAAAACAACGAATATAGAGTCGGCCTCACTCCTAGGTCTGTTAAAGCCCTCAAAGCCTTCAACCATGACATTTTTATTCAACAGGGTGCTGGGTCTGCTATCGGATTTTTAGATAGCGATTACATAGAATCTGGAGCGCAAATCTTAGAGAGCGCGGCAGAGGTTTTCGCTGCCTCTGAGTTAATTGTGAAGGTTAAAGAGCCCATGCCTTCAGAGCTCGGCTATCTGAATTCCTCTCATACATTGTTCACCTACTTGCATTTAGCGGGCGACCCAAAACAAGCTCATGCATTGATCAAGACAGGCGTAACTGGCATTGCATATGAAACAGTTACCAGTGATTCTGGAGCATTACCACTCCTTGCTCCAATGAGTGCTATTGCAGGGCAGTTAAGTATCGTGGTGGGTTCCTATCATCTTTTAAAACAAAACAAAGGTCGCGGTACTTTAATAGGATCGTTTGGCGATCTCGACCCTAGGGTTGTGACTGTTATAGGGGCGGGCGTAGCGGGAACAGAAGCTATCCAGAAAGCGATTCAAAATAATGCTTATGTCAAGATTATTGATTTATCCGAGAAGCGATTGAATGCTCTGCAAGCCATCTTTGGCTCTCAGAATATTGAGTACATTCAATCAACCGAAGAGGCCATTGCCGATGCATTATCTGTATCTGATTTGGTGATTGGATCTGTATATGTCGTGGGCAAACAGGCACCCAAAGTTGTAAGCGCAGAAATGTTAAAAAATATGACCCCAGGTACCGTCATGGTAGATATTTCTATTGATCAAGGTGGATGTTTTGAAACCAGCCAACCGACCAATCATGATGAGCCTACTTATATAAAAGACGGGGTGGTTCATTATTGCGTGACCAATATGCCGGGAGCTGTGCCCTTAACTGCTACCCATGCTTTAAACCAAGTGACTCTTCCATTTATTCTTGATCTTGCTAACAAAGGCATAGATGTAGCCCTAAATGATGACGAGCATCTGCATAACGGTTTGAACATTCAAGGCGGAGAAGTGAAGCATCAGGCCGTCCAAGAAGCTTTATTTGGCCAATAACTTAAAGATCTAAAACAGCCTCTCTAGCCTCAGCAATAGCGCCATGAATGTAGCCAACCGAGGTGCAATCTCCGATAGTGCTGGTCGGTATGCCTTGAGCTTTAATTGCATTTGATAGACTAAGATTTGGGTTAGCACCCATTGCAATAATTACCTGGTCCGCTTGATCTAAATGTACTTCTTCAGCATGCTCATACAGCACCCCATCCTTTGTAATTTCTCTGATGTTCACTTGGGTTAATAACTCCGCTCCGTGCTCTCTTAAAAGGTGAACCACTCTAGATCTTCTAACAATGCTTAAGTTTTTGCCTAAAGACACAGATGGCTCAAGAACTTTGACAGACCGACCTCTCTCAATTAAAAATTCTGCAAGCTCCAGGCCAACGAGATCGCCGCCAATAATAATAATATTTTTTGACAGAGGCATCCAAACTTTGCTTAGCAGTGTCAGAACTGTAATATTTCTAAGTAACTGACTGGCTGTTCCAATTTTTATAATCAATTGCTGGAATAATGAAAGTTTTTTGATTGCCGTCGCATCAGACCCAAATAATAATCCCCTGAGTTGCTCCCCATCAAAAACATGCCTCAACTCTTTGCCTTGTATTTCAGGCGCATCCCTGTTTGCTCCAACGGCTACAATCACATGATCAGGTTTATATTCCGCAATATTTTGAGCAGTTGCAGTGGTCGATGTTTTAATTTTAACCTTTAGATTTTTCAATGCATTGGCCAGGTATGTAATCAAGCGACCATTGGGTCCATAAGCTAACGCAGCAATCCTAACCGTCCCGCCAATGTCTCTATCTCTTTCCCATATTTCAACCTCATGGCCTTTTAATGCAAGCAATCTTGCCGCCTCCATGCCACTTGGGCCAGCCCCGATAACAAGAATTTTTTTTCTATTAGCATCTGAGCAGATAATATTTTCATGCAGATGCTCATTTCCTAGCTGGGAGTTCACAGCGCACATCATGGGTTGATTAATAAAAATTTGACTCACGCATACATAGCAATAAATACAAGGTCTGATTAAGTGCTCCTGACCTGACAGCACTTTATTCGGTAGCATAGGGTCCGCTAGGATTTTTCGTCCCATGGCCACAAAATCAAAATCATGATTTTTTAACCCTTGCTCTCCGACATTTAACTCAATTCTACCCACTGCAATAATAGGAATGGATACAGCTTGCTTGGCCATTTGTGCAAATTTTAAAAAACCGCCTGGCTCATGCACTAGCGGGGCTTCTGTAAAGGCGATTCCCTTGCTTGTGTTTCCATATGCGCTCACATCCAGGGCATCGGCTCCAGCTTGCTCAGCCAGTCTTGCTGTGACTAAAAAATCCTCCGGAACGATTCCGCCATCAATTCTGTATTCGTTTGCATCGAGTCGAACCAGAATTGGAAAATCATTCGTGAGTTCTTTTTTAATTGCAGAGATTATTTCTACTAAGAGCCGCGCTCTGTTTTCGACACTGCCACCATACTCATCCGTTCTTTTATTAACAGCCGGAGATAGAAAACTAGAAATGAGATACCCATGTCCTGCATGAATTTCTACCGCATCAAAATTGGATTTTTTAGCCCTGATTGCGGCCTCAACAAAGTGTTGAATTTCAATCTGAATCTCATCAGTTGTTAATTCATGATATCTAGGACCTTTGCCATCTGGCCCTCCAGCTTTAATAAAATTCATTATTTCATCTTGGGTCAGCAAGCCAAACATGTCACTGCGTTCTGATTTGGGGATGGAGGGAACGGGAATAGGGCGTCCAGCAATCGTATCTTCTTGAGCTATCTTTCCGCTGTGGTTGAGTTGAGCTGCAACTTTTGCACCATGTTTGTGAATTCTAGCTGTGAGAGATTGCAGGTGAGGGATAAACTCATCCTTTGAATAGCCCAGCATGAATGGCATGGAGGCACCAGCAGGCCAGCTAACAGCCGAAGTTTCAAGGATGATTAACCCAAGGCCGCCACGAGCTCTCTCTTCATAGTAAGCTTCAAGCTGCTCAGTTGTTTTTCCATCCTGGCCAGCAAAATTAGATCCCATAGCCGC
The DNA here is from genome assembly GCA_002358345.1 of Proteobacteria bacterium UBA3413. Classification (GTDB taxonomy): domain Bacteria; phylum Pseudomonadota; class Gammaproteobacteria; order Magnimaribacterales; family D2472; genus D2472. The sequence goes on along the minus strand of DEOR01000011.1, from coordinate 4,974 downwards.
CATCACCATTCGATTTTTTAGCTCTAAACTTCCAATGGATCCTGAAGCCGCAAGGAATGGGTGCTTGGTATTATTTTTCATGCATTAATTAATTGTTATTAATAAAAATTATAATTTATATTAATTAATAAGTTATTTTATAAAGTTAAGTATGAGTGATATTGACAGGACAATTCAAGAGATCATTGACAAGGAATCGATTAGAGAATTGGTGCATCTATATTGCCGGGCAGCGGATCGCCATGATCATGTGTTGATGCGAGAGCTTTATCATGAGGATGCATATGATGATCATGGTTCTTTTTTTAAAGGCAAGGCTATGGAATTTATTGATATGCTCCCAGAGATTCAGAAGACTATGGGTATTTTGCATCATAACGTGACGACGCATAATATTAAGATAGCAGGCCATCAAGCAGAAGGTGAAACCTATATTATAGCTTTCCACCAGGTTCTTTCTGACTCCGGCCCATTTGATGTATTAATTGGCGGCAGGTATTTTGATCGGTACGAGAAAAGAGAGGGTGTTTGGAAATTTTTAAGCAGGGCTGTGGATGCTGATTGGGCATACGTCAAGGATCCATCTCAGGTGAATCTAACCCATCCAATGGTTGAGGGCGCTAATCTTGGCACGTCAGATCACACAGACCCATCGTATAAATATTTAAAATCCTTTATTAGAGCAAAGCGCTAATTAGATTAATTGAGTGAGCTCTCGAAAATGTTTGCGACAGAAAACTTTATAAGTATCGTTCCCACCAATTTTTATTTGATCTCCATCGGTCACAACTTTGCCATGTTCATCAAGCCTGACAACCATGATGGCCTTGCGCCCACAATCACAAACAGTTTTTAATTCAATTAAGTAATCCGCCAGCGCCAAAAGTTCTGCGCTGCCTTCGAATAATTGCCCTTGAAAATCAGTTCTTATCCCATAGCACATTGCTGGAATATTTAGCTCATCACTAATTTTGCAAACTTGACGTATTTGATCCTTGGTTAAGAATTGAGCCTCATCAATCAAGATACAGTGAATGGGTTTTTTC
>DEOR01000011.1:0-3766 GCA_002358345.1 Proteobacteria bacterium UBA3413 | reverse complement strand
TCAGGAAGGAACAATAAAGTGTCCATTCCTCTTTCTTGGTAGTTGAAGTTGGATTGAAGCAGGGCAGTGGATTTCCCTGCATTCATTGTCGAATAAAAAAAGTGTACTTTTGCCAATTATCTATTATCTATTGGCACTGAATAGAATTGGCCAACCCATTTTCTAAACTTATTAATTGGACCATCACCATCGCATAATATAGGTTCAGATACATAGCTTTTGTTATCCCAAATTGGCATATCATCGAGGACACCATTTGCAATACCATCGATAATTGCCATGCCCAATTCATCCTCAATATTTTTTGAGACTCTCATTGACCAGCGCAGGATGGAATTTTTATTATCAACTGGACATGATGCATTGATCATAATGAATTCACCCCCATCAGGCGGGAGATTGATCATTTTTAATCCAACGGTTCCTAGCCCCCAAGATTCTCTGGTAAAGGTCGTCGTAAACATTCCTTGATCGGGAACTTTGTGTTTCTCTGAGACGCTATCATTGTTTGGATTCATAAGCGTCTCTGCGATTGTTTTTCTATAGATTCCATCCTGAATAGATTCTGTTTCTGGCAGACTGGGCGACCCATGCACTTTTGGAAAATGAGCTTGGTCCACATCATTTTCTGCAATCTCTTGTAATACGGTATTAATGTTGTAGTCGTAGTAATGAATCTTTCCCCATTTATCATCCTCACCATTAAACCCTTCAATTGCAGGAACTTCCCAGGTCGGCTCTTCTTGCAGCAGGTGGTGCCATGCCCAGATAAAACCGTTAATTTCAACGCAGGGGTAGTTAAAAATTTTGGTTTTCTTTGCTTTGGGTGGAAAATTTTTTGCATAAGGAATCTCAGCACAAGTTCCATCGGTATTCCAGCGCCATGCATGGAACGGGCATTCAATAGTCTCACCATGAACACAGCCCCCCTCTCCCAAGTGAGCCCCAAGATGGGGGCAAAAGGCATCTAAAAGCGTTGCCACTCCTGTCTCGGTTCTAAAAGCAACCACATCTTTTTCACAGAACTTCAGTGACTTCACCTCCCCAGTCTTTAACTCATGACTTCTGGTGACACAGAACCAACCATTGGGCATTGGAAATGGAAATTCTTGTTTCGGCATAATGCTCCCCTTCGTTAATTTAAATTAATTAAAAAATATTATTTCAAGTTAGTAATGATTTCATTATTAATAACTTGAATCAACATATTTGTTCATAAACAATAGCTTAAAACTTACGAAATATACTATTGTTAATTATATTTTATAAAATGTATCATTAAGTAAAAATAAAGAGGAACACCTATGTCAGAATTACGTTATGTCAAAACTCAAGAGCAGTTAATTGCTGCTGCTGAAAATAATTTAGAATTTTTTGATGCAAAAATGCATGCAATCAAAGCATGGTATAAAACTGAACCAGGGCTCATTGAGAAATTGATACCAGCGCCCCTGTCTGTGCATGCAAATCCGATGGTACGAATCGTAATTTCAAGAGTATTTGTTGACCTTATGGGCGGCATGGAGTTTGGCGCAGCAACCTTTGGTGTTAATTGTATGTATCAGGGCAAAGAAGGTATTTATGAAATTACCATGCCTATGGAAGGTGAGGGTATCGTGGTTGGTGGCAGAGAGACTTATGGCGAGCCTAAAAAAATTGCTGATGTGACTGCCTCCAAGGAAGGTGAGGACTGCGTCGCTAAAGTTACGCGTCATGGAATAACCTATCTTGAGTTGAGAGGTAAGACCACAGAGTCACTAGAAACTTCTAATTTTACTGACGACGTTTACTGCTTCAAAGTTTTTCCATCATGCGAGCAAAATAAGCTGGTGGATCAGAACCCACTTTTAGTAAGGATTAATATGCATAGAACCCAAACAGTTCACACAAAGCTCAACGGAGAAATTATTCTTAGAGAATCACCCATGGATCCTGTAATTGATCTTCCGGTCAAGGAGATGGTTTCGCTGGTCTGGGAAGAGGGCGGCTCATCTTCAAATGCTTCGGTGGTAGAAGAAGTTGATGCAATGTCCTATGTGCCATTCATGCATTCTCGTTACGATTCTGTATAACTTATTATAAAGGCGCTAACTATGGAAAATTTTACAGGCAAACTGGCTGTTGTGACTGGTGGTGCATCTGGTGTTGGTCTGGCAATTGGTTCAGCCTTGGCCAGAGAAGGGGCCAAAGTTATTCTGACTGACATTGAAGCCGGCAGTCTCGAGAGTTCTGCCAGAGCTTTAATAGATGAGTCTCTTGATGTTCATTTTAAAGTTGCAGATGTATCGAATCCTGAATCAATGACTCAGTTAGCTAGCTGGTGTCAATCTGAGCATGGTCCTGTGCATCTCTTGTTTAATAATGCTGGCGTGGCTCCTGCTGAGATGCTCCCAATCTGGGAAACCAAGCCAAATGATTGGCAGTGGGCTTACAGCGTTAATGTGATGGGTGTGCTGCATGGCATTCAGGCTTTTGTTCCAGGGATGCTTGCCCATGGAGAAGCAAGCAGGATCATCAATACTTGTTCGGGGAATGGTGCTTTTATTAATTTGCCTTCAACACCTATCTACACCTCATCCAAAGCTTCTGTTTCTAGCATCACCGAAGTCTTAAAGCTTCAGCTTGAGCAGGCCGAGGCAAATGTGAAGGTCTCGATTCTCTTCCCAGGACCTCATACAGTGAGAACTAAATTATTCTCAGCCGAGAGAAATAGACCGGAAGAGTTAGCGCGAGATCCAAATGCCCCGGTTCACCCCATTTCTTCTGTAGAAGACATGCTAGAAATGATGAGTTCTATGGGTATTGAGATGGAAACCACTGAACCTGAGGAGGTCGCTTCATTTTGCTTGGCTGAGATTAAAAAAGGCAATTACTGGATTAACCCACAAAATGAAAAGAGTGAGCAAGCTTTTAAGGATAGGGTTGACTCAATTTTAACCAGAAGTGACCTACCTAACCCAAATATCTTTTAACCAATACAAATACTATGGCAGATCACTCCAGCATCAGCGTTGATCATTTTTTTGACCCATCTTCTAAAGACTTCATCCATAATCCTGTTCCTACTCTAAAAAAATTAAGTGCTGAATTTCCGATTGCAAGATTTGAAGCATGGCATTCTTGGTTGGTGACTGGGCACCAAAATATCATTTCTTGTTTGTTAGATACACGACTCTCAACGGACTTTAATTTGTGGGAACATGCTCCGGCAAAAAAAGCCTTTGAAGACATGGATGCCTTTGAAAAATTAATGAACAATAATTTATTTTTTTTAGATAGAAAAAATCATCTGCGTTTACGAAAATTAGCATTGCCTGCTTTTTCCCCTCGAATCATGGAGCAAATGAAAGATAGATTTAAATTGCTAATTAAAGAGCGATTTGATGAAATTGGCACACCAACATCCTTTAACTTTGCTGCAGAGATAGCGGAAATTGTTCCCACCCAAGCTATCGCCAGCCTCGTTGGAATCCCCAGAGAAAAATTTCCAATCTTTGATTCTCTAGCCTACGGAGTAGTGCGAGGAATCAATCCTATGTTATCGCAAGAAGAAAGACAGGATGCTATTAAAGGTGTTCCCGAGGGACTGGATCTGCTAAATGAGCTCATCGATGAAAGAAGAGCAAATCCTGGCGACGATTTTCTCTCCACCCTGATCTTGGCAGAGGACGAAGGATCCAAGCTATCAAACTTAGAGATGTGCGCCCTCGTTGGCGCTGTGCTCGGAGCAGGCTCAGATACAGCTGTTGATTTGCATAGCTATTTA
>DEOR01000019.1:1009-3032 GCA_002358345.1 Proteobacteria bacterium UBA3413 | reverse complement strand
GCGGCAGCTCTTGCAAATTAAAATCAATCTCATCGTATGACTGATTTCTTAAATGCTCACCTCTAACTAACTCAATTTGATTGTATGCAAAGTAAATCCCAGAAATGGTCCATAGCAATAACTGAATAGAAATAAACAAACTTAAGTATTTATGAATTTTTCTAATGACGATCTTCATCTTTTTAATAAATTAACGATTTCCTCAATTTTGCTATCAACCAAATTCTCTTCAGCTAAGGAGTCCCTAATACAAGCTCTTAAATGAGTTTTTAAAATCTTGCCTTCAACAGAAACCAAGGCATTTTTTACTGCTTTTACTTGATTTAATATATCTACGCAGTATTTCTCTTCCTCAATCATGGCTTGCAACCCCCGCACTTGCCCTTCAATCTTTTTTAGATTAATAAGCTGATCTTTGTGAGTTGCATGCTTCATTTTATATAAAGCGTGGGACTAGATAGGTGAAGAGAGTTGCAAACATAAAAATACCAGCTGACACATAGTAAATCACCCTAGATCTTTTTCTTGTCTTCATACACAAGCGACCCAGCTTGGGGTCAGCAGGGCAGGGGAGATTGTAATTTCTGTAATTGGCATACCCTGCAATTAGCAGCATCACCAAGGCAAAGAGGGTTATATAGATCTTGTACTGTGACAGAGTGATTAAAAAGGGAAAAGTGCTCACCAGACTTGCGAAACTAGCTCCCGCCCCTATGGCGACAAAAATAGCAGGCAGGGCACAGCATACGAGAGTGGAGGATGAAGCAAACAACGAAAAAAAATTAGCTGTTTTTTCATCAATGGTGGGCTCTATCTCCATCTTTAAATTTTAATAATCTGAAGATCTGTTGCGTTCTGGCCATTTGAAAGAATTTTCTTTTTAATATCCTCAAAATCAATATTTTTATCTTTATCAAAGGCAATCAAAACTTTGCCACCACTCAAATCCACATCAAGTTTTAACACCGTCTTATCTTTAGAGAATGTTTTTTCAATGCCTCTGGCACAAAAATCACAAACCATTCCACTCACGCTAACTATGGCAACTTGCTTTCCCTCGAGCCCTAAAACGAAGTCGTCAAATCGCTCTGCGTTAACCTCGAGCAGTTTTCCATCAACCATGGTGTCATGAAGATGCCCTTCATGATTGCGGCCCTCCATGTCATGCATTTGATGATCCTGTGCGCTAGTGTAAACAGCAGCAATCATGACAAACAGTAAGTAAAAATTTTTCATATCTTCTTCTTTTAATTAAAACCTATACATAAAATGAATATCCCATTCTGAAGCATCAGTATACCCAATCTCCATTAGAGCATTCCCCTTAAACAATTTTAGCACTGGATATGTATTCCATTCGTTGGTTAGTTCGTCGTGTTTAGCTTTGACCATGAGCCACGTATGAAGATCACCATATTCACCAATGTAAGGTGCAACTCCTAACTGAAGATATTTCTCTGCATAATCCAGTGATGCTGTTTGAGTTTCTTTGTAGCCAAATCCCGAGAACAGTCGCCTCGTTTCCCAGTCACCATGAACCCCATAAAAATAGTGATCGACCCCATCCGATGAGATGCCTGATTGAAGGTATAGATTTCGCTGAGAGTGCTGGGTATTTTTTCTATTCAATAGGTAGGTTAGTCTCAAGGATGAATAATCAGCATCGAAGTATTTATCTTTAACCTGTTCGATGCCAATAGAGAACTTATAAGAAGGGGAGTAGTGGTAGTAGGCAGAATTCTGCATTGCATTAGATTTCAGCATGAGAGTTGACCCACCTGAATAAGAGATAGGTCTTGACTCAAGAAACATTGGGCCAATCAACAAAAGAAATGTATAAAAATATTTAATACCCATGGGGGGTATACTAACATTGAAGAATTTATTGATCAATACCTGTCCCCATGATAATGTTTGTGTCTTTAAATTAAACGGAAAAATACGATGATTAAAAAAATTTCACTTTGCCTAATGGCAATGAGCTTTACCTTAAGTGCTGCGCATCATGAGGGTGGGGACCATC
>DEOR01000019.1:0-848 GCA_002358345.1 Proteobacteria bacterium UBA3413 | reverse complement strand
CTGGAAAAAGATGGTTACAACGCTTGCGGCATGTTGCAGCATCAATTTGGGGGCGATAGAGCTTTTATGACCTATTGTTATTTTGATAGCTGGGAGCAATTTGCTGAAATCAACGACGACCTAGACTCTACTCCATTAGGCGGCTCTCAAAAACAATTATTTGGCGATCACACTGATAAGTTAGCAGCAGTAGTGGAAAGAAATCTTACAACACCTACAGCATACGTTTTAGAGGCGAAGTACAGTTTTGGTCCCTACCTCACTGACAATCAGAAGCGCGCCAATGCTAAAATTTTATTTGATGCTTATAACACCGCCTTTGGTGGCTGCAATATGACCGAGCATTTCTGGGGCCCAGAGATGACTTGGAATTTTTATTGTGGATACGATAGTTACGCTGACTTTGCAGTGAAGGTCAACGCTGTTTCAGCAATACATGAAGAAGAGCTTGCTGATATGAAACTAGATGTTATGAACCATTCAGATCATTTGTGGACAAGAGTTGTGAAGTGATCTAAGGATTCATACAACAAAGCTAAAAGGGGGTTTTTATCCCCTTTTTTATGGCCTCAACATACACATCTATTAAATCTCTAAATCTTGCTGAATTGTATTGAAAGATCATATAGAGCAAAGGTTTATGATAAATTTGCATCAAACTTGACAACCTTGTCAATTAAACATAATCTCACTAGTACAAATATTTTTTTGGGGAAAAAATTCATGAATAATTTTAAAATAGCCTTGTTATTATTGGTCCTTCCGTTTTTTGTGATGGCTGATAATCCAATTACACCAGCAGACAAAGATGCATCCAATACAACTGCATCAGACTCTGTTGCTCAGGT
>DEOR01000064.1:15074-16216 GCA_002358345.1 Proteobacteria bacterium UBA3413 | reverse complement strand
AAACCAGCATCATGGAAACTCCAATTGCTATTTCTGCAGTGACGCAAGAGCAGCTAACTCAATACGGCATTTCCAATATTAAAGACCTAAGTTATTCACTGCCAGGTTTATCTATTCAAAATAGCACTGATACTTCTGCACCCATTATTACTTTGAGAGGTGTGCGATCAAACAATGTGACAGAAGTTGGCGATCCTGCTGTTGGTATCCACGTTGATGGCTTATATGTAGCAAGACCCCAAGGCGCAGCAGCTTTAATGTTTGACCTAGAAAGAGCTGAACTCTCAAGAGGCCCCCAAGGTACTCTTTATGGTAGGAACTCTATTGTAGGATCTTTAAATATTATTACTGCAAAACCCAACCTTGAGAAGCAGGGCGGTTCTATTACTGTTAATGCAGGACGGTTTAATGAGCAAGGCATTCAGGGTCACTACAATCTCCCTCTAACCGATGATATTGCGATTCGTTTTGCTTTCAGTGATCAATCGAAAGACTCTTACCTAAATGGCTACTATGATGGTTCTCAGCCTGATTGGAGATTCTTACCTCAATCCATTCAAGATCAATTTACCCCAATCACCGACCAAAGCCAAAAAGTTACAGGGACTGATTATGCATGGTATTTAGGTTGCCAGTCATGGCAGGCAGGTTGTTGGACTGATCCAGGTTGGCAGTTTGGCAATCCTCAATCCAAGGTTAAAGCAGATCCCTCAACCTTTTATAATAATGTTGATAATCATGCGTACCGCTTAAGCGCACTCTTTGTAATTGATGAAACAAGTGATTTAAATATTCAATACGAAGTTTTTCAAGATGACGGAGCTGGTTGGCAGAATACATACTCATGCGAAATGATGGCTAAAAGAACAGGAAGATTGCAAGGTGACCCAGCAGTTTACCCTGCAAATACTTGCTCTGATTTACAAGGCACAGAGGATCGGTACACCTCTTATGTCAATGTTCCAGGTGTTCTCGACATCAACATTGAATCTATACGCTTAATTTATAATAAAGACCTGGGCGACTATGACTTGACAGCTAAGTTGGGATCTCAAGAGCTTACCCAGTATTCCCAATGGGATACTGATGGCGGAGCTAACGCTGCTTATGATATGGCGTTTGTCATTGAAGATTACAAAGCA
>DEOR01000064.1:13424-14906 GCA_002358345.1 Proteobacteria bacterium UBA3413 | reverse complement strand
GACATGCTGGCTTATTTCCATGCTACTTTAAATGGCGATAGCATCTTTGACCAACCAAACAGAATTGTCGAAGCAAAGGCTATTTTTGGTCAAGCCACTTACGCATTAAATGATGACTTATTTCTAACCGTTGGTGGTAGATATACTGAAGAAAAAAAATCAGATCAAGGTGGTAAGAACTGGGAATGTTCAGTATGGAACAGCTGTTATACAAGTACAGAAATTTGGGGCAATAGAACTCAATGGTTGCCTCAACTCAATGCTTTGGCGCCTAACTTCCATGTCGCTGGCGGACAATATGCCGGTGTAAACTGTACAGCAGGTGGCGGACCATACGGTGGCGGGCCTTACTATGGCGGAACAGGATGTATGGTTCAAACAACTTCTAATGATGTTGCTAAAACTTATCATAACTTTGATTGGAGACTAGGTCTGGACTGGGATGTTTCCGATACTGCATTTGTGTATGGCTACCTTGCTACAGGATATAAGGCTGGGAGTATTACAGATGTATATGTTCGTGGATCTGATAGTCTTCACCCTGAAGGCCCGGGCTCAGTGGTGAATACTTCATATGGCCCAGAAGATGCTTTGACATTTGAGATGGGCTACAAAGCTAAATATCTTGAAAATAGATTAAATGTTGCCCTTAACTACTACAGGACAACATATGACGGCAAGCAATTCACAGGAAATGTGCCCGTAGATTCTAGAAATGCTCAAGAGTACGACTATGTCACAGGCCAAATGGTTGATGTGGTTCAGGTAATCACTATCTGGGGAACTCAAAACTTTGGTGAGCAAGAGATGAGTGGTATTGAGTTCGAGTTTGACTTTATTCCTTATGAAGGTGGCAAATTAAGCGGATGGGTTACTCAAATGGATACAGAAGTTACCTCAGATTTCATTACGCAATGGTACTACGGACAGGATGCCCAGTTTGGCAGGCCTGACTACGGAGCTTCTATTGCAAATGTTCCAGAGAATTCAGTTAACTTGAAAGGTAATGAAACTCCTTATTCACCGAATTTAGCGCTCACAGTTCGATATGAGCATACGTTTAATTTAGGCTCGATGGGAACTTTGGCTCCTTCAATCAACTATCATTGGCAAGCAGAGGACTATCTAACTATTTGGAATGCAGACAAGCATGCTAATGACCTAGGTGGATATGGAACAGGCGTAGGCGACTCTTTTGTTGATAAGCCTGGATATTTCCAAGACCCTGTTGATCAATTTGGTGATCAAAGACCAAGCTGGGATATGTTAGATCTCGTTGTTACATATAAACCTGCAGGAGATGCTTCTTGGTATGCTCAAGCGTACGCTTACAATGTGACTGATGAAGAGATTGCATGGTTCAGAGGCGTAGAAGCTGGTCAACCACGAGGATCTTACTCAGCACCTTCTCAGTATGGTTTAAGAGTAGGTTACTACTGGTAAGAAATATACAGTCTAATAAAAAAGAGGGCATATGCCCTC
>DEOR01000064.1:1218-13373 GCA_002358345.1 Proteobacteria bacterium UBA3413 | reverse complement strand
AAAGAGGGCATATGCCCTCTTTTTTTTGTTAAGCTTTTAATATGAAGATTTTATTTATCTCATTACTAACTTTCTTACTTATTGGGTGCTCAGAACCAACAGCCAATGCAACGTCCTACTTAAAAGAAACCATTGCGTTTCCTTCAAAAAATATTTTAGGGTTTGAAAATCTTTTTAACGATGGTCTTAACAAGCAAGAGAGTTTAGAAGTTTTTGGCGTCCTACATTTTCCCAATAACTATAATGCAGCTCAGGCTTATCCTGTAATTGTTGCCTCTCACGGGTCATCAAATTGGAGAGAGCATCATTTACAGTACATCGAGCAAATGCGACAAGCTGATTTTATTGTGTTTGCTATGCATCCTTTCGACTCTAGGGGGGTCAATAGCACGGTCGGCAATCAGATGAATGTTACCAGCGAAACGATGATTTACGAGATGGCCATGTCCTTAAATCTTTTGTGGGATGACCCAAGGTTTGATAACACCAAAATCTATTCTGCAGGCTGGAGCTTGGGTGGCACAGCAGCTCTTTTTAATGCATGGATGCCGCTGCAACAAGCTTTAAATAAACCAGGCGCTTCATATGCGGGCTATCTCTTGTGGTACCCAGGATGCTTAGCTTTGCCCGATAATAATAACTGGGACAGTGATGTCTTTCAAATCTACATGGGGGAGGAAGACAACTACACGCCACCAGGACCTTGTGTTGAGCTAGTATCTGAGATTAATACTGGGGGAGGGAATGCTAACATTACTCTCTATCCTCGCTCCTTTCATTCATTTGACGGACCAAATCCACTGCATCTGCTTCCGGATGCCTATAGTTGGAATAATTGTAAATTTAAACTCAACGCCGTGACCAAGAAAGTTTATGATCCAAATAATATTAACTTAGAGTTTTCTGATCCAGCAGCTAGAGTATCCGCCTATAGGAGTTGCGCTGTTAAAGGTGAAGTTATGGCTGGATTTAGTCCGGAATATAAGAACGCTGCATTCGATGCCTTGGCAAATCTCTTGCCCACTCTTCGCTAAGATGAGAATTCTTGCCAACTTCTAAAGCCACCCTCTAAATTTTTTACATGACTAAACCCTAGCTCCTTTAATGTTTTGCCAGCAAGCGACGCTCTACTCCCACCGCCGCAATAAACTAGAATCGGCGTCTCCGCTGCAAGACCCTCTGGATTAGGTTGAACTTTGAATTCAAGCAAACCTCGAGGTATATTGGTCGCACCTTCAATCATCCCCGATTCTCGTATCTCAGAGCCTTCCCTAACATCTATAATGAAGAACTCGGCTACATTCTCCGATAGTTCTTTGCAGGTAATTGTGGGCACTAAGACGTGAGCTTCATTGATTAGTTCTTTTAGGGTTGGCATAGTCTTATTATCACTAAATATCCTTTATATTCAATAATTAATAGAGTTTATGTTTGCACTGTCAACATAAAATGGTATAGTTAATGTGTTCACTGAACACATGCATAAATATTTTATATATGCATTTAATCTAAACATAAGGAATCGATATGATGAAAAAGTTAATTTTAACAGCAGTTTTATTCTCACTACCATTCTATGCAAATGCAGCCATTGAATTACAAGAAGGATTTTCTGTAAATGGAAGTGTTTTTGCAGTCAAAAAAGCAAAAAAATACTCGTCTATTGCTGGTTGCTCAGAAGTAGCCGAATCCAAAGACATCGTGAAAGCATTCACTTTTGATACCAAGACACAAAAATGCACTCTATACAAAAGAGTCAAAGGCTTGAGATCCTCATCCACATCAGTCTCAGGAGTGAAGAGTTAGTTCATTTTTGTTTGATCAAAGGGGGAGCTTCATGCTCCCTTTTTTAATTTATGCGGCTATAATTTGTAACTTTAATGCTGGACTTTGACGCTTATTATGAAACATTTTATTTCTACCCAAACTTGGTCTAAGTCAGAGCTTCAGGATATCGTCAATTTTGCAGTCTCACTAAAAGAGAATCCTCATCAACCTTTATTGCAAAACAAATCAGTTGCGATGCTTTTTTTTAACCCCTCTCTAAGAACGAAAACTAGTTTTGAAATTGGTATCAGTGAGCTAAGCGGCACAGCGATTATCTTGCAACCTGGCAAAGATGCCTGGCCAATTGAGTTTAAGGATAACCTTGTGATGGACGGAACTGCAGAGGAACATGTCAAAGAGGTTGCGCAAGTTCTATCTTCTTATTGCGACTGCATAGCTATTCGAGCCTTTCCTGAGTTCCAAGACTGGAGCATAGATAGAACAGATCATGTCATCAATAGCTTTGCCAAGTACTCAACCGTACCTGTTGTTAACATGGAGACCATTGAGCATCCATGTCAGGAGCTTGCTCACATCCTAACGTTGCAGGAGCATTATGGCAATTTACAAGGCAAAGATTACCTTTTGACTTGGACCTATCACCCGAAACCTTTAAACACTGCAGTTGCAAATTCTAGCTTGCTCATTGCTAGTAAATTTGGAATGAACGTGAAGCTGCTATGTCCCTCTGAAGACTATCTCCTGGATGATAGGTACATGGACGCTGCCAGAGAAAACTGTGCAACAGAAGGCACCACCTTTAGCATCACCCATGACATAGACTCAGCTTATTCAGGCGCCGAAATAGTCTACGCAAAAAGCTGGGGGTCTTTAGCCCATTATGGTAATTTAGAGGCTGAATTAAATCTTAGAAAAGACTTTAAACATTTTATTGTGGACGAACAGAAGATGGCCTTAACAAACAATGCTGTGTTCAGCCACTGCTTACCGCTTAGAAGGAATATCAAGGCCACCGATGGCGTGATGGATGCTGAGTATTGTTTGGCTGTCAAGGAAGCCGGCAATAGAAAGCATGTTCAAAAATCCATGCTAACAAAAATTTTATAGGAATGACAATGAAGAAAAAAATTGTTTTAGCTTTCTCGGGTGGCTTGGATACAAGTTTTTGCATTCCCTACTTACTTGAGCAAAACTATGAGGTTCACACCTTATTTGTGAACACTGGCGGCACCTTCTCCAAAGAAGAGCAGGCCATCACCCAGAGAGCAATGGAGCTTGGATCAACCAAGCATCTTAATATCAATGTTGAGAAAGCCCTTTGGTCAGAAATTTTAACTCCTTTAATTTATTCAGGAGCTCTTTATCAAAATAAGTACCCAGCTCTTTGCTCGGATCGATACCTTATTGTTAAAGAATCCATTAAGTTATGTCAGAAGCTTAAAACAAAGTACATAGCGCATGGCTGCACCGGCATGGGAAATGATCAGGTTAGATTTGATCTTTCAATCATGGCGCATGGTGATTACAAAATTATTACGCCGATTCGCGAGATCCAAAACATCACTCAGAATGTCCGTGGCTATGAGGAAGAATACTTAAAAAATAAAGGATTTAAAGTCTCATCTCTGCATAAAAAGTATAGTGTCAATGAGAATTTAATGGGAGCGACCATCTCTGGTTCCGAGATTGATGTATGGGAGGAGCCCTCCAAGGATAGTTTTGTACTCTGTAAATTACCGCATCAATACCCAAAACAATCTAAGTCATTAACTCTTAAGTTTTTAAAGGGAAAAGTTGTGGCCCTGAATAATAAAAAGATTGCAGGTCCCGACCTGTTGAGAGCTCTGAATGTCCTAGGTGGATCTTTTGGGATAGGGCGATCGGTTTTTGCTAGCGACACCATTATTGGCTTGAAAGGGCGCTTTGTTTTTGAGGCTCCTGGTATCACGATCCTGATGGCAGCCCATCGCGCTCTTGAAGAATGTGTGCTAACAGATAAGCAAAATACTTTTAAAGCCAGCGTTGGTCAAGAATGGGTTAATTTAGTTTATAGAGGATTTTTCTTTGAGCCATTGCGTGAAAACCTAGAATGTTTTTTACTAGACTCTCAGCAAACTGTCAGCGGGGAAGTGGTTGTTGTGCTCAGCCCAGGAAAAGTTGAGTCGGTTGCAGTGCATTCTAAAAATATTCTTAAGAGCAAAGAGGGCGTCTATGCTCAATCGGCTAAATGGAGTGAAGCTGAGTCTAAAGGCTTTATTAAGCTCATTGGTCAAAGCACCTCAACTTGGTCATCGATTCATTATAAGAAATGAAATCAGAGTTAGAGCTATGTCTAAAGCACCTGAAGGCGCTTGTTGCTTGCGATACCTCTAATCCTCCAAAACAGATTCAAGCCTCGGGCTTATTGGACTATCTTAATTCTTTGAGCTACCTGAGCCCTAGCATGACAGATCTAGGAGATGGATCTTTTAATATCTTGCTAAAAAAAGGCGATCCTCAGTACTTATTTAATGTGCATCTAGATACTGTTCCCGCCGGTGACGGATGGCAAACTGACCCTTGGACCTTGGCCATTAAGAATGATCAAGCGCTTGGTCTAGGGGCTTGTGATATTAAAGGCGCCGCAGCCTGCCTCCTGACTCTCATTGAGCAGGGCCTGGAAAACTACGCGGTTTTATTTTCTACGGATGAGGAGGCGGGGCAAAGTCGATGCATTAAGGAGTTTCTTAACACTCAACCAAATTATGCTGGGGTCATTGTATCTGAGCCCACCAATAACCTTGGCGTCACCTGTCACAGAGGTATTTATACAGGAACCCAGGCATTCTCTGGCATTTCAGGACACAGCTCGGACCATCGAGCCATGCAGGATAATGCAATTCATAAACTCACTCACTGGTGTCATGCTGCTTTGGAATCGGCGATGTTATTTGATGATGAGATGATAGGACCTTTAAAAGGTTTGGCATTTAATTTGGGCCTCATCGAGGGAGGGGTTAAGCCCAATATAATTGCTGACTCTGCGAGTGTTAAGTTTGGTTTTAGGCCTTTACCAGGCCAAAGTGTTGAGACAATTTTAGAGGCTATAAATACTCAATCCATCGACAAAGAATCTTGCTTCACGCCTGGGTTTGTGGCTCCATCACTGCCTGCTAATGGCGATTTAAAAACCCTTGAACTAATGGTCCAGACTCTTGGGTTGGACCTCTCGGAGCCTGTGAATTTTTGGACAGAGGCATCTTTGTTCAGTCAGGCAGGCTTACCAGCGATTGTTTTTGGTCCTGGAGACATAGGGCATGCTCACCAGCCCAATGAGCATGTGGACCTGTCACAACTCTCTCAAGCCCTAAATATTTATCGAGGCATAGTCCAGTGAGTACCCAGCCTCCGTTTTTTATCAAAGAAACAATTCTCAAGTTATTGGGCGCTATAGGTTCAGAAAAAGAAATTAAGAAATATATTGAGAAATACTCTTCACCAGAACAGCGTTTTGCCATTATTAAGGTTGGCGGATCAGTTATTCAGAATGATTTAGATAATCTTGTAACCTCATTAGTTTTTTTACATCAGGTTGGATTGAAGCCAGTGATTATGCATGGGGCAGGACCCATGCTTTCAGAGGCGCTCACCCAGGCAGGAATTAATTATTCATTTATAGATGGCCAGCGAGTGACATCGCCAGAGGTGAGAGATATTGCCCAAGATATTTTTTGCCAAACGAATCGACAGATTGTTAAAGCCTTAGAACTCCAAGGTGCTCACGCACAATCTTTGACATCAAATATTTTTAGATGCATTAAGAGCAAACCAGAACTTGGTCTGGTTGGCGAGATCATCGAGGTTAATTTAGGCTCAATCAACCAAGCCTTAGAATCAGGTGCAATCCCTGTGATTGCGCCAATAGGGAGCGATGATCAAGATCTTCTAAACATTAACGCTGATATTGCCACAGTTGAGCTCGTGAAAGCCATGAATCCATACAAGGTAATCTTCTTATCTGAGACAGGCGGAATTTTTGATCAATCGAATAAGTTGATAGATACCATCAATCTAGTGCTTGAGTATGAAGAGTTAATGCAGCAAGATTGGCTACATTCAGGGATGAAATTAAAGTTAAGCCAGATCAAAACATTGCTGGACCATTTACCTAAAACTTCTTCTGTCTCCATCACCCGGCCTATCAACCTTCCCCAAGAGTTATTTACTGACTCTGGGTCTGGAACGATGGTAAAACAAGGGTACCGAGTTAATAAATTTGCTCAGCCTAGCTCCCAAGTCCAGACGCAATTTAAATTTATTATAGAATCCTCGTTTGAGGGAACTCTTGCAGACAATTATTTTGATGCAATAGACGCCTTCGATATTTTTATGACCTCTTGTGAGCGAGCAACCATTGCTATTTCTAATGAATTTAAGATTCCCTATATGGATAAATTTGGAGTCATTCCCGAGGCTAAGGGAGAGGGGTTAGGAGCGGGTATTTGGTACGAAATGCGTAAAGCCTACCCTCAGGTATTTTGGCGCTCTAGAGCTAACAACCCAATTAATAAGTTTTATTCATCTATCAGTGAAGGCTGTCAGAAGCATGCAGATTGGCATGTTTTTTGGATTGGCATCACTGATTATACCCAGCTCAAGGACTGCATTGAATATGCGCTCACCAAGCCAAAAAGTGTAAATTAAACTCATGATAAAAAATATAGGAGTGCTGGGGGGTCGAGGTTTTGCTGGCCAGGAAATCCTGAGATTATTGTCAGATCACCCTCACATGTATGTGACAAGGGCGTATTCTTCATCTCAGGCAGGAGAGAGCGTTCAAGGCTATTCTAAAAATGCATCTCTGGTCTATACTTCTTTAGATCTGCAGAACTTAGAGCTAGGCATGGAAGATGCGTATATTTTAGCGCTACCTAACAAGGAGGCTTCTCCATACATAGATCAGATTCTCGCGCATAATTCTGCAGCAGTTCTTTTAGACTTGAGCTCAGACTATCGATTTGATGATGCATGGCAATATCGTCTTCCTGAGCTCTCAGGGCCCGTCTCATCAACTAAAATCAGTAATCCGGGATGTTATGCCACTGCCATGCAGCTCATGCTAGCGCCCCTCGTCGATAGACTTCAGGGCCCTGTAAATTTTTTTGGAATCTCTGGGTTTAGTGGGGCAGGAGCCTCACCCAACACTCGAAATAATCAAGACTTACTTGCTGAGAATATCCTTGCCTACTCTTTAGTAAATCACCCGCATGAGCAAGAAGTAAAAAAACACATGTACAAGGACATTTTTTTTACACCCCATGTTGCAGAATTCTTTAGAGGTATCCACATGACAGCCAATGTTGTTTTAACTAAGCCGCTAGCAGCTGCAGAGGCCGAGCTCTTATTCAATGATTATTTTAAAACCAAGCCATTGATTCAAGTGCAAACAGAGGCCCCAAACCTACAACAAACACGAGATACTTCCTTTGCATATATAGGAGGCTTTGAGAGTGACACGAGCTTTAAAAGACTGACTTTTTGCTGCACTATTGATAACCTTTTAAAAGGCGCTGCAACCCAAGCCGTGCAAAACCTTAACAGCGCTTTTGGATGGGATGATAATTTAGGAATTATTGAATAATGAAAATTTGGAATAACAAGACTAACACCACACACTCATCCATTGATGCATTCTTATCTGGAGAAGACATTGCTTTAGATCAAGAGCTTTTTCTCTATGATGTTAGGGCCTCTATTGCGCATGCAGAAGAACTGCGAGCAATCAAGATCCTGAGCGCTGCAGAGTTAAAGAAGATGGTCGCAGCTCTAACAAAACTTGCCAAATTATTCACAACCAATAAATTTAAGCTCACCAATAAATATGAAGATTGCCATTCTGCCATAGAGGATTTTTTAACCAAGGAGCTAGGTGACTTAGGTAAAAAAATTCACACCGGACGCAGTCGCAATGACCAAGTGTTGGTTGCGATGCGCTTGTATGCAAGAGATCACCTGGAGCAAATTCAAGGATTAAACCTTAAAATCGCCAAAACATTTTTACTCAAAGCATCCAAACACTCTGATGAGCCGATGCCTGGTTATACTCACTTGCAAAGAGCCATGCCATCAACCTGGGGTCTGTGGTTTGGTGCTTTCGCGGAATCTTTCTTGGATAACGCTGAGTTATTAGCTACCACAAAATCCTGGATGAATTTAAACCCTCTAGGAACTGCAGCAGGGTATGGGGTCAATCTTCCCATCCAGCGAGACGTCACCACTAAAAAATTACACTTCAAGAGAAAACAGCTGAACAGCTTGTATGTTCAAAATAGCCGAGGTAAATTTGAGTTAGAACTGCTGAGTGCTTTGAAGCAACCCATGCTAGATTTAAGAAAATTCTCTTGGGATCTGAGCTTATTTATGACCCAGGAATTTAATTTGTTAACCATGGGGCCCCAGTATCTAACCGGCTCATCTATCATGCCTAATAAATCTAACCCCGACGTTGTAGAGCTGCTGCGGGGCAGTTACTCTGTGATTGCAGGCCACTATGCAGAATTAGAGAATCTTCTGTCACTTCCTAGTGGGTACCATCGAGACCTACAGCTAACAAAGCGCTCGTTAATCCATTCAGTTTATGCGGTCGCCAAAGCTTTAGAGCTAGTTCCTGCTCTCATTCAATCCATTAAAATTAATCAATCTAGAGCCGCTGAGTTCATTGATGAGAGCATGCTGATGACAGATCAAGCTTACGCATTAGTTCAGACGGGCGTCCCATTTAGAGATGCCTATATGAGCGTGAAGGACAAAGCAGCGTATCAACCAGCTCCTTTAAAAAAATCATCACAATCTTCATCTGTGGGCTCGCCTCACAATCTTCAACTTAAATCATTAAGCGCCAGGCTAGAAAAATTAACCAAGGGCTAAATAGATTTTGCATTTCTTTTTTAAATATGACAGTATTAAGAAAGAATGAATAAAGCTATTAGAATTCAAAAATCTGAAGCAGCTCGGACTAAGCGTCATCAAAGTCGCAAGATTACTGAAACAAAGCTATTGAATGAGTACGCTCGTTTAAGAAAGCTAAGAAAAAGCAAGTAATTAGTCGGCCGCTTTAAGACATTGCAAGTATTTCAATTGCACGGATTCCCTTAACCAAAAATTCTCTTGTATATTGGCTCAGCTAACTTTTTAATTTAATAGCACCCATGTCCCAAACAAAAAAATTTCTTGAACAATGGTATCAAGGCTATCGATCAGAGGATCCTAATTTTTTAGAATTGATTCTTGATGAGAGTGTTGTCTTCACCTCACCCATTGTTTTTAAACCAATCCAAGGCAAAGAGATGACTAAAATGTATCTCATGGGAGCAGGGATAACCTTTAACATGGACAAGTTCTCTTATGTTCGCGAGGTTGTGGATGGTCTTGATACCATCCTTGAGTTTGAAACTTTTATCGATGATATTGCCGTCAATGGCGTTGATATGATCCGCTGGAACGAAGAGGGTAAGATTGTTGATTTTAAAGTTATGGTGAGGCCTTTGCAGGCGATTCACATTCTTCAACAAAAAATGTCTGAAGCTTTGGAGTCCTTTAAGCCTTAGCTTAAATGGCATCTCCTAATCTTCACCCGTGGATTTACGACAAATAAATCCACCATGCCACAGAAGACTGACGGAATCTTTTGATATTAGTCCAAACTTTCTGTGGCAGTCAGAATATTGATTTTATTTATATCTTCTTCACCCCGGTATTTAATAATGATATGCAACTTCAAATCTTAGATATTTAGTATAAAATTAGTTTCTTTAAAAGCTGGCTGACGGCTTTTGGAACTTTTAACCAACAATTAAGAGCGCCATTTAACTGCTAACTTAGGGGAAATCAAATGAATAAAAATCTACTTGCTTTATGTTTTGTTGCAGTGCTTGGACAAGGCGTTGTAGCTCAATCAAATAATGTTGAAGAAGTTGTGGTTACAGCAACCAAGACAGAGCGAACACTGCAAGAGGTTCCAGTGGCAGTCTCTGTTGTTACTGCAGACACTATAGAGAAAGCTAATATTGTTGATCTGATGGATCTTAAGGCTGTGGTGCCATCTCTAGATGCTAGACAATACCAATCCACTACTAATGCAACTTTCTTTATTAGAGGTTTTGGGAACGGTTCCAATAATCCAGGCATTGAGCCATCAGTGGCCGTGTTTGTAGATGGCGTATATCGCTCCAAGATTCAAGGTCAAATATCAGATCTGCCATTAGTTGAGCGCATTGAGGTCTTAAGAGGGCCACAAAGTACTTTGTTTGGTAAAAATGCATCAGCTGGTGTTGTGAATATTGTGACTAAGAAACCATCGTTCGAAGAATTTACATCTATGACTACAAGTTTTGGAAATTACAATTCTAAACAGGCAAAAATTTATAACACTGGCCCATTAAATGAAACAATGGCCTACAGTGTTAGCGCAAATATTAACACCAGAGATGGTCAATCAAAGAATCCAATTACAGGCAATAAACTTAACGATAGAGATAGGTTTGGTTTTAGATCGGAGCTATTAATCACCCCAGCAGATGATCTATCCATCAGAATCACAGCCGATTACGACGAATACGATGAAACATGTTGTGTTGTGGGTAGCACGGCTTATGGCGCAGCTAATCAGGTTGCTGCTTTGCTTGGCGGTCAAGTGATACCAAATAATCCTTTTTCTCAAACAGCTTTTTTTACTTTTGATCCAGTATCTAACGGAGAAAATGCAGGTCTTTCTATGCACATAGAAAAAAACTTTAGCAACACCACTCTTGAAAGCATTACTTCTTATAGAACTTCTGATAACTACGAAGTGCAAGATGTTGATTTTGATGCAGCGGATATTATTGCTCCCAGCCCAATCTCCAAAGAGCTTTCAGGCATGACTCAAGAGATCAGATGGTACTCTGAAGATAATGATAAGGTTAACTGGCTTGTCGGTGGTTTCTATTACCAAGAGGATATGGACTTCAATGAATCCATCTACTATGGCTCATTGTGGAGAACTTACATTGATGCTTTTGTTCCAGGTGCAATTTCTGGTGTTTCAGCAGCCTTAGGAATTCCTGATGCTCTTTTATTTGGAGCCGGCCAAGGCAATACTGAAACTGCCACTCAAGATAACTCAACGATGTCCCTGTTTGCTCAAGCTGATATTCAGCTAACAGAGAGGTTGAATGCTCTTTTAGGCCTAAGCTACATTGAAGATGAAAAAACAGTTTCTTACAATCAAATCAATACAGCCGTTTTCTCAAACTTAGATTTTGTCGGAATAGGCACATTGGGCTTAATAGCCGCAGGATTCCCTGCTGCTCAAGCAGCTGTTTTAGCTCAAGATCCTATTTTCAATCCATTGTTGCCTTTAAAGGCTCTGCAGTTCATTCCACAATTTGTTAATTTCCCAAATGCAGCTCAAGACGGACAAAGCAAGGATGACAACATTGACTATACTGCGAAACTTTCATTTGCATTAAATGATGCTGTAAATATTTATGGTGGAATTTCAACTGGCTTTAAAGCAACAGCATGGAATATTTCAAGAAACTCTTTGCCTGATGCGACAGAGCAAGCAGCATTGAAGGCAGCAGGAACTCCTGCAGGCCCAAACACTGGCCTAGGCCAAAGATATGCAAGCCCAGAAGAAGCGGAAGTGCTTGAGTTAGGTGCAAAAATTTACCTTCCAAATGGTTATCTTAATATTGCTATTTTTGATCAAGAGATCAAAGGTTTTCAATCAAATACCTTTATTGGAACAGGGTTTGTTTTAGCAAATGCAGGCTCGCAATCAGCTGATGGTGTAGAGTTTGACCTTGTATTCTCTCCTGTTGAAAGCTTAGATATAGCTATTAGTGGGTTATTTATGGATCCTATTTATGACTCATTCCCAGCGTCAGCATCGGGCGATTTAACTGGAACCGTTCCATCCAACGTGCCTGAGGATACAATCTCTAGCACTGCAACGTGGAATTGGAATTCCGGTCAATATGATGGGTATGTTAGATTCAGTCACTTGTATGCTAGTGAGGTGAAGTTACTTGAAAACGTAGCTTGGCAGGCCATCTTAGATTCAAAAGGCAATGGAAGAAAGAAACAAGATACTCTAAATTTTTCTGCTGGCATCAATCGTGGTAACTTTGCGCTAACACTTTGGGGCAAAAATATTAATGATGATGAATTTTTAACAACGGTGTTTCCTGCGACCGCAGATCCATCACAAACTTCATTTTTTGGATACCCAAATGCCTACAAGACTTACGGCTTAACTCTTAATTATTCATTTTAGTAATAACGAATCTAAGTAGATAAGATAGTTTTAAAAAAGGAGCTCCTCGGAGCTCCTTTTTTATGCATGA
>DEOR01000064.1:0-950 GCA_002358345.1 Proteobacteria bacterium UBA3413 | reverse complement strand
AAAAAATATATCATTTCATCATAAAAAGAGTAGAGTTAAGTTTTTTTGGACCCATCATGCAATCCATCAAGAATTTTTTTCTCATCCTTCTCCTGGGCACAATTTGGGGGCTTGCTTATGTTTTTTTAAAAACGGCAGCCCTTGATCTTCAACCAGGAATGCAGGTCACATTTCGATTATTGATTTCCTCTGGGTTTCTTGCCCTGATCTTTATAAGACCAAAGCATATTAAGGACATTAAAGAGAATTTTAAGCCGCTAATGGTTCTTGGCTTAATTAATTTCGGCATACCCTTTCCATTGATAGCCATAGCAGCGCATTCTGCCAATGCCGGAACCATGGCGGTTCTTAACGGGATTTCCCCATTAATAACACTCATTATTGCTGTGAATTTTTTTGCCTTGGAGTCCAATAAATTTCAAATCTTTGGTCTGGTGATTGGTTTTTTTGGCTTGCTGATATTTACTGGCTCCAACTCATTCCATGGAGATTTATTCCCATTATTTTTATGCTTGTTGGCCACTGTTTTATTTGGTCTTTCAAATAATTTTTTTGGTCAATTGAGACACATCAATCCATTTGTATTGGCAATATTGCCATTATTTTTTGGCGCCATTTTCTCTGCGCCTTTAACAATCTTCGAGCTAACCATTGGTGCACCTAATAATTTTACATTTAACTCAGTTGGCAGTGTCATGATGCTTGGGATTATTTGTACAGGCATTGGCATGATAGGTTGGATTTACTTGCTCAAGAAAACATCGGTTATTGTTGCTAGCACACCAACCTACCTTGTTCCGGTTACAGGTATGATTTTTGGCTATTGGATTCTTTCAGAGCCCATAACTTTTACCATGATGTTAGGGACTCTATTAATCTTATTGGGAGTTTGGATCGCTAATTACTTCGACCCAAGATTGAAATGATAAAAATGTCATCATATTAATCAT